>JAEZTA010000054.1 GCA_023443765.1 Bacteroidota bacterium | reverse complement strand
CTCCTCGTTCATCGCCTCCGGAAGCCAGATCAGCATGGTTTTATAGTCGGCCTCAAAACTCTTGAACGACAGTTTGCGGATGATCTCATCGGCCTCACGGGCCGCAATCATACCTTTGAGCGTCTTGCCCAGATCGAGGCGGTCATACCAGTCCTGCGGCGAAAAATATCCGCCGCGTTCTCCGAACAGCGCGCGGAACAGCGGCAGGAATTCGTCGCTGCGCATCACCTCGCCCGATTTCTTGCCCTGCTTGTTGACCGGGAAGACCAGGTGCAGGTCGGGGTGCGCCAAGGCCGCAATCTGCTTGCAGTCGGGGCATTCGCCGCACGAATCGCCGTCGTGGCGGTGGCGGCAGCAGAGGTACTGAACATAAGCCACAGCCAGAGCCAGCGCCCCGGAACCCGCCGTACCCGTAAAGAGCTGGGCATGGCTCACGCGCCCGGCATCGACCGACTGCGTCAGGTGCCGTTTCAAATCCTCCTGTCCTGTTATGTTCGCAAAACGCATCTTATTTCTTCTTTTTCAGCCGGAAAGCAGTCTGCACCCCGGCGATGGTTAACAGCCCCGCAAAAACCAGTGCGAGGATCACGGTACGCGCCGTACCCCGCTCCATCTGGAGGGCGGCGACCCCGCCGAGGAAGAGCGCGAAACTCACGCCCATCACCACGATTTTTCCGGTAGACTTCTTCATTTCCTTCTATTTTTGAATCACCTCGGCACTGAGTATCCGCACATCTTCCAGCGGCCGGTCGGCCGGGTCGGTCTCCACGCCCTGGATGGCTTCGACGACCTCCAGTCCTTCGGTCACACGACCGAAGACGGTATACTGTCCATCAAGGAACGGCGTACCCCCGGTGGTCTGATAAAGCGCACGCAGGGAGTCGGGAATCACGACCTTCCCGTTCGTGGCGGCGGTCACGTCCTGCTGGATACGATCGAGCGTCTCACTGTCGAACGGCTTGCCCCAGACGATGTAGAACTGGCTGCCGGAGGATTTCCGCTCGGGATTCACCGTATCGGGCGTCCGGGCCGCAGCCAGCGCGCCGCGCGTATGTGCCAACGCCGGATAGACGATCTCAGCGGGAATCAGGTTACCCGCATCGCTCCCGCCCAGCACTTCGCCCGCCGGAGCCCGGCGCGAAGCAGGGTCGCCCGCCTGGATCATGAAATCGGCGATAACCCGGTGGAAAAGCACCGAATCGAAAAACCCTTCGCGGGTCAGTTTCAGGAAATTGTCCCGGTGAAGGGGCGTACGCCCGTCGAGTTCGATGCGGATGTCGCCCGCCGTGGTATGCAGCAACACCTCGGCAGAACCAGTCGACCGGGGTTGGCCGCAGGCAGCGAGGAGCAGAAGGGCCGAAGCCGCGGCTGCGATTCTGGGAAAAAGTCGTTTTTGCATACTTCGATTCAATTTTACCTGTGCAGGAATGCGCGTAGCATCGCCCCCAGGTCGATCCGCTCGCGGCGGACGAGGTAGGCGGCATACAACGCAAAGAGCACTATATTAAACGCATAGCTTACAAACATATTGCCCGTGGAGGCGGTCAAAACCTCGCAGGCGGCGAAAACCACGAGCGCCACGGCGACATATTCGCCGATGCGGCGCCAGTCGTAGGGCGTCGGGTAATAGCGGCGGTTGAGCCACCAGCTGACGGCGACCATGACCGATTCGCTCGCCAGGCGCGCCCAGGCGGCCCCGTAGTAGCCCCACAGCGGGATAAGCCCCACTCCGAAAGCAACCATCGCGACGAGTCCCGCGCCGGTGACCACGATGGCCAGCGAAGTCCGTTCCTCGCGCTTGTACCAGAACGAGAGGTTGAGCCAGACGCCCGTGAGGACGTTCGCCCCCAGCACCACCGGCAGGATAAAGATACCTTCGCGGAAGTTTTTGCCCACGATCAGCGCGAAAAGGTCGCGGAAGAGCGCAATGCCGAGGAAGATCATCATCGAGGCCATGACGTAGTATTTCAGCGCCGCGGCGTTCATCTGCACGAAGTCCGATTTCTTGAAGTTCGAGAGGAAGAACGGCTCGGCGGCGAGGCGGTACATCTGGTAGAAGAGCATCATCACCACGGCGATCTTGGTAATGGCCCCGTAGATACCCAGCTGGGCAGCCGCGCCCTCCGGCACGAGGTAGTAGATCAGTTGCCGATCGATGAATTCGTTGGCCGTGCCGGCAAGCCCGCCCACCAGCAATGGCAGCGAATAGACGAAGATCACGGACAGCAGCTTCCAGTCGATCCGCGGAACGATGCGGTCGGCGGTCGCAAGGATCACGAGCCACGTGACGACACTCGCGATCGAGTTGCCGACGAGCACCCAGCCCGCACCGAAATCGGTTTTATAAAGCCCAGCCACACCGAATGCCACGGCGAGCGTCACGGTCAGGACCACGTTCATCAGCTTCAGCCCCACGAAGGTCATGGCCCGGCCCTGTTCGCGCAGCCGCGAGAAAGGAATCGTCGCCCAGACATCGAACAGGATGATCGCGCCGACCAGGACCACATACTCCGGATGGCGGACATAGTCCGCCCCCATCGCCTGCGCCAGTGCGTCGCGGAAGAGGCAGACGGCCGCGAAGAAGAGCAGTGCGGCGAGCGAGGTAATGCCCCATGTCGTGGCGAAAAGACGCCGTTTGGCCGCCTTTACGTCGCCGCCCGCCTCTTCAGCCTTAGCTGAGAAACGGAAATAGCTCGACTCCATACCCATCGTCAACAGCGTCAGTGCCAGCGGAATAAAGGCGTAGACGTAGGTGATGATGCTGCCGTAGACCTCCTCGCTGAAGATACGGGTATAGTAAGGTGTGAGCAGGTAGTTCAGGAACCTTACAACGATGGTGCTAATACCGTAGACGGCAGTTTGTTTGGCCAGTTTTTCGAGCATAACGGAGGCTTGTAGCTTGCAAAGATACAAATTTTAGCCGGAAACCCCACATAGTTTCTCCTTCTTTCATAGAAAGAAGAGAAAGGCAGCCAAACCGTTTCTGATTGCAGGAAAAGGAACCGATCCCTCCCTCAGCCGGAGAAACCTTACCGCGATGCGGCAAGCGACGAGGGCGTGACGCCCTGCGAGTCGCGGGCCCAGTCGCCGCGGGCGCGCAGCACCTGCTCGATGATGTCGCGTACGGCCCCTTCGCCGCCCCGGAACTCCGAGACGTAGCGCGAGGCTTCGATCACCTCTGCCGCAGCGTCGGCCGGGCAGACCGGAAGGCCCACTTCGCGCATGCAATCCAGGTCGGGAATGTCGTCGCCCATGTAGAGCACGTTGGCCGGGTCGAGGCCCTGATCCGCCATATACTCACGGATAGCCGTGATTTTGTCCATACAATCGACATAAAAATGCTCGATGCCGAGCATCCGGAGACGGTTTTCGAGCGTCCGGCCCCGGCCGCCGGTGATGATGCAGACCTTATAGCCGATTTTGATTGCGTAGGCCAGCGCATAGCCGTCCTTGGCGTTGTAGCGGCGGATGAAATCGCCGTCGAGCGTGGGAATGATGCCTCCGTCGGTCATCACACCATCGACATCGAAAACGAAGGCCTCACAGCGCGCTATATCTTCTTTGAAGTTTCCCATATACTTTGACTTATCGTGGAATAGATGTTTTTCAGTCGGAGGTCGAACGACAGCAGGTCGCAGTGGAGAGCCTTGGTAGCGAAGTCGTTACGCACGGCAGGCCCCGTCTGCACGTCGAGCGGCGAACGGGCGTCGCAGGCCTTGGCCGCAGTCTCGGCGATCAGCGGTTTCAGCACCTCGAAATCGAGCCCCGCACCGCGGACGACACGTTCGCCCACGGCATACATGTGATTGGCGAAGTTACAGGCGAAAACCGCCGCGAGGTGCACCTTGACGCGCTGTGCGGAGGTTGCCCAGATGACCGTCCCGGAGAGTTTCCGGGCAAATTCTTCCAACTCGGACCGCAGATCGGACGAGGACGTTTCGAGGAAGATCGGGATCACCGAGAAGTCCACAACCCGGCCTTTGGTGAAGGTCTGCATCGGGTAGAAGACCGCCCGGCGGGCGAATTTCGCAGGAATGGCCGCGAGGGGCACGCTGCCGGCGGTATGGGCCACCACGGCGCCTTCGGGAATCGGGAGCGTCGCAGCCACCTGCGCCACGGCCTTGTCGCTGACGGCGATGATGTAAACGTCGGCCTCCTTGCAGAGCATCTCGGGGTGGGTCGCCCAGTCGGTTGCGGTCAGTTCCGCAATGGCACGTGCCCGCTCGGCATTGCGCGCAAAAATCTGCACGAGTTCCAGGTCGCTCTTGGCGACGGCACGGGCCAGCGCTTCCGCGAGATTCCCGCTGCCGATGATAACGAGGCGTTTCATAGGCTCTTCCTGTTTGGGTTTTATAGCAAGTCCACCAGCCGCACGTTGTCCTGCGATTTGCGGGCCGATTCTTTCAGCATCTCCAGTTCGCGGTCGACGCGCGCGAGTTCGGGCGTCTGCCCGAGGTCGAACGTGGTTTGCCCCACATGTTCGACCGCTTCCAGCACGCCGTAGACGGTCATCGAAGCGATGTCGTGCGCCGGGGTGAATCCCATTTCACGCTCGCCCTCGCCGCTGCGCACGGCGATCAGCTGCCCGGCCTGCACCAGCTGGAACAGCACGTCGTTGACGATACGCGTGGGCAGGTCGAGGCGTTGGCGGATTTCGTCCGCAGGCATCGTCCCGCCTTCGTCGCGGAAGTGCCGCACGACGGTGAGCATCACCGCCAGCAGTACCTTGCGGCGCTGGTCGTAGCTGATCAGCAGCGATTCGCGCTCCTCGCCGAAGCGTGCGATATTCTGGTAGGCGAACGACAACTCGCCGCCGAAAAGGAGTATCTCCCACGAGGTCTGCATCCAGATCAGAAACAGCGGCAGGGCCGCGAAACTGCCGTAGATGGCGTTGTACGAAGTCATCCACCGCTGGACATAGACATATCCCCACTGGAACAGCAGAAAGATCGTCCCGGCGACGATGCCGGCCATCAGCGCACTGCCGAAGCGCACCTTGGCGTTGGGGATGATGATGTAGAGGAAGGTGAACATCACCCAGATGACGAACATCGAGGCGAGGTGCGACACGAGGCTGAAATACCAACTGTCGTCGAATCCGAGCAGTTCCTCGGCGTAGTTGCCCACGGCATTGGCCACGATCCAGAGGATGGGAACGATCATCACCACGGCGATGTAGTCGGTCCACTGGCGGGTGATGCTGCGTTCGACTTTGACTTCCCAGATATTGTTGAAGGCGCTTTCGATCGACCCGAAGACCCGGATCACGGCCCAGAAAAGCATCACGAGGGCCACGGCGGCCACCACCCCGCCCTGCGTGCGGACCAGGGCGTTTTCGGCGAACTGGACCACGTAGTCGACAATATCGGGATTCTGCGGGAAAAGCGCGTAAAGATTCTGGACCAGTCCGTCAGCCAGCCCGAAGCCCTTCACCACGGCGAAGACCACGGCGACGATCGGGACGAGCGACATCAGCGTATAGAACGTGAGCGCCGCCGAGCGGACGATGGTCCCGTGCTCAAGCAGGCCGCGGGCGGTGTAAAACAGCAGCCTGTATTGCTGGACGAGCCACCTGACGACGGGGTTGCGCCATTCGGTGACATCGCGCCGGAAGATCGTGTCGGTGAAGTATGTAAGGAATTCGCTGAGCTTCATGAACCGCAGGCTTCGATTTGCATACGCAAAAGTAGTTATTTAAAACGGATAACCCAAAAATCGTTCCCTATTTTCGTGAATGCCAGTCGTAAATCGGCTCCGGGGTGTAATCCGAGGCGGCGCATCAGTTCCTCGGCGGCCAGCGGAAAGTCGCGTTTGAGCACTTCGGCGCCGCATCCTTTCAGTTCGCGCTTCAGTCGTTTGGGGTCGTAAGGCGCGATGCTTTCGACGGCGAAAACCCGTCCCAGCACATTCTGAGGTTCCTCCGCGGCGAATCCGTAACCGTTCTCGCTCCAGATGTCGGCGCGGCCCCGCAGATGCAGCCGCGCAAGGCGGGCTTTCTGCAACGCCACGTCGGGCGCCACGAGCCAGCGGTAACGCACCGGGTCGAACGGTCCCGGGAGAGGGGCGGTCTGGCCCGGTTTCGCCGAAAAACTGCCGCGCCCGAGAGCGGTAGCGGTGACGAGGGGCCCCGAACCGTCGGCATAGATCAGCACCTCCTTACATTCGTCGCCCAGCGACAGCACCTCCACGCGGCTGTCGGGAAAAAGCCGGAGGGCTTCGTCCACGTCGAACAACGGGGAATTCTTGACACACAAAGACCCCGAAACCCGTTCGATACGAGGTTTCAGAGCGATGATGTCGGGCGAACAATCTTCCAGGCGCACCAGTTTGCGGCCTTCAGCCGAACGGCGGTCGGGATCGGCATAGACCCAGTCGAACCGCAGGTCGTCGCGTTGCAGATACTCCTCGGCGGAGGTATTTACAACCTCGATATTCGCGGCGCCGAGCCTCGAAAAATTCTCCGCAGCCACGCGGGCCAGCATCGCATTGCGTTCGAGCGTCACCACACGGCGGAAGCGGCGGCTCAGGAAATAGGCGTCGACGCCCAGCCCGCAGGTAAGGTCCAGCACCGCGTCGCCTTCGATCTGCTTGTGAGCGGCGCACGCCTCGCTCGACGCCTGTTCGAAAGCCAGCGGCGGCAGGATACACTGCGCAGCGGCATACGACGGGAGTTTCTGCGCGGCCCGGGCGAGGTATTTAACCTGCGTGGCCACGATCCGGGCATGGGGAACGGCGCGGTCCATCGCCACTTCCAGCGGGTCGCGGCCCCGCGCGGCGGCAATGGCGCGCTGCACTTCGTCCGTAAGCAGGAGAGCGTATTCTTCGGGAGTAATCACGTCCGCAAAGGTAGCTTTTTTTTCGGTTCAACGCTCCACGCCGCGGCGGTTGCAAGCGCAAAAACGGCATAAACTACGGCCGTCTGCCATCCGCCGAGGGTGTAGTCGGCGGCGCCTCCGGGCAGCGAGGCGGTCAGCCGGGCCAGTGCGTTGATCCATCCGGCGGCAGTTCCCGTGACGAACCCGAACGCGGGCACGAGGATTCCGACGGGCAGGAGCATCCACAGCGCGCCGCCGCACACCACGACCCCGGCCAGCGCAATGGCCAGCGGATTGATCGCCAACCCAGCCAGCGGCACGATGCCGAACACATGCGAGACGAGCGGCGCGGTGGCGACCGTAGCCACCAAACCGATCAGGTAGGCATCAGTCACGACGTTCAGCGCCCTCGACCGGGTCCGGCAGCGGCGGCAGAGCGGCACACCCCAGGCCAGGATGGCCGCCACGGCGACGAATGAAAGCTGAAAACTGATGTCGCCCAACCAGTTGGGATTCCAGACCAGCATCCCGAATCCGGCTGCAGCCAGGGCGTTCAGCCCGACGTATTCCGATGCCGAGGCCAGCGCCGCCTGCAACACGGTACACATCACGGCGGCCCGGACGGCGCTGGGAGGAAACCCTGCCGCCGCGACGAAGAGCCACACGGCGGCCGCCGCCAGTACGTTGCGCAGGAGATGTCCCCGCCTGAGCAGGGGCAGCCACCACAACGCGAGGTTCACCAGCACGAAAACGATCCCCGTGTGCAGTCCCGATACAGCCAGCAGGTGCGAAAGCCCGCTCCGGGAGTACGCCGTACGGAGTTCGGGCGTGATGCCGCGCCGCTCACCCGCCGCCATGGCCTCGACGACCGCGGCGGCCCCGGGCTCCATCGGCAGTCGCGAGAGCCGTTCGACCGCCGTCCGGTGCAGAGCTGCATGCCGTCCCGGGAGTCGTTCGAGAATCGCCTGTTCCGTAATCCACAGGGTTCCGGCATAGCCCCGCCGTTCCATCAGGCGGCGGTAGCTTTCGGCCCCGCCCCGCAGCGGCCTCACCGTGCCCCGGCAGCGGATGCGTTCCCCCGCCTGCAACTCCGTCAGCGAATCGGCATAGAGCCGGATGCGGGCGTCGGAGGCGTGCCAACGCCCGTCCCCGGGATTGCGCCATGCAACGACCGACGCATCGACCGATGCATAACGGCCCCGGTCGGCCGGAAACCCCTCGACCGTAATTTCATAGGCCGTGTGTATGCCGCGCGGAACAGTCGGTTGGGGGACGCGCAGCTGCGCTGCAGCAAATCCCGCCGTGACGATCATCACCGCTGCCCCGGTCGACGAGCGCAGCAGCAACGCCACGAGCCCTGCCAATACGAAAGCCCCTGCGAGAAACCACAGGGGCAATGCGTACCAGCCTGCCAGCGCAATTCCCGCGGCGAAAGGCACGAGAACCTTGAGCATCGGCATGCGGTCGAGCTGCGCAAACAGGCGGGAAATCTTCATTCGAATCGTCTATTGAGCCGTAAAGATAGCAAAATCAGCCGACAAACAGCATCCAGCCGCGCGCGATTTCGTCCCGGTCCGCCGATGCGCCGTTTTCCACGCGCGAGATGGCCGCCGCAAAGGGGATCATCGTCGCCGGGTCCCGCGTGTCGAGCGGTTCGTCGGGCCCGATGCCCGTGTCGTCCGCCACGGCGCGGACGTAGGCCCCGGTATGGTTCTCCAAAGGCGGAGCCCAGCGGGAGATCATCGTGCGGATGGTCTGCAACCCATAGCGGACGCGGTAGGTGTCGAGCAGCACGAAGATGGCCCGGTAGCCCCATGCGAGGGATTCGAACTGCTTGAACTCCGGGTCGCGCGAGGGCCGCACCTCGCCTTTGTAACGGACCTTCGACTGCCGGATATTCCCCGGATTACGGTTTTCCATTCCTCTACTCATCGCCCACCTCCTTCCGGATGCGGCGGTGCACATAGCGACGCAGCCAGCGGAACAGCGGAGCGTCGGAGAGCTGCGCGGCGTTTTCGAGGAACGACCACAGCTCCACGCCGCAGGTGAAGCCCGTGAGCAGCCGGGCAAGGTTCAGCTGCATGAAATCCAGCACACAACTGTCGATCAGCCACGCCATCGCAATCGCCGTGACCGCGAGCGTGAGTTTGAGCACCGTGCGCCAGGCCTTGCAACTCTCGAAATACCACGCACGCCCTTCGCGAAGGGCCGTGGCGCGGTCGGCAGCCACGCCCGAGAGGAAGTCGATGCCGATGAAGACGACGGTCGTGGCCACCAGCGGCCCGATCGGCGCGAACAGAGCGGCGATTCCCGCCGCCAAGCCGCTAACGAACCTGAACAAAGCCTCCATCGGTCGTACAGCGGTTAAAAATGTCTTTTTCGGGGTCGTATTCCGGGAATTCCGTCCCGTGGGCGCGAAGGCGCTCCGCGGCGCGGCGCAGCAGCGTCCGGGCCTGCGCCAGCAGGGCGCGCCGGCAGGAGTTGCGGGCGGCATCGCCGGCAGGCTGGCCAGAGGCCGATTTCGGGGCCGTCGTACCGCACTGTCCGGTGCGGATGTCGAGCCGCGGCTGGATGGCGACACGTGTGAAGAGCGCCGCCGGGGCCGCGAGGTATGCAGTCCGGAATTCGGCATAGGAACCGCCGAGGAGTTTTTCGTAAAGCGCCCACCCGATGACCGGAACGAGGTAACGTTGCTCGGCAGCGGCGATGTCGGCCTCCGAGATGGTTTCCGGAGGCAGGTATTCCCCCTCGCCGAAGGCCAGGCGCAGGGTTTGCTGGGGTGTGATCAGGGTTTTCATAAATTGAAAGTTAAAAGATGAAAGTTGAAAGTTATAATTACCGCATGTCAGGGATGCATACCATCTCCCTCCCCGAGGGAGGGCTGGGGTGGGGTCGGCAATTAGAAACGCAGTCAAAGACTGCGAATACCACGGTCGATAGCGGCCGGAACATAAAGTTTATAATTATCCGCCGTGTCAATCGATACTTCTGATATTATACTTCGTTATTTCCGAGAGGAAGGCCTGCTGCTTCGGGTCTTCCGGGTCGTAGTCGAGCCCGTCGGCCTTGCGGGCTTCCCAGACCTTCATGTAGATGGGTTTCGAACGGGTCGGCGGGCGGTTGACGATTTGCAGCGATACCGTATCAAGCCCCAGCACCGAAGCCACAACGGCACGGATCGGCTCGGTCAGTTCGGCCTGCTCGGCGAGGATCACCGTATTGAGCGCCACCTCATATTCGTGGAGGATGCGCTCGGCGCTGAAACCCGCAGCGTAATCCAGTCCGCTCAGCGTCCGGAACCACGAGTGGGCCACGACGATGTCCCCGACGGCCTGCTCGTGCAGCGCCTGCCAGTCGCCCTCGTTCTGCGCAGCGATGGGGATGAAACGCGAGTTGTCGTCCTCGCCGCCGTCGCGGATAACGAACATCACCTGCCCGGGATTTCCGGCGAATTTCTGCTCGGCCAGCCGCACGATGCGTTCGGCCTCGGCCTCGTTGTCGACCGACGAGTCGAGCATCATCACACCCGACAACTGGAACGAATTGTCGAGCCGCGAGATGTTCCAGCGGTCCGTTTTGTAGGCGATTGCCGAGACGCTGAACCCCGCGATGTAGGGCGGCACACCGTAGTGTTCGAACATCGGCTCGTAATCCTTGTAATGGACCATGGAGCGCAGCGTGCCGTCCTCCTGCGTTTCGAAATCGGGGTAAAGCGGCAGCGACCGCGCTTCGGCAGGGCGGAACGCCGCCCAGTCATGGTGCAGCAGAACGTGTTTCGAGTCGCGGGCCACGCGGCAGCGCGAAGCGTCCTGGTGGTAAAGCGACAAAAAGGCATGTCCGGGGTCGGTGACCACTTCGAGGAATGCATTGCCGAACAGCGACTTGTCAAAGGCAAGCTTGTTGAGTACCTGCCTCAGGCTTTCGCCGCTGCCGTTGACGCGCCGGACGAATTCGGCCAGTTGCGGCTGCTGTGCCTCGTCGCACATAAATCCCTTGCCCGAGATATAGTCGGCCTTGTCGTTGATGATGCGCCGGTGGGTGGTCGAACGCCGGGCCATCAGCGCCAGCGCCGCCGGGAAGAGGTTGTCGTCGCCCCAGCGCCAGAATCGGTCGCTCTCGACCCGCGCCGTCCCCAGCGCGAAGTAGGGGTCGGTGCGGTTGGCGACCCCTACGGCGGTTTTGATTTTTTTCGCTTTGTTCATGGCGTTGTTTCGGATTCGGGGCCGCAGCGGCCCGCAGGGAGATTCCCTGCGGACGCCCGGTCCCGGGTCGGGTTACTGTTTGTAGGCGTAGGTGATGAGGTCCGTGTCGAGGATCTGGCTTCCGGCCATGAAGACCGCGCGCTGGCGGTTCTCCATTTCGTCGGGATTGTACCACATGCGCACTTCGTTGCCGGGCATGTCGGCCGTGTTGACCGCCAGCACGAGGTTGCGGCGGTCGGTGAGCATGCCGAACGACTGGTGGTAGGAGCTTCCCGCGAGGTAGCCGCCCAGACGCAGATCGATGACCGGGATTCCGTGGTAGGCGAGGTTCCGGCGGCCGTTCACCGTGTCGGTGTAGGCGGCGTCCGCACCCTTCGAATCGAGGTACTTTTCGT
>JAEZTA010000038.1 GCA_023443765.1 Bacteroidota bacterium | reverse complement strand
GTGAACGACGGGAACAGCACGTGCCAGCCCCGGAGCTTACCGCCCAGTTCGGCCTCCTTCTCGATGATGACAGGCTCGACGCCCTGCTCTGCAAGGCGCAGGGCCGTCTGCATGCCTGCAACGCCGCCGCCTATGATGATAATTCGCTTTTTCATGAATAGCTAACTTCTATGGTTTAATCCCCGTTTGCATCCCGGACCGACATATCGCGGCATTCCGCCGCGTTTATCCCTCCCCGGGGAGCGATCCCGGTATCGTCCGAAAGGCAAACTTCGGGTTGCGATTTCTATTCCCGGATGTCGTAAATCGTATCCGTCGGACAGCAATTCACCACCGCCGACGCCGGTTTACCGATATATTTTCCGTTGCGCCCCAGGTACTTGGCCGCGGGGTCGTACTCGACACCCATTTTGTCCAGCAGGGGTTCCACGTCAACCTGGTGCATCTGCATCCCCAGTTCCCAGGGATCGTAGCCCAGCACCAGCCCGGCCATTTCCTCGTAGGTGAGCACCGGGATTCCGTGGCCGTTCTGACCGTAGGTCGTACCCTCCATCTCGGCGATGGTGTACTGCCACTTGTCGAGGAACATCGCACAGCCCGGGCAATTCGCCACGATAAAGTCAGGCTTGTAGGGGGCCATGCTCTCCAGCTTCTTGTGTGAATTGGCGATCGAATAGCCGCGGTTGGCCTGCACGAGGTAGTTGCGGAAACCGAATCCGCAGCAATGCCGGCGTTCGGGATAGTCGACGCACTCGCCGCCCCACGATTCGACCATGCCGGCCAGCACATAGGGGAATTCCGAACCGCCGATACCCGATTTCGGGAATATCTTGGCATAGTGGCAGCCGATGTGCTCGACGACCTTCAGCGGCTCGCCCGTCGCGGCGTTGATCAGCCGTTTTTTGGCTTTCGTAGCGATCTCCTCCCGGAAATGAAACACGATATCCGAGGTGTGGGCCAGACTCGCAGGCTTTTTGAACTCGCGTTTCGTGGCTTTATAAAGGTTCTCGCGCGCTTTCTCTTCCGTCTCGGGGAACTCGTGCCATGTGGCCAGAATTTCGGAATAGACACCGAACGAGGTGATGCACGACGAGACGAGGTTTTCATAGCCCGCTTCGGTCATCAGCGAGAACTGCCGCGCCACGACGGTCATGATGGTTTCCAGCGGCACGATGTCCGAATGGTAACCGATGCCCGTGCACGAGGAGTGCAGCGGATCGTCCGTCAGGTCCTTACCCAGGTCGTTGCGCAACATATTGACAAACAGCTTCTCGCTGCCCGGGAAGAAATTCTGCCGGATACAACTGCGCGCATAATAATAGTGGTCGTCGGCAATCTCCTTCTGGTAGTCCTGCCAACTCTTTCGCTTCATCGTCATCTTAGTAATGTTCGTTGCTGTTACTCAGGAAAACGTCCATCATGTACTGCTGGTCGGCGCCCTCCTCGTAGCCCAGTTCGCGGGCCTTGCGGTCGGAATGCTGCTCGATCGTGTCGAACATCTCGCTGCCGCCGCTGACCTTGAAGATTTCGTTGATCTCGGCGAGCGACTGCTCGTCGAGGCGGCGCAAAGCCCCGGCGCCGTGGCGCATGTAAACGGGCGAAAACTGGCCGTATATCTCCTTGTCGTTGTCGTAAATCCACTGCCAGACGGTTCCCTGCTCGGGATGCAGCTCGGGTTTGACGAGCCGCGGCACGATGCAGTAGCCCGTGCGGAGGATGTTTTCACCGATGATGCGCTTCAGGGCCAACTGCTGGCGGCCCTTTTCACTCTCGACGAAAAAGCCGAGCTTCTGCGAAAGCGTCCGCAGCGCCTGAATCACATAGCCCGGTGTATTGCCCCGCGGACAGCGCGGACGGCACGACATGCACTCGCCGCAATACCAGATCGTATCGCTCCTGAGCAACTCCTCGATGGCATCGTCGTCACGCGTCTGGACGATCGAGACGATCTGGCGGGGGTCGTAGTTGTAGAACTCGGCCGCCGGGCAGACGCCCGTACAGACACCGCAGTTCATGCACGACTGAAGGCCCTCCTTCATCCGCACGTCCTCCATGAGCATATCGAAATACTTGGTAGTCATATATTCATCTCCTTCCTTTTTCGCAGGTTCTTTCCGCTTTCGATCATCCCCGGCTCACGGTGTTTCACCGTGTTTACAAGTTTGACCCCACCCTAAACCCCTTCCTTGGGAGGGGCTTGTCGCACGCGCCCGAAATGCAGCCGGGAAGCACGAAAGCCAAAGCACAAAAAAACCTTTGCAGTGCAAAGGTAGGGAATCCGGCCGAGCCGGGCAGTAGTATAAATACCTAATTTTAGGGACGCTCCCAGGTCTCGAAAGCGAAGGGCCAGGGGTAATCCTTACCGCAGGGGAACGATTCCGAAGCCACCAGCCGCCACTCCCGTTCGTCCCACTCCGGGAAGCGCGTATCGCCCTCGTAGGCATGGAAAACGCGCGTCAGGTAGAACCGCCGGGCCAGCGGCAGCGCCTCGGCGTAAATCTGCGCCCCGCCGATCACAAAGACCTCCTCGTCGTCCGGGAACAGCGCCACAGCCTCTTCCAGCGAGTGCACCACCGTGCAACCCGCGATTTCGACCGGCTGCCGCGTAATCACAACGTTCGTGCGGTTGGGAAGCGGCCGTCCGAGCGACTCGTAAGTCTTCCGGCCCATCACGACGGCATGGCCCGTCGTCACGGCCTTGAAGTGCTTCAGGTCCTCGGAAATGTGCCACAACAGGGCGTTCTTATCGCCGATAACGCCGTTTTCGGCAACGGCAACGATGATCGAGATCATTGGATATTCGGTATTAATGAGAGGGCCACGATTCAGGCCTTCCGGAAAAACAACTTAAAATGACATCGGAGCCTTGATCGCGGGCCACGGGTCATAGCCTTCGAGCGTGAAATCTTCGTAACGGAAATCGA
The DNA here is from genome assembly GCA_023443765.1 of Bacteroidota bacterium. Taxonomy (GTDB): domain Bacteria; phylum Bacteroidota; class Bacteroidia; order Bacteroidales; family Rikenellaceae; genus Alistipes. The sequence continues at coordinate 13,300 of JAEZTA010000038.1, read as the reverse complement.
AAACCGATTTCACGTCGGAGTTCAGCCGCAGCCGGGGCAGCGGACGCGGGGTACGCGCAAGCTGCTCGTCGACCTGCTCCAGGTGGTTCAGGTAGAGGTGCGTATCGCCCAGCGTATGGATGAACTCACCGGGCTGCAAACCGCACACCTGCGCCATCATCTCAGTCAGCAGGGCATAGGAGGCGATGTTGAACGGCACGCCGAGGAACGTATCGGCGCTGCGCTGGTACAACTGGCACGAAAGCCGCCCTTCGGCCACGTAAAACTGAAACAGCACGTGGCACGGAGGCAGGGCCATCTCTTCGATTTCAGCGACATTCCACGCAGAGACAATGATGCGGCGCGATTCGGGGTTGCGACGGATCAGATCAACAGCCTGGGCGATCTGGTCGACGAACCCACCGTCGGGTTTGGGCCACGAACGCCACTGGTAGCCGTAAACGTGGTTCAGGTCGCCGAAGCAGTACCCTTCGATAGGAGATTCGACGCCCGCAGCCGCCAGGAAAGTTTCCCGATCGACGGGCAGTACGCCGTGGCGCACGCACAGTTCGTTGTAATAGCGGTAAGCGTCGTTATCCCAGATGTGAACACCGTTGTCCACGAGGTATTTGATATTGGTCTCCCCTTTCAGGAACCACAGCAATTCGTGAATCACCCCTTTGAGGAAGACCTTCTTGGTCGTCAGCAGCGGAAAGCCCTCCCCCAGGTCGAAACGCATCTGGTGACCGAAGACCCCCCTGGTCCCGGTTCCGGTGCGGTCGCCCCGCACAACGCCCTCCTCCTTGATCCGGCGCAGTAAATCGAGATATGGTTTCATGGTTTAAATCAATCGGATCATTATTTGTCGTTTCCCGTTCAATTTCGCAGCAAGGCCACCCAAAAGCCGTTTCTTAAACAGCCCTCGGTCCAAGCATTTTCAGGGTCATCCCGCCTTCCGCATCGAGCACGGCATAGGAGGGATTCTCGGCCCAGCAGCCGAGGTTGATCACATGCAGCCGCCCTTCGTGGAAATCGCGCGGGAAATGCATGTGCCCGAAGACGAAGTGATCGACATCGTGCGTTTCAGCGTATTGGCGGGCATATGCGATCAGCGGCTCGGTCTGCGGCTCGGAGCAGGGACCCGTATAAGGCTCGGACATCATCGCCCCGCGAACCGACTCCTCGCTGTGCCCCTTGCGCGATTTACCGCTCCACCAATGGCCGAAGCGCAACGCCCAGTCGGGGTGTATACCCCACGAGAAGAGCCATTTCAGCGTCCGCGAACGGAATATGCGGTTCAGGAGTTTGAGCATCGGCTTGCCGTCGATATTCATGTTGTCGCCGTGGGCGATAAAGACTTTTTTACCGGAGAGGGTCAGTACCTGCGGGGTTGTGTAGATTTCAAGCCCGCATTCGCGCGTGAGGTAGTCGCCGACCCACATATCGTGGTTTCCCGTGAAGAAGACCACCCGGATGCCCCGGTCGGTCAGTTCGGCCAGCTTGCCCAGCGTCCGCACGAAGCCCTTGGGAACCACGCGGCGGTATTCGAACCAGAAGTCGAAGATGTCCCCGACCAGGAAAATCGCCTCCGCATCCCGGGCTGCGGCGTCGAGCCATGCGACGAAACGCTTTTCGACCGCCCGCGCAGACTTGTCGTCACCCGCCCCCAAATGTATGTCGGATGCGAAGTAATACATTATTTGGTCAGTTCATCCAGTTTTGCTTCGAGGCTCTTGCCATAGATATTCTTGGCCACGATCGTGCCCTCCTTGTCGATCAGGAAGTTGGCCGGAAGCCGCTGCACATTGTAGAGGCCCAGCGCCATGGAAGCGCGTCCGCGCAGGTCGCTGACCGAAACCCAGGGCAGCTGCTGTTCCTGTACAGCGGTGATCCACAGCGGCTTCGACGTATCGACAGCCACCTGGTACACCTCGAATCCGACGGGAGCGTCGGTATATTTCTTATAGAGTTCCTTCAGGTCGGCGTTCAGCGCATTGCTCGTTCCGAGTTCCACGGACCAGAAATCCAGCAACACGACCTTCCCGGCCAGCGACGAGAGTTTGATCTTCTTGCCGTAAATATCGGTCATCTCAATGTCCGGGTGACGGGCTTCGGTGATCTGCGAGGTGAGGCTGATGCGGGCATCCATGCGGGCGATCTCGGCCAGCAGCGATTGCAGGTAAGGCGACTCGGGATAGGTCTCTTCGAGGGCCTCGGCGACGGTACGGTAGTAAACCACGTCGCTGTCGCCGTTGAACAGATACGTATCGCCCGGAAGCCGCTGGTAAAGGGCATAAACCGCCGCCAGCGACGCCTTGTGCTCGATGATGAACCGCAACTGCTCGCGGCGGATGCGGTAGTATTCGGCCGTATATTCCTTGATCAGCGTCTTGCGCTCCTCCTCCGAGAGGTTCGTACGGGCGAACTGCGTGCCCATGTTCTCCAACTGCTGGGCTCCGGTGACGAAAGCCTGGTAGAACTGGCGCAGCAACTCCGACTCGGCGGAACCCTCCACCGTGTAGTTGCGGATAATGCTGCCCACGGAGCTGACCGTCACACGGTCACCGCCGGCGATAAGCAGCGGAATGCGCTCGCCGTCGTAAATCACATTATATAAGGAGGGATTTTTCGCCACGCCCTTAAGTTCCATGCGGTAACTGCCGTCCGGGGCCAACGCCGCCGAGTCCACGACCGACTGCGTCAGCGGCAGAACCTGCTCCAGATAGATATTTTTCGCGTCGCCACCGACAAAGCGGCCCGAAATCTTCACTTTCGACGACTGGCAGCCACACATCAGTGCGGCAGTCGTAAGCGTTACGAAAAGCGTTTGCTTATTCATTTACTATCGTTTTCGCGGTTAATGGAGAACAAAGATAATACAAAGCAGGTGGAGTGCCAAATTTATTTTGAACGCCCCTGAGTGCCGTTTATCTTTGTAAAGATAATGATTTTCCGCATATGAGCACCATTTATTTCGACGAATTGCGGTGCTGTCCGTTGTTTTTCGTGAAATTGCGGTACGGTTGCTGATTACGGTTTTTCTGCTGCCGCTGCTGCTGATGGGGCTGGCGGTGCTGCTGTGCGCCCTTCTGGGGACGCACCGAAAAGGGCTGTTTATAGTCGCTTCGGAGATTATTTAAAGCAACTTCGTCGAGTTGGATGGCACCGCCGGACATTCGCTTGATGTCTTTTACGATCACTTCGTTGTTGGGGTGCTCCTGGTTGTATTCGTAGCTCTTCGTACGCATGTAACGGGCCAGGTTGTCGACCGTCCGCGTGACCGTTTGGGGGTTGTGCTCGCCCGCAAGGTTACGGATCATCCGCTCGACATATTTGCCGTAATGCTTATAGGTGATACGCCCCTGCGAATAGGGCATCCGGCGGGGCGAAACGATCAGTTCCTGACGCGACGGCTGGGGATAGGGAGAGTCCACATCCAACTGAAAATCAGACATGATGAACATATGGTCCCAGAGCTTGTGGGTGAAGTCGGCCGTATCGCGCAGCAAGGGGTTCAGGTTGCCCATCACGGCAATCACGGCCCGCGCCTGGCGGTTGCGCTCGCGGCGGTCTTCGATCTCCAGCAGCGAGTCGATCATCTCCTGGATATGGCGCCCGTATTCGGGCAGGTACAACTTGCGTCGTGTGTAATTATAATTCTTCTTCATATTGTATTTGCGGTCCAGCGCACTGTTGCAATTCGTCCGCCGAAGCCTCCGGCAGGGCCATTGCGATAGACCTGTTCAAGACGTTTTTCCGTGTTTTCCGCACCCCGTGGCCGGATCTGTCGGAATTGGTTTTACACCGCAGAATGCCCTAACTTTGGGACACGGGCAGTGTAAAACCGGGTGTGAATAAACCGGAATCTTCCGGCCTTCACCAAGGTCCCACCTGCTTAAGTCGGTGTTTTTCACCGGCAAAATTACGTAAAATTTCAGGAAAAACAAGCTATGGCAAAGGTTTTAATTCTGGACCAATCAAAAAGTGTGCGAAACATTTTGCGCGAGCGGTTGGAGTATGAAGGTTTTTCGACGGAAGCCGTCGAGGACGAGGCTGCGGCCTCGGTGTTGTGTGAAAAGATCCCGTTCGACGTGATCCTGTCCGATACGGAGTGTAAAGTCCCGGACGCAGGCATACCGTTCATAGCCCTTTCGTCCGACCCGTCGATCGACACGGCGCTCGAAGCCGTGCGCAACGGTGCGCAGGATTTCCTCACCAAACCCATCGACATGAACCGGCTGCTGCAATCGCTGCACCGCACCATCGATAACCCCGCACCCGCACAGGCGGCCCCTGCGCAGGCTCCCGTACGGCGCAGCCGCCGCGCACACCCTTCGCAGGCGGAACAGATCATCGGCATCTCGCCCGAAATCGAGCACGTCCGCCGGCTGATCGACAAAGTCGCCCCGTGCGAAGCCCGCGTACTGATCACGGGCGAAAACGGCACGGGCAAGGAACTCGTAGCGCGCTGGCTCCACGCCAAGAGCGTCCGCGCTGCGGCCCCGTTCGTCGAGGTCAACTGCGCAGCCATCCCCTCGGAACTGATCGAGAGCGAACTCTTCGGCCACGAGCGCGGGGCTTTCACCTCGGCGGTCAAGCAACGCAAGGGCAAGTTCGAGCAGGCCGACGGCGGCACGCTCTTCATGGACGAAATCGGCGACATGTCGCTGGCGGCGCAGGCCAAGGTGCTGCGCGCCCTGCAGGAGAGCCGTATCAGCCGCGTGGGCAGCGACAAGGACATCGAGGTCAACGTGCGGGTGGTGGCCGCCACGAACAAAAACCTCCGCGAGGAGATCTCAAAGGGGAATTTCCGCGAGGACCTCTACCACCGCCTGGCGGTGATCGTGGTGCGGGTTCCGCCGCTGCGCGAACACGCCGGGGACATCCCGGGGCTCGTCGACCACTTCATCCGCACGATCGCGGCCGAATACGGTTCCGAACCGAAGCAGATCGACGCAAACGCTCTGGCCGCCCTGCAACAGATGCCGTGGACGGGCAACATCCGCGAACTGAGGAACGTCATCGAACGGCTGATCATCCTCTCCGGGGAGCGCATCACGGCCCAGGACGTGAAGGAGTACTGCTAAAACAGAAACCCGACTTGCAGCAGGAGCGAACCGTGGCTGAGCTTTTCAGCGAACTGTGCCGAAAAATAAGGTCCTTCGTACCTGCGGAGCCGCTCCAGCCGCTGCAATTCGTAACCCGCCGCGACAAATATCCGCCGCCCGCCGCACAGCGCATACTGCACACCGACGGCGGGACTGAGCAGAAAGCCGCCCTTCGCCTCTTTCTGCGGAGCAAAGGCATACCCGGCCACACACCCGGCATAGGGCGTGAAGCGGCGGGGCCGTAGGAGCAGCAACCGCGCTTCGGCATAGAGCGGAATCAACGTCTTCTCATAACAGGAAATTCCAGTCCCAGCGCCCGCCCAAAAGCGGGCGCTTACTTTATAATACCCCGTCGCCCGCCACACGACGGGCGTCGAGGCGGGCTCGTTCAGGGCAACACCCACTCCCAGGGCGGTCGAACAGGCGAACCGCGACGCAGTCTGTCCCGAGGCGGTCACAGCGGCAAATGCCGCTGCCAGCAGGAAAACCAGCCTTTTCATTGGATGCGGACGGTGATCCGTTTCACGATGTGCAGTGCCGTCGTAAGCCCCGAGAGGTCCGTGTAAATCTCCCCGCAACTGCCGTCGGGACTGCTGTGACCCAGCAATACGGCCCCGAATTCCCGTTTTCCCGACGACAGGTCGACCTCCGCGGCATAGACCAGCGCAGGTTGCCCGCTGCCGTTCTTCCCGCCCGAATAGCCGGGATCGCCTTCGCGGGCCGACGCGGGATAAGCGTCGTTGAAATCGGTCGAATGGTTGACCTCTATCTTCACCACGAAATGCGTCAGCCCTTCGGCAGGCGACAGCTTCAGGTCGAACGAACCGCGCGGCGTGGCGCCCGAAATACCGTCGGTCAGCGGCTCGTCCTTCGTCGGCAGGTAAAGCCCGTCGGCGTACCGTACGCCCCGCGTGTGACACCAGTGGGGCAACGCCTCCGCACGGCGGTTGCCGCCGGCCAGCGTCCACGACTGCGTGGCGATCTTGTGGCTCGCGTAGATCGTCGAAAGGTAAACGCCTTCCATGTCCTCCACCCACACCGCGATCTGCGGCGCGTTTTTCTTCTTCATCCCCATGAACAACGGATAGTCGTGCAACCACGCATCGCCCTGCTCGACGACCACCTTCACGCTCCCCTGCCCGTACCCGACCAATTCCTTGTCGCACCCGGCGAACAACGCCAACGGCAAAATCCATCCTAATCCCATTTTTCGCATTGTTTTTAATTTTTACATATGTTACCAATAAGTAACATTTCAATCAAAAAAATATTCAGTCTGTTACGGCTTCAAAATCGCATCGACGATCTGGTCTATTCCGCGCCCGATCTGCTCCCAGCCCGCATCTTCCTGCAACGGAATGCCGTTGTAAACAGGGCAAAACTCCCCGAGTAGTACCAGGTAGGTCACCGACGCCGATAGCAGCGAGGCCAGCGGAGCTATCTGCTCCTCCGGGCGGCCCGTCACGTCGCAAACCCGGCGAATCAACTCCCGCCCGACCTGCTCGCGCTGTTCGCGCAGGCGCACGATCAACTCGTTGTCCGACGACAATTCCCATCGGTACAACCTTTTGAGCGTCGCATCCCCGCGGAGCCGCGCAATCTGCGCGCGGAACGTCCGCTTCAGGAACTCCGGCAACTCCTCCCGGCCCGGAAGGTCCTGCGGAAAGTTCAGCCACAGGTCGTAACGACGAATGTAGGCCGCCAGCAGGCCCTCCACCGAGCCGAAATAGCGGTACACCAAAATCTTGGAGACACCCGACCGGGCGGCAACCGCGTTGACCCCGATCTTTTCGAACCCGTTTTCCCGGATCAGCTCGCCCACCGTATCGACCAAACGCCGTTCGGTCGCTTCGCGGTCGCGTTCCGTTGTTATTTTTCGACTTGTTACCATTCGGGAACAAATATAGGATACAAAATCGGATTAAGCAAATTTTTTCCGGATTTTCAGAGTAATTCCAGCAATTCCCCCGGACGGTCGACCAGATGCCGCGCCCCGGCTGCAACCAGTTCCGCACGGTCGCGGAAACCCCACGTCACGCCCGCCGAACGCACCCCGGCCGCCGCCGCGGTCTCGATGTCCACACCCGAATCGCCGACGTAGAGTACGCGCTCCTTCGCCGTACCCGTCAGCGCGAGAATCTCCTCGACGACTGCCGGCGAGGGTTTCAGCGGCACATCGGGCCGCTGGCCGAAGACTGCCGCGAACTCCACCCCCGGGAAGAACAGCCCGACGAGTTTTTCCGTCCCCGCCTGAAACTTGTTCGACGCCACGGCCATCTTCACGCCGCACCGCGCCAGTTCGGCGACCAGTTCGGGAATCCCGTCATACGGCTTGGTATAGGTGTCGATGTGCTCGGTGTAGTACTTTACAAAATCCGCGCGCACGAGCGCAACGTTTTCGGGCGTACGCAGCGGTTCGGGCAGCGCCCGTTCCACCAGCCGCATGATGCCGTTGCCGACGAAATGGCAATACTCCTCGTAGGAGTGCTGCGGAAGTCCCCGCACAGCCAGCACGGCGTTGCATGCCACAGCCAGGTCGCCGATCGTGTCGAGCAGCGTGCCGTCGAGGTCGAAGATAACGAGTTCGGTATTCCGGTTCATAGCGTTGTCGTTTTGTTTCTGTATTCTTTTTCGTTCATTCATTCCGTTCCGGTTTCCGCAACGTCTGCAGGCTTTCCGGCCCGCTTTATTTTCCATCCCACAGCCGCAACGAGCAGCGACATCAGCGGGGAGACGATATTGAAAATGCAATAAGGGGCATAGACGAAGGTCGAAACCCCGAGCACCGTGGCCTGCGTCATGCCGCACGAGTTCCACGGGATGAGCACCGAGCAGACCGTCGCCGAGTCCTCCACCGAGCGGCTCAGCAGCCGCGGTTCCAGTCCCCGGTCCGCATAGAGGTCCTTGAAAAGCCGCCCCGAAAGGATAATCGAGATATACTGGTCGGCGGTGCAGAGGTTGAAGAAGATGCCCGCGCCCACCGTGGAAGCCACGGCCGAGAAGGTGCGGCGCACGAAACGCAGGAAGATCGCCGTCAGCGAGCGCAGCATGCCGCTGCCGGTCATCACCCCGCCGAAACACATGGCGCAGATGATCAGCCACACGGTGTTGAGCATCCCGGCCATACCGCGCGTGGCGACCAGTTCATCCAACTGCGGAGTTCCCGTCGGAATAGCCGTCGGCCCGAAGCAGGACATCAGCACCCCCTTGAATCCCGACATGAAGTCCAGTCCTTCGACGCCCGCCACCCGGGCCACCATTTCGGGCTGGGCCAGGAGCATCGCCACACAGGCAAAGACCACAGCACAGAAAAGCGTCACGATAGCCGGCAGTTTTTTAGCGATAAAGATACCCGTGACCAGCGGCACCAGCAGGAGCCACGGCGTGATGCGGAATGTCGCGGCGAGCGTCGCAGCATATTGTTCGGCATGCGTCGCAGCCCCGTGGTCGAGCGTCAGGCCCGCAACGGTGAAGACTCCGAGGGCGATGAGCATCGACGGAACCGTGGTATAAAGCATGTAACGGATATGCGTGAAGACGTTGACACCGACGGTCGACGAGGCCAGCACCGTCGTGTCCGACAACAGCGAGAGTTTGTCGCCGAAGTAAGCGCCCGAGATGATGGCGCCGGCAACCCACCCTTCGGGAAATCCCATCGCTTCGCCGATGCCCATCAACGCCACGCCGATCGTAGCGATCGTGGTCCACGAACTTCCGGTCATCAGCGACACCACGGCGCAGATCACGCACGAGGCCACAAGGAAAAACGACGGATGGAGGATTTGCAGCCCGTAGTAGATCATCGTCGGAACCACGCCCGAAATCATCCACGTACCCGCAATGGCGCCGATCAGCAGCAGGATGACGATTGCCGAGGCCGAAGCGCGGATGTTTTCGATAATCGACTCTTCGAGCACAGCCCAGCGACAGCGGTAAATGCCCATCGCGAGCATCACACAGACCGACGTGGCCGACAGCAGGGCGATCTGGCTCCCGCCGTTGATCGCATCGCCCCCGAAGGCGCGGATCACCACATAGAGCAGCAGCGTCAGCACCGCCAGCGGAATGGCCGACACCCACGGCGACGGCAGTTTTTCGGTATTTTCCTTCATCGTTTTTCCCGATTGACTTTTACGGGGTACAAAAGTACGAATTTTCCCCGGATTTTGCAGATGGCTCCGGGCGCCTTTTAAGCATCCCCTGGGCACGGCATCGCCTGCAGGCGGCCTCTGCACGCACTGCGGGCGTCGGTCGCCGCCAAAAGGCACAAACAATCTCCGCGCCCGCCGCATAGCCGTTTCCGGCCATATCGTACCTCAAGCGTGTTTTTTCGGGCCAGGGATTTTCATATTTCCGATTTTCTGTTTAACTTTGGTAGAACATCCAAAACGCAGCACGATGGAAACGATCCGCAAAGTGATCCGGTTTTATGTCGAGGGATTCCGCGAGATGACCGTGGGACGGACCCTGTGGGCCATCATCCTCATCAAACTCTTCATCATGTTCGCCGTTCTGAAAGTCTTCTTCTTCCCCGACCTGCTCGCGGGCAAAAGCCCCGGCGAAAAGGCCGACTACGTGCTGGAAAACCTGACCCCCGCAAATCCGGAATAATGACCACAACCGCCATAAAAATACCCCAGTTTACCACAAACGGCATCAAGCCCCCGCCGAGGCGGGGGTTTGGGGGTGGGTCAAACTTGTAAACGCGGCCAAAGCCGCGAACAAGGAGGTCCCGGCACGTTACAACCGAGCAAATGCAGAAAGAAACAATAACCCGATAAACCCTTATGATTTCCGACTACCTATCCACCGTCGACTGGTCGCGTGCGCAATTCGCCATGACGGCCATCTACCACTGGTTGTTTGTCCCCCTGACCCTCGGGCTGGGCTTCCTGATCGCCATCATGGAGACCCTCTATGTCCGCACGAAGGACGAGTTCTGGCTGCGCACGACCAAATTCTGGATGCGCCTGTTCGGCATCAACTTCGCCATCGGCGTCGCCACAGGCCTGATCCTCGAATTCGAGTTCGGCACCAACTGGTCCAACTACTCCCACTTCGTGGGCGACATCTTCGGCGCCCCGCTGGCCATCGAAGGCATCTTCGCCTTCTTCCTCGAATCGACCTTCATCGCCGTGATGTTCTTCGGCTGGCGCAAGGTGAGCCAGGGTTTCCACCTCACGGCCACATGGCTCACAGCCATTGGCGCCAACCTCTCGGCGTGGTGGATTCTGGTGGCCAACTCGTGGATGCAGTACCCCGTGGGCTGCGATTTCAACCTCGAAACCGTGCGTAACGAGATGACCTCGTTCTCGGCCGTGGCGCTGTCGCCCGTCGCCGTCAACAAATTCTTCCACACCGTCACTTCGTCGTTCGTGCTGGCCGCCCTGTTCGTCGTGGGCATCAGCGCGTGGTACCTGCTCCGCCGCCGCGAGCAGCAGATGGCCCGCAAGAGCATCGCCATCGCCTCGGCCTTCGGATTCATTTTCGCACTCGTCACAGCCTTCACGGGCGATAAGTCGGGTTCCATCGTCGCACGCGTGCAGCCCATGAAGCTGGCCGCCATGGAAGCCCTCTACGAAGGACAGCAGGGCGCGCCGCTCACCGCCGTCGGAGTCCTGCGCCCCGAGGAGCAGCGCACCAACAACGACGATGCCTTCTACTTCAAGATCGACATCCCGAAGATGCTCTCGCTGATGAGTTTCCGCGATGCCAATGCCTTCGTTCCGGGCATCAACGACCTGGTCTACGGCAACGAGGAATACGGCATCATGTCGGCCGCGGAGAAGATCGAACGGGGACGCGTGGCCGTCGACGAACTGGGCCGCTACCGGGCAGCCCGCGAGACGGGCGACACGGCGGCAATCGCCGAAATCGAAGCCAAGTTCGACCGTTCGACGCCGCAGGGCGAAGCCTTCCTGCGCGACCATTTCGCTTACTTCGGCTACGGCTACCTCGATTCCCCGCAGCAAACCGTGCCCAACGTGCCGCTGCTGTTCTACTCGTTCCGCGTGATGGTCGGGGCAGGCTGTTTCTTCATCCTGCTGCTGGGCCTCGTGTGGTGGTTCAATCACAAGGACCGCCTCTCCCAAAAACGCTGGCTGCTGTGGATCGCCGTGTGGACCATTCCGCTGGCCTACCTCGCCTCGCAGGCCGGATGGGTCGTGGCCGAGGTCGGCCGCCAGCCGTGGGTCATCCAGGATCTGATGCCCGTGGGCGTCGCAGCCTCGAAGATCCCCAGCGGATCGGTCTCGACGACCTTCTTCCTCTTCCTCGTGCTGTTCACCGCACTGCTCATCGCCGAACTGAGCATCATGTTCCGGCAGATCAAAATAGGACCTAAAAACGACTAAACCATGGATACCATAACCCTACTCCAACACTACTGGTGGCTGATCATCTCCCTGCTGGGCGCCATCCTGGTCTTTCTGATGTTCGTGCAGGGCGGGCAGGCCCTGCTCTACAACATCGGGCACACGGAAGAGGAGCGCAACATGCTCGTCAACTCGCTGGGCCGTAAGTGGGAGTTCACCTTCACAACGCTCGTGACGTTCGGCGGAGCGTTCTTCGCCTCGTTCCCGCTCTTTTACTCCACCTCGTTCGGCGGAGCATTTTACGTCTGGATGGCTATCCTGTTCTGCTTCGTACTGCAGGCCGTGGCCTACGAATACCGCCGTAAACCCGCCAACGTCTTCGGCGAGAAGACCTTCAACGCCTTCCTGCTGATCAACGGCATACTGGGGCCGCTGCTGATCGGAACCGCCGTCGGAACCTTCTTCACGGGAGCTGACTTCACCGTCGACCGTCTCAACCTCGCCAACCAGGGAGGCGCAGCGGTGATTTCGCAGTGGGCCTCGCCGTGGCACGGGCTGGAAGCCGTCGCCGAATGGCGCAACGTCCTGCTGGGCGTGGCGGTCGTCCTGCTGGCCATGACGCTCGCCTGCCAGTATTTCATGAACAACATCGACGACGAGGTGATCTTCCGCCGCGCCGCACGCCGCATGCGCACGTTCGCCGTGCTTTTCGTGGTCTGCTTCGTGGCATGGCTCCTCGCACTCGTTCTTGCCGACGGCTGGGCTGTCGACGCCACGGGCCGAATCTCCGTCGAGCCTTACAAATACCTTCATAACCTGCTGGAAATGCCCTATGTGGCCGCCGCGCTGCTTATCGGCGTAGTCTCGGTGCTGTGGAGCGTCTGGCTGGGCTGGCGTTCGAACCGTCATGCCGTGTGGTTCGGGGGCGCGGGAACCGTACTCACCGTGCTGTCATTGCTGTTGCTGGCGGGATGGAACAACACCGCCTACTACCCGTCGCTTACCGACATGCAGTCGTCGCTGACAATCTACAACTCCTCGTCGAGCCTCTTCACACTCAAGACCATGGCTTGGGTGTCGCTCTTCGTCCCATTCGTCGCGGCCTACATCTGGTACGCCTGGCGGGCCATGAACCGCCGCCCGATCACCCGCGAGGAGATTCGCGGCGACGACCACCAGTACTGAACCGACACCCGGTCGGGCCTAACCATTGGCCCAGGGGTATTAACACAAAAACGCGGAGGCTTCTACCTCCGCGTTTTCATTCCTCCGGTTCCGGTTTATTTTTCCTCTTTCTCCCCGAACGGATACTGGTTCTGGTGCACGTCCTCGAAGCGCATGCCCTTTTCGTAGGTTTTCATCGCACGACGGCTCATACCCATCGACGAGAAACCGCCGTCGTGGTAGAGGTTCTGCATCGTGACCTTGCGCGTGAGGTCCGAGAAAAGCGTCAGCACATAGTCGGCGCAATCCTCTGCCGTGGCGTTGCCCAGCGGCGACATGTTCTCGGCAAAACCCATCAGGTCGCCCAGTCCCAGCACACCGCTTCCGGCCGTGGTCGGCGTCGGCGACTGCGACACGGTGTTGATGCGCACGTTCTTCTCGCGGCCGTAGATGTAACCGAAGCTGCGCGCAATCGACTCCAGCAGCGCTTTGGCATCGGCCATGTCGTTGTAACCGTAGAGCGTGCGCTGTGCAGCGATATACGAAAGGGCTACGATCGAACCCCAGTCGTTGATGGCGTCCTTCTTGCGGGCCACCTGAATGGCCTTGTGGAACGAGATAGCCGAGATATCCAGCGTCTTCGAAAGGTAATCGTAATCCAAGTCGTCGTACGTGCGGCCCTTGCGGACATTGGGCGACATGCCGATTGAGTGGAGCATGAAATCGAACTTGCCC
>JAEZTA010000121.1 GCA_023443765.1 Bacteroidota bacterium | reverse complement strand
CGGGCGTAGAGGCGGATGATGTGGCTCGATATTTCGCCCAGTTCGTCGTGGGGGAAGGGTGGAAGGTTGTCGATCCGTTCGCCCCGCTCGACCCGTTCGGCGAATTCGTTCAGGCGCGTGATGTTCTGCCCCAGACGGCGCGTGGCGAAATAACCCGCAATGCTCATCAGCAGCGTGATGCTCAGCATGACCCACAGGAATTCGCGGTCGGCGGCCAGTATTTCGCCCAGCGGTACGGAGTAGGGCACAGCCGAGCGGACGATGTAGCGGTCGCCCCGCATGGCCGAGTAGAAATAGTTGCGGTCGGTGCTCTCGGAGTGGCGGCGGATGGTGTAGCCTTTGCCGCGGGCCAGCGCTTCGGCCACCTCGGGGCGGCTGAGGTGGTTCGAGCCCGGGAGCGTGTCGAGCGAGTTGTCGAAGACGACGCGCCCCGAGGTGTCGATCAGCGTTACCCGCAGGTCTTCGTAGGGACTGCTGTGGCGGGCGATGACGGCGTCGGGCGGTGTGCCTTCATCCGCCGCGGCGAGCAGCCGCAGGTTGAAGAGTTGCAGCTGCGCATCGAGCTGCTCGGCCTTGAAGTGCTTTTCGCGGCCGTACTGGAAGAGAATGAAACATCCCACCAGCGTCCACGAAAAGACGATGAGCAGCAGAAACAGCCGCCGGTGGTAGGAGAGTTTACTCTTCAAAACCGTAACCATAACCCAGGCGCGTTACGATATGTTCCCCGTAAGGGCCGATTTTGCGGCGCAGGCGCGTGATATTGACATCGATCGTGCGGTCGAGGACGATCACCTCGTCGCTCCAGATGCGGCGCAACATCTCCTCGCGTGAAAAGATCACGCCGCGGTTCGAGAGCAGCAGCGCCAGGATTTCAAACTCCTTTTTGGTGAGTTGGAGCTCCTGCCCGTCGAGCGTGCAGACCTTGCGCCGGAGGTCCATCTCCAGCCCTTCGAAACGGATGCTTTCCGACTCGGCCTGCGCAGAGGCCGTGCGGCGCAGTACGCTGCGTACGCGGGCCAGCACTTCGCGGACCGAAAAGGGCTTGGCGATGTAGTCGTCGGCCCCGATGTTCAGCCCGGCCACCTTGTCGTCCTCGGTGTCCTTGGCGGTGCAGAAGATTACGGGAACCTTGGCCGTTTCGGGATCGGCTTTCAGGATTTGCGCCATCTTGAAACCGCTCATTTCGCCCATCATGACATCCAGCAGGATCAGCGAATAGCGTTCGGGATGCATCCGGAGGGCTTGTTCGGCGCTGTACGCCACGTCGGCTTCGTAACCCTCGACTTCGAGGTTGAACTGCAGGATTTCGCACAGCGACTCTTCGTCGTCGACTACCAGGATTTTGTGTTTTGCCATAAATACGGGTTTGAATCCGGGTCAAATTTACGTAACATTCACGGATGTTGCACGCTCCCTGTTTGACATTTAACCGAAATGTAATATTTTTAGCGGTACCTTTTGGCGGCAAAAGGTATAAGTAGCCTTTGCAGGATGCCTGTGAAAACCAAAAAGGCCCCCGATGACCGGGAGCCTTTTGTATTAGGCGGGAAAACCTTATTTCCCCAGTACATCCATCTGCTGGCGGATCGACTCTTCGTGGATGGCCTGCAGGACGGTGCGCATGAATTCGCGGTCCATGCCCATCTGTTCGGCCTGTCCGGCGCGGCGGGCCAGCAGCTCCTCGTAACGCTGCGTCTGCAGGACGGGCATGTTGTGTTCCTTCTTGTATTGTCCGATGTCGCGCGAAACACGCATACGGCGCGAAAGCAGTTCCAGCAGTTCGTCGTCGAGTTTGTCGATCTGCGAACGCAGTTCGGTGAGGCTCTCGGTGGTGATCGACTCGTCGCGGATCACCAGGTTGCGGATGATGTAGGCGAGCGCTTCGGGCGTCACCTGCTGGGCCTTGTCGCTCCAGGCGCAGTCGGGCGAGCAGTGCGCCTCGATGATCAGTCCGTCGAACCCGAGGTCCATGGCCTGCTGCGACAGCGGGGCGATCAGTTCGCGCTTGCCGCCGATGTGGCTGGGGTCGCTGAAGATCGGCAGGCGGGGCAGGCGGCGGTGCAGCTCGATGGGAATGGCCCACATCGGGTGGTTGCGGTAGAGGCTCTTGTCGATAGACGTGAATCCGCGGTGAATGGCTCCGAGGCGGCGGATTCCGGCGTTGTAGATGCGCTCGATGGCGCCGATCCACAGTTCGAGGTCAGGGCTGACGGGGTTTTTCACCAGCACCGGAACGTCTGCTCCGCGCAGCGCGTCGGCGATCTCCTGCATGGCGAAGGGATTGGCCGCCGTGCGGGCGCCGATCCACAGCAGGTCGATGCCGCCCTTCAGGGCTGCGGCGACATGCTCGCGGGTGGCCACCTCGGTCGAGGTGTACATCCCCGTTTCGCGCTTCACGCGCTGGAGCCAGGGAATGCCAGCTTCGCCGACGCCCTCGAACCCGCCGGGTTTGGTGCGGGGCTTCCAAAGCCCGGCGCGGTAGATGTTGAACCCTTGTGCAGCCAGCGAACGGGCCGTGCTGAGGACCTGCTCTTCGGTTTCGGCGCTGCAGGGGCCGCTGATTACCAGGGGGCGTTTGGGATCGATTCCCGGGAATGTGATGGGTTGAATGTCGTTCATAATGGGTCTATTTTTTTGTTGTTTGTTTCGGTCTCGTTTTCTCTTTTCTGTTGCTTGTGACTCACGGCGTTCCGCCGTGTTTGCAGATCTGACCCACCCCCAAACCCCCGCCTCGGCGGGGGCTTTAGGTCGGGTCGGGAAGTCAGATCGCAGGGCTGGTGCATTCGGCATATTCGCCGAGGATGCGGAAATCGCTGGTCAGGGGCCGGGCGGCGTCGATGGCCTGCCGGTAGCGCACCGGGTCGTCGAACGTGACGTCGACGTAGAAGCGGTATTCCCATTCGCGCCCGATGATCGGCAGCGATTGTATTTTGGTGAGGTTGATGTCGTAGAACGAAAGGACGGTCAGTACTTTCGAGAGGCTTCCCTGGGTGTGCGAAAGGGTGAAGAGCAGCGAGGCTTTGTTGGTGTGAGCCGGATCGGCGAAGGCCTGGGCGCGGCTCTCGTCGGCGAGCAGCAGGAAGCGGGTGAAGTTGTGTTTATTGGTTTCGATGCCCCGTTGGAGGATTTCGAGGCCGTAGAGCCGGGCGGCGTCGGCGCCGCAGATGGCTGCCGTGCCCGCGAGGTGTCCCTCGGCGATTTCCCGCGCACTGCCTGCGGTGTCGTCGCGTTCGACGACTTTCATGGCGGAGCGGGTTTTCAGGAAGTCGCCGCACTGCATCAGGGCGATCGGGTGCGAGCGGACTTCGGTGATCTGGTCGATCTCCTGCCCGGGAAGGGCCGCCAGGACGTGCGAGATGCGCAGTTTTTGTTCACCGATGATCCGGGCGTGGCTCTGCTGCAGGAGTTCGTGGTTGGGCAGCAGGCTGCCGGCGATGGTGTTCTCGATGGCTGCGATGCCCAGCAGTTCCGGGCAGGCGCCCATGCGGGTGAACAACTCGTCGAAACTCAGGCACGGGAGAACTTCGATCTCCCGGTCTGCGAAGTAGCGTCGTGCCGCCGTTTCGTGATAGCATCCCGCGATGCCCTGTATTGCGATCTGTTCCATAATGGGTTGAAAAAAGAAAATCCCGCTCAGCCGAGCGGGATTTTCGTGTCATATTAATCTATACTTCGATTGTATACAGTTAATTGCATGCGATCCCGCTTTTTCCCTTGCTATAAAAGAAAAAGTAATAAAAATAATATGCAAAACCGTATGCTCTCATCGTTGCGATAGCTTTTATCGTTGGCAAATGTAGCGAAATAATCCGTAAAACCAAATTCCCGGTGCGTTTTTTTGCGGGAAATCAACGCTTATGGCGCCGGAACCGCTTGCGAAACTCCTTGCGGCGACCGAATGCCAGCCGGAAAAAAGTGCCCCGCAGCAATGTGTCGTCCACATTCCACCCGCGGGTTTCGGCGTATCGGTCGAGGATGTAGAAAAATGCCACGGTGGGGCAGGACAATCGCCGGAGATTGATCATACAGGCCCGCGAGGAGAGAGGCCGGTCCTCGAAATGCATGCGGTTGATGTCGATCAGCTGGAACCGGTAGGTGCCTGTGGCGGTGCGGCTCCAGAGGATGTTGCCGTGGTTGAAATCGCGGTGCTCGATGCCTTTTTCGTGGAGTTTGACCGCAAAGTGGGCGAACGCTTCCAGTACGGGCAGGGTCCCCGCCGCGGGGAAATGCGTGGTGGTCTGTGACAAGGGGGCGTAGTCTGAGCGGCGCGAAATGTAGTAGCTGTCGCTGAGCAGTCCGTGGCGGCGGTATTCGCTCCAGGCAATGGGTTCGGGCGAGTCGATGCCCAGCGCCCGCAGCCGCACGGCGTGTTCGTACGAGCGGCGCGCCTTGCTCCGGCGGAAGAAGGTGTAGATCACCGCCCGCAGCAGGTTCGGGCGGCAGAACCGCTTGACGGCCAGCCGTTCGCCGTTTACCTCGAAGGCTTTGATCGTGTTGCGTCCCGTGTGCAGCACTTCGCCCTCCCGGTCGAAGAGTTCTGGCAGGCGTTCTGCGAAATCCCGCAGGTGTTCCGTGGTTGTATTGACGTGAATGCGCATTGCTGTAGTTTTACCGTTGCAAAGGTACGCACCCGCGCTGCATGGGGTCAGTCCTTTTTGGTTGGGAAGTTGTCCGGAAAGGGAACTGAGTCGCAAAAACAGGGCGTCCCCGCAAAGGAACGCCCTGTCGTAAGCGGTTTCAACCTACTGAATCCGGATGCAGCGGATTGCCATGGCGCAGCAGGTCGGGTCGGCGTTGGTGTTCCAGCGGTAGTCGTAGAAGTCGAGCGCCTTCTTTTCGGCCGACGGCGAGATGGTCGCCGTCCAGAAGAAGGTCACGCGCCCCGGGTAGCGCATTTTGGCGCTCCATACGCGCAGGGCCGAACCCGGGAACATGAACGTCTGGTCGCCGATGGTGTATTTGCGTCCGTACGACTGGTCGCTGACGTTTTCCTGCGCGGTCTTGTTGGTGTCGATGTCTTTGATGAAGCCGTTCAGTTCGTCGAACGTCGGCACGCGGTAACCGGCCGGGCACGGGTCGTTGTTGGTCTTCGTGCCGCTCACGCCGCCCCAGTAGTCTTTGACTTCGCTGTTGGAGCCTTTCCATCCGCCGGAGTTGTAGACTCCGTAGAAAATGGTCGGATTGGCTACGCTCATGGCCATGTCCATGTCCTTGTTCACGAACTTGAAACCTTCACAGAGGGCGTCGTTGTGGAGGAAGAGCGCCGTAAATCCGTTGTCGCCCGTGGTCTGGAACCCGACGCCTTCGTACTCGTCGGTGTAGTTCTTCTGGATGCGGTTGGCGCCGATGAACGGGTCCTTGCGTCCCCACTGGAAGTAGACTCCCAGCGAGCCTACCAGCGCCCCGTCGAACTCCGTGGCGCCGACGTTGCGGTCGAGGAACGTGCGGCCGTTGACGGTTTGTGCGGCAGGGGCCTGGGTCATCCAGATGTGCCAGCTCCAGACGATCTCGCCCGCGCTGTTGGTGAGGGCGATTCCGGCGTTCCCGGCGTTCCCGCTGGTCTGGAAAACGATGCGGCCCGCCGAGAAGTGTACGCCCGATACCAGTCCGGACCCCGACGACCATACCCAGTCGGCGGCGGTTCTCTGGACGGCGGTTCCGTCGGGCCGCTTTGGGTCGATGCTGTACCAGCCGCCTTCGGTGACGATGTAGCAGTTGGCGACGCCCGCCGCCGAAAGGTCCTTCGGGCGGATCACCTCGCTCACCTCGCCGTCGTAGAAGTCGGTGGACATGCGCACGACGGCCTGGAAGAAGCAGGGCTGGCCCGTGTCGGGAATGTCGAGGCTGAAGGTTTTGCTGGCCTCGTCGACCTGCGTGGCCCGCACGAACTGTACCGACGAAACTCCGTCTTCGGTCGTGGCGTAGCGGAATCCCGGTTCGACGCTCAGGTCGCGGTCGAGTTTGTAGCTTCCTTTGAGCGTGAGGACGCCTCCGGCGGCTTCGGACAGTTCGGTGGTTACTTCCGGGACGGAGGCCACCTTCACTTCGAACCATCCCGTGCGGCCGTTGTAGGTCTGACCGTCGATGATCATGTAGGCGCGGAAATAGTGGTCGCCGTTGTCGATGTTGGAGAGGGTGTACGAAAAACGTCCTTCCGCATCGACCGGGCAGACGATGGGTTCGGACTTCATCATCTCGGCAGCCGTGCGGCCATAGAGGAATCCGGCCTCAGTGACGGTCTGGCCCATGTCGTTGCAGTTGCCGTTCATCGTCGCGGTTCCCGCCATGGCGTTGACCGAGGCTTTGCCGGTGTTGACGATCGGGGAGGCTGCCTGCTCTTCGTCGCCGGGATTGGGGTTGAAATATTCGTAACCGTCGGAACAGCCCGTGCCGTTCCATGCCGCGAAGGCGAGCAATACGGTGTAATAGATGTATCGTTTCATAAAGGTTCGGGATTTTGAGGGGTTATTTTTTGCGTTCCGACTGCTTCTTGTAAAGCGCATACCGGTTGAAAAGGCTGTCGGTCGTCTGCCGCATGTATTCGGCGCTTCCGCGCGGGTCGTTGCGCGGGGTGACTTCGTACATGAAGGGGCCGTCGTAGCCCGACCGGGTAAGGATGTCGATCACCTTCGGCCACTCGACGATGCCGCGTCCGGGCATCCAGTGGCGTTCGTCGACCCCGTCGTAGTCCGAGACGTGGATGTTGACGATGTAGGGGGCGAAGCGAGCCGCGAAGGCGTGGCTCTCCTCGCCGAGCAGATGGTTGGTGTCGTAGCAGATTTTGAAGTCGGGGACGTTGGCCACGAGCCAGTCGAAATCGGCGCTGCTGTTGCCCAGGCATCCGCGCGGGAGGTCCTCGACGGCCACCACGGCGCCGTAACGCTCCTTCACGAGCGGGATGAAGCGCAGCAGCATTTCGCGGAGGTTTTCGAGCCGCTGCGGACGCTCCTCGTCGGAAATCTGCGCCTCGCTGCTGGGGTGTATCACCACCACGCGGAATTTGCCGAGGCGCGTTGCGCGGTCGAGAATCTCGATCCAGTTCTGGAGCGTCGCCTCGCGCCATTCGGGGCGGTTGTCCGAGAGGTCGTTCGGGGCCTTGCGCGTGAAGGGCAGGTGGACCGACCACAGTTTCAGCCCGGAGCCTTTCATGGCGGTGTTGAAACGCGTGATCCAGGCGTCGTACTGCTCCCCGGTGCCGCCCGTCAGGTTGCCCGTCCAGGCTTCGATCCAGCGGATGCCGTATTTATCGTGCGCCTCCTTGTAGGCCTCGGGGGTCATCGAACGGATGGCCCCGTAGACTGCGCCCACTTCGTTCAGCCGCTTCTGGCCGAATGCAACGGCGGGCAGGAGCAACAGCAGGGGGAGGAATCTGAGTGTTTTTTTCATGGAACGGGACTATTTGGCGGGTTGTACGAAGTCGTGTTTTGCGGGGTAACTGTACGGATTGTCGAGGAACCAGCGCGCCTTGTAAATCTGCATGCCGCTCTGTTCGAAGACCGTGTGGCCTGCCGTGTCGACGACCCTGGTGTTCCACCATTCGCCGTCTTTGGGGATCATCAGGATCGTGGCGAAGCCTTCGGGGCCCGAGCTGACCGACTTGACGGACGACTGCGAGAAATTGGTGGTCTCCATCGAGAGGTCCGAAGCCGAGACCTTCATTGCACAGCTGTTGTTCGTGAGCCACAGGGCGTTTTCGCCGTAGACGGGGAAGAGGTCGTGGGCCCAGTTGCCTTCGGGAATCGTGGTTTCAGACTCCTTGGTGATGCGGGGATCGTTGCCGTCGGCGTTGTAGGTGAAGACGCACAGCTTGTTGTCGGAGGTCGCCAGCAGGCGGCCCCGCGAACGGTCCCAGACGGCGCTGTGGCAGAAGGTCAGCGGCAGTTTCTGGACGATCTGTCCCGTGCGGGCCACCGTGTCGACGCGGAAGGTGTTGAGGAACCCGTCGTTGTCGGTCGACGCCACGACGAGGTTGCCATCGGGGAAGACTTCGGCCGAGTGGGGGTTGTTGCCCACCGAAGCGTAGAACATCACCTTCTTGTCGGCGATGCGGATGATCGCCACGCCGCCGCCCGAGGCTGTGGCCAGGATGTAACGGCGGTTGTAGATGGCTTTGACCTCGCTCGGAAGCCGCATGAGCGACGTGGCGTTGGGCATGTCCGAGGCGCTTGCAGCCCGCCACTCCCAGAGGGTCTCTTTGGTGTCGGCGTCGACGATGAGGATGCGTCCCTGCGCCTGCTCGGTCAGCAGTAGCGGGTGTTCGCATTCGTAGATTTTGTCGGTGTCGTCGGGAGCGGGTTCGGGCTCCTCCTCGACCGGGGGCATGGGAACCTCCGTGATCTCGATGTCTTCCTGGCAGGCGGTCAGGGAGAAGAGGCAGCCTGCGCATAAAAGGGCTATTATACGGCGTTTCATAATCATTCGGGGTTATTGGTTTGTGTTTGGTTGGTGAGCACGACCGTCGTGACGGTGCTGCGCCGCCCCGAGGGGGCGATGGTCACGCAGCGCAGCGTCCGCTGTTCGCCGCGGGGAACCGTGATGTCGAACGTCTCGGGCATCCTGCGGTCGAAATCCTGCGGTACGGCGCCGTTGAGCGTGTAGCAGACTTTGCAGCCGGGGAACGGCGGGCGGATCGCGAAAGAAAAATGTTCGCCTTCCGAGGTCCCGTTTTCGATGCCGAGGGGCGCGGGCAGGCGGTAAGGTTCGCCCGTGGCGTCGATCCGCGCGAGGTGGGCCGGAAGCCGCACTTCGGAGAATTCCTGCCACGACTTGCGTTCGACGGGCGACCAGGCGATTTCGGCCAGCGCATAGATGCGCGGCAGGAGCTGGAAGCTCACGCGGCCTTCGGTCCAGATAAATTCGGTCCACAGGTTGGCCTGTACGCCCAGCAGGTAACGCCGGTCTTCGGGGGCGATGCCTTCGGCGGGGTCGTATCCGTAAATTTTCTCCAGGGGCAGGAGGCTGCTGCTCAGGCTGACAGGTTCGTCGTAGGAGTCGGTCGCCTTCTTGTCGAAATAGAGGTAGGTGCTCGGGGTCATGATCACCTCGTGTTGCTGGCGTGCGGCGGCAATTCCGCCTTTGGTGCCGCGCCAGCTCATCACCACGGCGTCGGGGGCCAGCCCGCCTTCGAGAATCTCGTCCCAGCCGATCAGCCGGCGGCCTTTCGCTTCGAGGTAGCGGCCGATGCGGTGGGTCAGGTAAGTCTGCAACCCGGCTTCGCTCTCCAATCCTTCGGCTGCGATGCGGGCCTGGCAGTCGGGGCACTCCTTCCAGCGTACGCGGGGGCACTCGTCGCCGCCGATGTGGATGAATTTCGACGGAAAGAGTTCCAGCACTTCGTCCAGCACCCCTTCGAGGAATTCGAAGGTCTGCTCCTTGCCCGGGCAGAAAACATCGTCGAGGACGCCCCAGTGCCCGCTCGTTTCGAAATGCTTCGGACCGTGTCCGCAGGCCAGTTCGGGGTAGGCGGCCAGCGCAGCCATTGCATGGCCCGGCATTTCGACTTCGGGGATGACCGTAATGTGTCGTTCGGCGGCATAGGCCACGACCTCGCGAATCTGCTCCTGGGTGTAGTAACCGCCGTAGCGGCCCTGCTCGTAGGTGATCGGGTTTTCGTGGAACCCGCCGATCTGGGTCTGGTTCCGGTAGCCGCCGATCTCGGTCAGGCGCGGATAGCGCTTGATCTCGATGCGCCAGCCCTGGTCGTCGGTCAGGTGCCAGTGGAAGGTGTTGAGCTTGCACGAAGCCATCCAGTCGAGGTAATGTTTGATGAACTTCACGGGGAAGAAATGGCGGCAAACGTCGAGGTGCAGTCCGCGGTAACGGTAGCGGGGGTAGTCCTCGATCGAAGCGCAGGGGAGGTTGCCCCGCTGGTCGGTCATCTGGAAGAGGGTTTGCAGCCCGTAGAAGAACCCGGCGTCGTCGCCCGCGGTGAGTTGCGCCCGGCGGGCGCAAATGTCGATCCGGTAGCCTTCGGCGGGAATTCCCGCCGCGGTGTCGCGGCGCAGGACGACGGCATTCACCCCGTTCCACGACGACGCGGGGTCGCACGGGGTGACCAGCTGTCCGGCCAGCGTCGCCAGGCTTTCGGGCCGGGCGTCGAAGCCTTCGCATTCGACGCGGCACCCGGCCGTGACGAAGACGCCTACGCGGAGTTCGGCCTTTACGGGTTGGGGAATGACCTGCAACTGCCGGGTCGAGGCCGAAGCCTCCAACCCGATGCAGAGCGCGATCAGTATGAATAGTCGTTTCATGGCTAATAGTTGGGGTTGTTGGGCAGCAGGTTGCGGTTCAGGTCGATCTCTCCCTGCGGAACCGGCCACCAGTAGTCGCGCGAGGGTTCGAAACTGCGGACCAGGATGACATCGTTGTTGAACTTGCGGATCGGGCCGTTGTTGACGTTCTCAGCTTCGCGCCAGCGGCGCAGGTCGTTGTAGTAGTAGCCTTCGCCGACGAACTCCGCACGGCGCTCGTAACGGATGACTTCGCGCAGCTTCGCCTGGTCCTTGCCGGGGAATTTGAGCGCCGACTCGGCGGTGAATCCCGCCCGGGCGCGGATCGGGCGCACCGTTTCGTTCCAGACCGTCTCGTCCAGTTCGTTCAGCTCGTTCTTGGCCTCGGCGTACATCAGCAGGATGTCGGCGTAGCGCAGGATCATGTAGTCGATGGGCGACTCGGTGTCGCCGATGCTCTTCTCGGCGGCCGTGGGCGTGTGCTCGTCGTAAACCGTGTATTTCTTGATCGTGCATCCGGTCTGCTGGAACTGCGTCGCCGTAACCACCCCGCCCATGAACTTGCAGCCGGGGTAGACGATCGTGGCGCCGAACCGCGGGTCGATCTTCGCAGGGTCGAGTTTCTGCTCGCCGGGCGTGCGGGCGTTGCCCTCGCGGTCGCAGTAGAAGTCGATGAGGTCGCGCAGCGGCGCCATCGTCCCGTATTGACGGGCGATTAACTCGAACGAGAGGCCCAGTTTGTTCTGGTTCATGCCCTGCACGCTGAAGATGCACTCGGAACTGTTTTCGCTGGCTTCGAGGAAGAGATTGCGGTAGGCCGAGCCGATCTCGCCCGGGGTAGTGAAGAGTTTGTATTCCGAATCGCACTCCATGACGGCGAGGGCTGCATCGGCGGCGTCGCGCCATTTCTGGTCGTCGTGCCCGGGGTTGAGCAGCGGACTGGCTTCGAAGAGCAGGATGCGGGCTTTGAGGGCCAGCGCCGCGCCCGAGGTCGGGCGTCCCGGCCTGGCCTTCGGGGGCAGGATTTTCGAAAGCTGTTCCAACTCGCCGAGCATGAACGAGAGCACCTCTGCGCGCGGGTTGCGCGGCAGGGATTTGTGCTCCATGACCGGGGTTTTCGTGATCAGCGGGCAGTCGCCGTAATAGGTCGTCAGCATGTAGTAGAACAGCACGCGGAGGAAACGCGCCTGGCTCTTGTACTCCTCGATGACGCTCCTGTCGAGTTCTCGGTTGAGGTCGATGTTGTCTAACAGCGTGTTGCAACGCCCGATGCCTTTGTAGGCGTGGGCCCAGCGGTTGGAGATGATGCCGCCCGAGGTGGCCGTCTGCGCGCCGTTGGCGATGGTCGTCCAGGAGTCGTCGTTGCTGAAGTTGTAGCCGTTGGGTGTGGCGTCGTCCTCCCAGTAGACGGCGGCGCGGCCGTAGATGCCCTTTTCGAGCAGGGCGTTGTAGCACCCTGTCAGGCCGCCCTCCGCGGCTTTGGCGCTGTACCAGAAGGTCTGCTGGTCGTAGCGGTCCTGCGGTTCGATGTCCAGGTCGCACCCGGTGCAGATGATCCCGAGCAGAACCGGTATGATGGTTTGAAAGCGTTTCATGGTTTATCGGTTTTGAAGAGAGCGGTTATAAGGTAAGGTTGATGCCGAAGCTGATGGTCTTCAGGATCGGGTAGGAGAAGAGGTTGGCCTGCGAGATCGAAATCTCGGGGTCCCAGATCTTGAAGTCCGAGAAGGTCACCAGGTTCTGGCCGCTGACGTAGACCTGCAACCCCTTGATGCCGATGCGGCCGATGAGTTTCTTGGGGAACGTGTAGCTCAGCTGGATGTTCTTCAGACGCAGGTAGGAGGCGTCCTGGAGCCACAGCGTCGAGTTCTGGAAGTTTTCCCCGGCCTCGGGATAGGTCGTCAGCAGCGGGTATTTGGTGTTGCGGTTCGTGGCGCTCCACGAATCCTTCACCCACTGTTTGGTCAACCCGGCGCCGTTGTAGAGTCCGAAGGCCATGTTGCTCGACGGATAGACCGAAACGTCGCCCACGCCCTGGAACTGCGCCTCGATGGCGATGCCCTTCCAGCCGAAGTTGAGGTTGAAGCCGTAGGTGAATTTGGGAATCGTGTTACCCGCGATGACGCGGTCGTTGCCGTCGATGCTGTTGTCGTTGTTCTGGTTGACGTATTTCACGTAGCCCGGGCGCAGGTTGGCGCGGTTTCCGTAAACGGCCTGTGCCTGGTCGATTTCAGCCTGGGTTTGGAAGACGCCGTCGGCCTGCAACAGGTACCATGAATTGATCGGGTAGCCCTCCTTGCAGATCAGGCGGCCGCTGATCTCGGTTTCGCCGTTGAGGTCTACGATTTCGTTGCGCGTGTAGGAAAAGTTGCCCGAAACGCCGGCCGAGAAGTCGCCCCATGTGTCGCGCAGCGCGAGCGACAGCTCGACGCCCTTGTTGTCCACCACGCCCACGTTGCTCTTCGGGCCGCTCAGGTCGCCGACCTGCGAGGGGAGGTTGACCGTGCGGAGAATGCCTTCGGTGCGCTTGAGGAACCAGTCGGCTGTGAAGAGGATGCGGTTGCCGAAGATCGAGAAGTCGACGCCGGCATCGTAGGAAGTGGTCTTCTCCCAGGTGATCGTGTTGTCGGCGAGGGCCGAAATGGCGGCGCCGCCGTATTTCGTGCCTTCGAAGCTGTAATCGTAGCCCGAGGTGTTGACCGAACTGAGGTAACTGTACAGCGAAACGGCCTGATTGCCCATCTTACCCCACGAGAAACGCGGTTTGAGCTGGTCGATGAACTTCACATCCTTCATGAAGTTCTCCTGGTCGATGCGCCATGCCAGCGATACCGAGGGGAAAAAGGCCCAGCGGTGGTCGGGAGCCAGGCGCGACGACCCGTCGTAGCGGAAGACGGCGCTCACGAGGTAACGCTGCTTGTAGTCGTAGGAGAGGCGGCCGAAGACCGAGACCAGTTTTTCGCGCGAGGAAGAACCTGTGGCCTGTGCGTTGACCTGTCCCGACGCGGAGTTGAGATCAGTGTGGTAGTTGTCGTAGAAGCCTTCCTTGTAGGCCTGGAAATTTTCGTTGTTGAATTCCTGATAGTCTTGGCCGACCATTACGCCGATGTGGTGTTCGTCGTGGAAGTTGCCTTCCCAGCCCAGCGTCTGGGTGAAGAAGCTGCCCATTTCCCAGGCGTCCCAGTCTTTGACGCGCGGCGCCGCCGAGTTGTAGTTGCGGACCTCCTCGGTCTTGGGATTCATGGTGTACATGGCCGGAATATGGTCCTTGCTGCGGGTGTCGCGCTTGCGGAAGCTGAAGTTGGCGTCGTAGGTGATGCCGTAGGGGAGTGTCAGCTTTACGAAGGTCTTGGCCAGCAGCTGCTGCACGCGGCGGTCGATCGAACCCTGCTCGATAATCATGCGGGGATTTTCGTAGTTGCCGCGGCCCGGGGTGGCGATCCAGCTCGACCCGTAGATGCCGTTCCGGTGGTAGTCCGACATGATAGGCAACGCCCGCATCATGGCGTCCATCACTGTGGAGGTTCCGTAGCCGGGTTCCATGTAGTGGCGCATGTTGCCGTAGAGCGACGCGCCGACCTTGACGTATTTGTTGATCTGGACGCCGAGTTTCATGTCCAGTGAGATGCGGTCGGCCCAGTCGTTGGCGATGAACACGCCGTCCTGCTTCATGTAGCCTACGGCCATGCTGTAATCGAGGCGCTCGGTTCCGCCCGAGATGCGCAGGTCGTGCTGGTGGATGAAGGCCGGTTTGAGGCAGATGTCGAACCAGTTGGTCGAGGGATACACGTCGGGATTGGTCTTCATGCCCTCCTGGTACTCTTTAATGACGGCATCGGAGTAGGCGACGCCCGAAGCGGCTTTGCCCGAGTTGATCTCGGCCTGGTTGCGCAGGCGCATGTAGAGGATCGGGTCGTCGATCGGGTCGGGCACATAGGTGGCGTACTGTACGCCGAAGTTGGCCCGGTAGTTGATCACCGGGGCGCCTTTCGTGCCTTTCTTGGTGGTGATGAGGATGACGCCGTTCGAGGCTTTCGAGCCGTAGATGGCCGCCGAAGCATCCTTCAGTACCGAAATCGACTCGATGTCGGCCGGGTTGACCTCGCTGATGTTGTATTCCACGCCGTCGAGCAACACCAGCGGATTGGCGCTGCTGAGCGTGTTGACGCCGCGGATGCGGATCGTGCCGCCGTCCGAACCCGGCTTGGCGTTGTTCTGGTTGATCCACACGCCCGGGGTGTTGTACATCGCCTGCGTGGTGTTGGTGATGGGCTGGTTGGCCTTCTCCTTCATGTCGATCGTGGCGACCGAACCGGTGAGGTTCACGCGCTTCACGGTGCCGTAGCCCACGACCACGACATCTTCGAGGACGGTGGCCTCTTCGAGTTCCACCCGTCCGACGTTCGATGCCGGGAGCACT
The DNA here is from genome assembly GCA_023443765.1 of Bacteroidota bacterium. Classification (GTDB taxonomy): domain Bacteria; phylum Bacteroidota; class Bacteroidia; order Bacteroidales; family Rikenellaceae; genus Alistipes. Next base: position 597 of record JAEZTA010000121.1, on the reverse strand, counting down.
TTGGTCTTAAAGCCGATGTAGTTGAACGTCAGTTCCTCGGTCAGCGCTGGGACCGTCAGTTCGAACCGGCCGTCGATGCCCGTCGCCGTGCCCTGGAGCGTCCGCATGTTGACGACCGTGGCGCCTACGATCGGGTTGCCCTTCAGGTCGGTGACCTGTCCCTGGACTTTCAGTGGTTCGCCCGGTTTCGAAGGAGTCTCTTTTTTCGAGAGGAGCACCTGCTTGTCGACGATGCGGTAGGTGTAGGGCGTTCCTGCGAACACCTGCCCCAGTACGTCGAGGATCGGGGCGTTGCGTTTCGACACCGTGACGCGCAGTTCCGGGTCGATCAGGTTGTTGTTGTAGAAAAAGGAGAATTCGCTTTGCGCCTCGATGGTTTTGAGCACGTCGAGGATCGGGGCGTCCTTCATTTCGATGGTCAGACCTCCTCCCTTCTGTGCGTGAAGCGCTGCGGGCATGCCGCTCGCCGCGAGGAGCAGGATGCAGCAAAACAGGCTCCGGAAGTGTTTCCGGATTTTGTAAAGGTTTTTCATAAACGGTTTTTAAATTAGTAGGGGTTGGTTGGGGTGCGGGCCCCGGCTGCCCTGGCAGCCGGGT
>JAEZTA010000084.1 GCA_023443765.1 Bacteroidota bacterium | reverse complement strand
CCCACGTCAGCGAGAGCACCTGACGGTCGAGGTAGTTAACGGTCGTTGCGAAGAAGAGCATCGCACAGATGACCCAGCGATACTGCGTCATCTTCCCAGCGAGAGTCGATTTGTTGTTTGTCATTATCGGATTTTTAAAAAGTAGTGTCGGGGTTGGGTTCGTAGCAGCAACGGCATCCGGCGGCAATCCGCCGCCGAAAATCCGCCTGCCAATTTACATTCAGCGCACCCGGGCGATTACGTCGAGGGCGAAACGGCACTTCTCGGTAACCGCTTTCCAGTCTTTGGCCGCCAGCACCTCCTTGGGGAAGAGCTGCGAGCCCATGCCTACGCAGTAAACACCGGCCTTGAACCACGCCGTGAGGTTCTCCTCGGTGGGTTCGACGGCTCCGGTAGCCATGATGTTCGACCACGGCAGCGGGGCCTTGACGTTCTTGACGAACGACGGGCCGCCCACGTTTCCGGCGGGGAACACCTTCGTCAGGTCGCAGCCCAGTTCCTGCGCCACGCCGATCTCGGTCACCGAGCCGCAGCCGGGCGTATAGGGAACCAGGTGGCGGTTGCAGACCTTGGCCACCTCGGGATTGAGGTAGGGACCTACGACGAAATTGGCGCCGTACTGCATGTAGAGCGCAGCCGTCGGGGCATCGACGATCGAGCCGATGCCGAGGATCATCTCCGGACACTCCTTCGCGGCGAATTTCACCAGCTGGATGAAGACCTCCGAAGCGAAGTCGCCGCGGTTGGTGAACTCGAAAGCGCGCACACCGCCCTCGTAGCAGGCCTTGAGCACCTGCTTCGACAGTTCGGCGTCGGAGTGGTAGAAGACGGGAACCATACCGGTCCTGCCGATGGCTTCCATTACCTGAAGTTTTGAAAATCTTGCCATTATCTTGTTGTATTTTAATTATTTGTAAACCAATGGTTTTTGTTTTTAAAGGAGTAGATTTCGTGCTTCGCGAATTTTGACACGGACGGGACATACAAGCGGTATTTCCCGTTCGGGGCAAAAGAGGGAAGTGCGGAAGATGCCCTATAAAATCGAAAACCTAACGCTGGACGCGTCCGCTGGCGTTGCCTCCGGCCAACGATTCCACCTCTTCGACCGAAACGAGGTTGAAGTCACCGTTGATCGTATGCTTCAGAGCCGATGCCGCGACGGCGAATTCGAGGGCCTCGCCCTGCGTCGGCTTGGTCAGCAGGCCGTGGATCACGCCGCCCGAGAACGAGTCACCGCCGCCCACGCGGTCGATGATCGGGTCGATGTCGTAACGCTTCGACTCGTAGAACTCCTGACCGTTGTAGATCATGGCCTTCCAGCCGTTGTGCGTCGCCGAGAACGACTCGCGCAGCGTCGAGATCACATATTTGAAACCGAACGTCTCGGCCATCTGCCTGAAAATACCCTTGTAGCCTTCGGCATTGGTCTCGCCGCCTTCGACATCGGCATCGGGCTTGAATCCGAGGCACAGTTCGGCGTCCTCCTCATTGCCGATGCAAACGTCGACGTACTGCATCAGGGGCTTCATGATCGACTGGGCTTTCTCCTTGGTCCAGAGTTTCTTGCGGAAGTTCAGGTCCACGGAGACCGTCACGCCGTGACGCTTCGCAGCCTCGCAGGCCAGACGGGTCAGTTCGGCGGCCTTGTCCGAAATCGCGGGGGTGATGCCCGACCAGTGGAACCACTGTGCACCCTCCATGACGGCGTCGAAATCGAAATCGGAGGCGTCAGCCTCGGCGATGGACGAATGGGCGCGGTCGTAGATCACCTTCGAAGGACGCATCGAAGCGCCGGTTTCGAGGTAGTAAATACCCACACGGTCGCCGCCGCGGGCGATGAAATCGGTCCGCACGCCGTATTTGCGCAGAGCATTGACCGCCGACTGGCCGATCTCGTGCTTCGGGAGCTTCGAGACGAAGTAAGCCTCATGGCCGTAGTTGGCGCACGATACGGCTACGTTGGCCTCGCCGCCGCCGTAAACTACGTCGAACGAATCAGACTGGACGAAACGCGTGTTCCCGGGCGTCGAAAGACGCAGCATGATTTCACCTAATGTTACGATTTTCATGGTATTATGATAGCTTAAAATTTAAAATAGTTCTTAGCGTTGCGGTAGCAGATACCCTCCACGATCTCGCTGCCGATGAAGTCGATCTCCGAAGCGGGCAGCAGTCCGTTCTCGATGTCGTTGCCCAGGAGGTTGCACAGCGTGCGGCGGAAATACTCGTGGCGCGGGTATGAGAGGAACGAGCGCGAGTCGGTCAGCATGCCGACGAAGCGGCTCAGCAGCCCCAGCGTCGAGAGGGCGTTCATTTGCTTCTCCATGCCGTCTTTCTGGTCGAGGAACCACCAGCCCGAACCGAACTGGATCTTCCCGGCGCCGTAGCGGCCGTCTTGGAAATTGCCGATCATCGTGGCGACCAGCTCGTTGTCGCGGGGATTGAGGTTGTAAATAATGGTCTTGGTAAGTTTATCGTTGCGGTCGAGCATGTCGAAGAATTTGGACATAGCCTTGCCGACCGTGAAGTCGCCGATCGAGTCGAAGCCCGTGTCGGCGCCCAGCTGGCCGAACATGCGGGAGTTGTTGTTGCGGATCGTTCCGTAGTGGAACTGCTGCGTCCAGCCCGTCTCCCAGTCCATCGTGGCGAACTCGACCATCATGGCGGTCTTGAACTTGAGAATCTCCGCGTGCGTGAGCGCATGCCCGCCGTATACCTTATTAAAAATAGCGTCGATCTCGGCCTGGGTGTAATCCTCGGCATAGAACTCCTCGATGCCGTGGTCCGAAAGGCGGCAGCCGACGGATTCGAAGAATTTGTGCCGCACGCGAAGCGCGTCGATCACGTCGGCGAATTTCGTGATCGTGACGCCCGAAACCGCCGAGAGTTTCTCCATGTAGGCCCGGAAATCGGCCGGAACCTCCACGGCCATCGCCTTGTCGGGACGCCATGTGGGGAGCATTTTTGTTGCAAAACCGTCCTCGCGGACCTTGATATGGTGTTCGAGCGAATCGATGGGGTCGTCCGTCGTGCAGACCACTTCGACGTTGTAGTGCTGCATCAGGCCGCGGGCATGATACTCGGGTTTCTGCAACAAGGCGGTACAGTGGTCGTAAATCGCACGGGCCGTCGAGGGGTTCAACAGGTCGGTCACCCCGAAAGCCGTCTTCAACTCCAGGTGGGTCCAGTGGTAGAGCGGGTTGCGCATGGTATAGGGCACCGTCTCGGCCCACTTCTCGAACTTCTCCCAGTCGGAGGTCTCCTTACCGGTGCAGTATTTCTCGTCGACGCCGTTGGTACGCATGGCGCGCCATTTGTAGTGGTCGCCTTCGAGCCAGATTTTCGACAGGTTGTCGAAACGGTGGTTCTCGGCGACATAGCCGGGAATGAGGTGGCAATGGTAGTCGATAATCGGCATTTTAGCCGCGTGCTCGTGGTAGAGGCGCTCGGCTGTCGGGGTCTGCAACAGGAAATTGTCGTCGTTGAACTGTTTCATAAATCGTATCGCGGTTTTAATTTCTATTTAATTGGGCGCGAGCCGTCAATGGCTCTTTTTCACAATGTAAAAATAGTGACTTTCCGCCACTCGGAATATGAAAAATTACCAAATTAAATAGAATATTTGCCGTTTTGGTTGACCAATATACGGAAAAATTGTAAATTTGCCTACAAACAACGGAAAAACTTCAATTCTAATTTTATGAAAAACCCGATTATGTGGGCTGCAGCCGTCCTGATGGCCTCCTGCACACCCGTTTTGAAGGTCGAGGTCGCCAACACGACCCAGACCGAACGCGACGACGAAACTGTCGAAATCGCATGGTCCGAAGTCACTGCGCTCAAGGGCGTGACGCCGGAAAACATCCTCGTCCTGAACGACGAGGGCGAGCAGATTCCCTCGCAGGTCGTCTTCCGCGGCGAAGCGGAGCCGCAGGCGCTGATCTTCCAGACCGACGCCGACCCGATGGAGAGCAAGCACTTCACGCTGAAGACCGGCGTACGCAGTAACTACCGCGCCGAGGCATTCGGCCGCGTGGTTCCCGAACGTTACGACGACTATGCCTGGGAGAACAACAAGGTAGCCTATCGTCTCTACGGCCCGGCGCTCGAAACCTCGCCCGAGAAGCTCATCACTCCGGGTATCGACGTATGGGTGAAGAGCACCGAGAAGCTGGTGATCGACGAATGGTATGCCAAAGGCAACTACCACCACAACTACGGCGACGGCATGGACTGCTACAAGGTGGGCGTGACGCTCGGCTCGGGCGCATCGCTGCCCTTCGTCGACGGCAAATTCTGGATGATGGGCCACAACTACGCCACGGCGCAGACGCTCGACAACGGCCCCGTGCGTACTTCGGTGAAGCTGACCTACGCCCCGTTCGACGTGAACGGCACGCCCGTAAGCCTTGTCAAGATCATTTCGCTCGACGCCAACCAGCGTTTCAACCGCATGGACAATATCTATGAAGGCGGGTTCACCGAGATGCCGATTGCTGCGGGCTTCGTGCGCCACGACGTGAAGCAGATCCTCTCGGGCGAAGGCTGGATGGGCATGTGCGAGGCTGTTTCCGACTCGAAAGACCCCGTACGCGACGGCGACATCTTCCTGGGTGTGATTCTGCCCGGGGCCGAGATGCTGCCCGACACGCTGGGCCACGCCGTAGCCGTGAAGGCCGTGAAACCCGGCCAGACGCTGACCTACTACGCCGGTTCGGGCTGGAACCAGGGCGGCGTGGAGGACATGACCGAGTGGACCGAAGAGATCGCGCAGATGCAGGCTGCCGTCGTGACGCCGCTCAAGGTGACGATACGCAAATAAAGCCCGCCCGGAAACGGCAGGCATTTTGTAGTACTTTTTTCCGAAAAGTCCGGTCCAACGACCGGGCTTTTTTCGTACTTTTGTAAGACCTACCACAAAAAAATTATGGACAAACAAAAGATCGTTACTTTCGGGGAGATCATGATGCGGCTCACGCCGCCCGGCTACCTGCGTTTCAACCAGACGAACCTCTTTCGCGCCAGCTATGGCGGAAGCGAAGCCAACGTCGCCGTATCGCTGGCCAACTTCGGGCTGCACAGCGAGTTCATCACCCGCCTGCCGGACAACCGCGTGGCCAACGCCTGCATCGACGACCTGCGGCGTTACGGCGTTGCCACGGGCAACATCCTGCGCGGCGGGAAGCGGCTGGGGATTTATTATATGGAGGAAGCCGCCGCGATGCGTTCGTCGCACGTCGTATACGAC
>JAEZTA010000063.1 GCA_023443765.1 Bacteroidota bacterium | reverse complement strand
GCTCGATGTCGCGCATCACGGGTTCGAGGTACTGCGCCTCGTGGAGGAACATGCCGTACCACGTCGAAAGCTGATCCTTCCAGTAGAGCTGCCACTTGGTGAGCGTATGCTTTTCGAGCATCTTGTGCGCGGCGATGATGAGCATCGGCGCGGCGGCCTCGAAGCCCACGCGGCCCTTGATGCCGATGATCGTGTCGCCGATGTGCATGTCGCGGCCGATGCCGTACTTCGCGCCGATGGCCTCCACGGCGCGGATAGCTTCGACCTTGTCGGCGTAGGGCTTGCCGTTGACGGCTGCGATCTCGCCCTGCTCGAAGGAGATCGTGAGGCGCTCCTCGCCTTCGGCCGTTACGGGGCTGGGATAAGCCTCCTCGGGCAGCGTCTGCTCCGAGTGGAGGGTCTCCTTGCCGCCGATCGACGTGCCCCACAGGCCCTTGTTGATCGAGTACTCCATCTTCTTGTAGTCGGCCGTGATGCCGTGCTTGCGCAGGTAGTCGATCTCGTATTCACGCGTAAGGGTCATGTCGCGCGTCGGGGTGATGATCTCGATTTCGGGGGCGAGGATCTGGAACGTCAGGTCGAAACGCACCTGGTCGTTGCCCGCTCCGGTCGAACCGTGAGCTACGGCGTCGGCGCCGATCTGCTTGGCATATTCGATGATGGCGATGGCCTGGAAAATGCGCTCCGAACTTACCGAAATGGGGTAGGTTCCGTTGCGCAGGATGTTGCCGAAGACCATGTAGCGGATACTCTTTTCGTAATACTCCTGCTCGATGTCGAGCGTCGCATGCGCCATGGCACCCAGGTCCATGGCGCGCTTCTCGATCTTCTCCAGTTCGGGTTTCGAAAATCCGCCCGTATTGGCGATTGCTGTGTAGACATCGTAACCCTTCTCCTCGGAGAGGTATTTTACACAGAACGAGGTGTCGAGACCTCCGCTGAACGCCAAAACTACTTTCTTCTTCTTTTCCATTTTATTACAGTTTTTAATTTGTACTTTAATAACCGACATCCGGAGACCCCGATTTGCCGCGTCAGCGGCATTTAAGCCCTTCCCTGGGGGAAGGGTTTGGGATGGGGTCGGATTTGCAAACGCCGCCTTAGGCGGCGATAACAAGATCCGGGAGCGGGAGCCGGGCAATAACTTGGTTGCCTATTTCAAATGAAATAACTTTTTCACTTTGTTCCGGAAAAACATCCGGTAAGGGGCCAGCCGCGACTGCTTCTCCACCGGTTCTTTGGCCGGATCGTAGAGCATGCCCGTGCAGAGGCACATGCGGCGCTGGTTGCGTTGCAGGATGTCGTAGTTGCAGCAGCCCTCGCAGCCGCGCCAGAAGTCCTCGTCTTCGGTCAGTTCCGAGAAGGTCACGGGGACGTAACCCATTCGCGAGTTGAGCTTCATGACCGGCAACGACGTGGTGATACTGAATAACTTGGCATACGGGAATCGTCGTCGGGCCAGCTCGAAGGTTCGTCGCTTGATTTGCTCCGCGAGTCCCATATGCCGGTACTCCGGATCGACGATCAGTCCTGAGGTGGCGACGAAGTCGCCGTGACCCCAGCACTCGATATAGCTGAACCCGACCAGTTTCTCACCGTCCAGCGCCACGACGGCCTTGCCACCGGTCATTTTTGCGGCGATGTACTCGGGCGAACGCTTTGCGATGCCCGTACCCCGCTGCAGGGCCGACTCATAGATCAGATCACAGATGCGCGGTGCGAAATGTGCGTGCGATGAGTCGGCGAATACGACGCTGATTGTGTTGTTATTCATTTATCGTTTGTGTGGGTAAAAAAGTTGTTGACGAATTAGTTGATGCGATAGGCGCGCTGAACGCCCTTGATGCGCATGATCTGGTGAATGAGCGTGTCCACGACGCCCACGCCGGGCACCTCGACCGAAATGACGCCCGCCACGCAGCCGTTGCCGGCAGGCGCGAAATTCATCGTGCGGATGTTGAGTTTCAGGTCGCGGATGACCACCTCGGTGATGTGGTTGGCCATGCCGGTCGTGTCGGCCGCCACGATGCGGATCGAGACGCGGAACGCCCCTTCGGCCGACTGCCGCCAGCGGGCGTCGATCACCCGGTAGGGGTAATTCTCGCGCATGCGCTTGGCATTGGGGCAGTCGCAGTGGTGAATGGTGATTCCCGCGTTGATCGTCACGAAGCCGAACACGTCGTCGCCCTTGATCGGGTTGCAGCACCGGGCCAGTTTGTATTGTATTTTCGAAATGTCGTCGTCGATCACCAGTGCATCCTGCGGCGCGGCTTTCTCCTGCGTGCCGTGCTGCGCGGCCTTCTGGCGCTCGACCTCGGCGGCCGCAGCGCGGCGCTCCTCGGCGGCTTCGCCCGAGAGGTGGCGGGCCAGTATCTCCTTGATCGACCCGAAGTCGAGCTTCTGGGTGGCGATCAGCGCATAGACCTCCGTGCCCAGGCGCAGTTTGAAGTATTTGGCCAGGTAAGCCACCGCTTCGTCGATGGTGATGGCGAATTTCCAGTTCTTGAGCTTGCGTTCCAGCTCTTCGCGCCCCATGCGCGTATGCTTGGCCTGCTCTTCGCGCAGGTAGGATTTGATCTTGTTGCGGGCCTTCGAGGTCACCACGAATGACAGCCAGTCGGCTTTAGGCGTCTGGTTTTTCTGGGTCGTGATCTCGACGATGTCGCCGTTGCGCATCTGCTCGCGGATCGGCACGGCGCGGCCGTTGACCCGGCCGCCCACGCACGTCGAGCCGAGCGAGGTGTGGATGTCGAACGCAAAATCGAGCAGCGTGGCTCCTTCGGGCAGCTTGCGCAGGTCGCCGTTGGGCGTGAAGACGAAGATTTCACCCGAAGCGGGCTTTGCGTCGAAACGCTGCGCCAGCGAGTGCGTCGTGTCCTCGATCAGCTCGCGCAGGTGTCCCAGCCACATTTCGCTGGTCTGCGCTCCCTGGTTGACCCCCTTGTAACGCCAGTGCGCCGCGATGCCTCGTTCGGCCACGGCGTCCATGCGCTCGGTGCGGATCTGCACCTCGACCCAGCGGCTCTCGGCCGCTACGGTGGTGTGCAGCGATTCGTAGCCGTTCGACTTAGGGATCGAAATCCAGTCGCGCATGCGCTTGGGGTTGGGGGTATAGAAATCCGTCACCACCGAATAGGCCGTCCAGCACAACTGCTTTTCAGCCTCCTGCGGACAGTCGATGATGATGCGGATGGCGAAAATATCGTAGACGCCCTCGAACGGGACGTGCTGCTTGTGCATCTTGGTCCAGATCGAGAAGATCGACTTGGTGCGGCTCTTGATGTGGTATTTGATGCCGAGTTTGTTCATCCGCTGTTCGATCGGCACGAGGAACCGCCCGATGAAGGCTTTGCGCTCCTCGGCGCTCTCTTCGAGTTTTGTGACGATGTGCTCGTAATCCTTCGGTTCGAGGTATTTCAGGGCGATGTCCTCCAGTTCGCTCTTGATGCTGTAAAGACCCAGCTTGTGGGCGATCTGGGCATAGAGGTTCATCGACTCCCAGCTCTTCTTGCGCCACTTCTCGCGCGGGAACATCTCCAGCGAGCGCATCACTTCGAGCCGGTCGGCCAGTTTGATCAGGATGACGCGCGGGTCCTCCGAATAGCTTACGATCAGGTCGCGGAAATTGTCGGCCTGCTCCTTGGCGACCTTGAGCTTGAGCTCCGAAATATTCGCCAGCCCCAGCGTGATGCCCACGACCTCTTCGCCGAAGCGTTTGCGGATGTCGGCGCTCAGGGCCAGGAACTCCTCGGCCGGCAGTTGCTTGTGGGCCAGCCGCACGACATCGTGGAGAATGGCCGAAATGGTGGAGTTGCGGCCCAGGCCCACCTCCGAGATCACGATCGAAGCCACCGCAACGGCATGCTCCAGCAGGGGCGTGCCGTCGTAACGCACCAGTCCGGCGAGCTTCGCGTCGGCATACTCCAGCGCCTCGTCGACGAGTGTCCGGGTATGCTCCGAGAAGTTCGCGCGCACGAGCGAACGGAGTTTTTCGTAACGTGTAAAGTCCATTTTTACCTAACCAAAAGCCTAGACGGCAAAGACGGTGCAAGTCGAGGGCAGAGGCGCTTTTGCGACTATGCCGGGACGCAGCCCGTCTAAGCGAAAAGTATTTTCGCAAAGATATGAAAAAAAATTATAAATTTGTAACGTTCAACCAATACGTTATGCAATGGGAAAGAAAAAGGAGATATACGTGCCGACCGTAGGCGAGGAGATCGGCAATGCCGTGTCGCACGGCGTGATGTCGCTTCTGGCGTTGCTGGCTCTCCCGTTTGCCGCCGTGTGGGCCTATGTGCATGATCCCGACGGAGTTCTGGCCTCGGCCTCGGTGTCGGTTTTCGTCATTTCGATCTTCCTGATGTTCCTCGCCTCGACGCTCTACCACTCGATGAATCCGCAGTCGAAACACAAGGCGGTTTTCCACATCCTCGACCACATTTTCATCTACGTCGCCATCGCGGGCAGTTACACCCCCATTGCGCTGTCGGTCATCGGCGGCTGGCAGGGGATTTTCATCACCGCCCTGCAATGGGCGATGGTGATTTTCGGGGTCTTCTACAAGTCGCTGTCCCGTAAGTCGATACCCGCCATCAGCCTGACCATTTACCTGGTCATGGGCTGGACGATCGTCTTCTTCCTGCCGCTGTTCGTGAACCACGCTTCGACGCCCCTTGTGGTGCTGATTGCGCTGGGCGGCGTGCTCTATACGCTCGGTGCGTGGTTTTATGCCCGCAAGGGCTTCCGCTACCACCACATGGTGTGGCATCTGTTGATTAACCTTGCGGTTGCGGCGCACTTCGTCGGGATCGTGTTTTATCTCTATTGATTATGGCTCCTTACGATTTGCACATCCATTCCGAATACAGCAGCGACGGGGAATTCACCGTCGCCGAAATTGCCGGCCGCTGCTCGGCCCGTGGGCTGGAGGTTTTCTCCCTGACCGACCACAATTCGGTGCGGGGCGTCGGCGAAGCTGCCGAAAAGGCCGTTGCCGCAGGCGTGGGATTCATCCCCGGCATCGAGATCGACTGCAACTACCGGGGTACGGACCTGCACCTACTGGGTTATGGAATCGACTGGCATTCGGCCGATTTCGCGCGGCTGGAAGAGTCCGTCGCCGTGAAGGTGATGGCCTCGTTCGGGGGCATGGTCGACAACCTGCTGAAACTGGGCTTCTGTGTCGATGCCGATGCGGTGCTGGAGGCCGCCGACGGCAAACTGCCTACGGGCGAACTGATCGCCGAGGTGATGCTTGCCGACGAAAAATACCATACGCCCCTGCTGCAACCCTACATGAAGGGCGGCGACAGGAGCGACATGCCTTATATCAACTTCTACCTCGATTATTTTGCGCAGGGTCGCCCGGCGTTCGTTCCGGTTGAATATATGGACTACCGCCAGGCCCTCGAACTGGTCCGGGACAACGGGGGAACCCCCATCGTCGCGCATCCGGGGCTCAATTTCCGGGGACGCGAAGAGGTCGCCGGACAGCTGCTCGACCGCGGGGCCGCAGGACTGGAGGTCTTCAATAACTACCACAGCCCCCAGCAGGCGGTCTATTTCACCTCGCTGGCCCTCTCCAAAGACGCCTTCATGACCTGCGGAAGCGATTTCCACGGCAAGACCAAACCCCGGATTCTCATTGGGGAATTTCCTGCCGACAGCCGTTTCTTCGGCCGCGTGTCAGACTTTGTAAACCACGTAAATGTGATCGCCCGGCAGGGCGTATAGTTTCCGTTCGGTGTCGGTGAAGGTCGCGGCATAGTCGATGTCCGCGGCCTGAAAGCCCGCTTCGCGCAGGCGGTCGGCATAATCGGCGCCGTAGATGCGCCGGTGGTCGTATTGCCCGAAGATGCGCGTGCGCTCGTCGGGGTCGGTGATCGTGTCGTCCTCGTAGGTCTGCTCGTAATCCAGGTCCACCGGGGAGAGGATGATGCCCCATCCGCCGGGTTTGAGGATGCGGTGCAGTTCGCGCATCGCCCGCCGGTCGTCGGCGACATGTTCCATGATGTGGTTGCACAGCACGACATCCACCGAATCGTCGGCCAGCGGAATCTGCTGCACATCGAAATGCAGGTCGGCCAGCGGGCTTTCCAGGTCGGCCGTGACGTACTGCCCGGGGTGCGATTTGAAGTGCGGCTTGAGGTGGCGCATGATGCAGACCTCAGGGGCAATGTGTAACGTTCGCGGGAAAGCCGTCAGGAGATCGGTCTCGCGCGTGAGGTAGAGCCACAGCAGGCGGTGGCGTTCCAGCGACAGACACTTGGGACACAGCGCATTGGGCCGCGATTGCACGTAGCCGTAGGGCATGAACCGGCGGTATTTTGCGCCGCACACGGGACATTCGACCCCGCGGCCCTTGTAGAACAACCCGGCCATGGGCACGGCCCACCCCGCGATGCGTTGCAGCACGGGTCGCGGAATGTGGTTGAGCGCCCAGCGAATCAATCCTTTCATCCTATTCCAGAATTTTCGTTACCTCCGCCTCGGCTTTGCGCAGCCGCGCCTTGCACGAGGCGATCAGCTCCGTCGCGCGCTTCACCTCTGCGGCGAGGCTGTCGACGTTCATCTCTTCGTTGCGCAGGCGCGCCAGTATCGTTTCGATTTCGGCCATCGCCTCGGCGTAGGTCAGCTCTTTTTTTGCCATATCTCTTTTTGCTTTACGATTGCATTTATCCTGCCGTCGGAGACCTCTATTTCGACCTGTTCGCCCTCGGCGACCGCCCCGGCCGAAGTCACGGCCTTGCCCCCGGTGCGCACGACAGCGAAGCCCAGCCGGAGGATGCGTTCGGGCGAACGCCCGGCGATCAGTTCGGCGGCGTTGCCGAGCCGCACGTTCTGCCGCGTGAGGAAGTCGCGCGCCGCTTCGGGCAGCAGTGCGGCGAAGTGTTCCAGCCGCAGCGTCTGCCGCGTCAGGAGTTCGCCGCTCAACCGTCGTACCTCGCCCGAAAGGCGTTCGAGGCGCACCTCCGAGGCGTGCATCGCCGCAGTCGTGGTGTCGTGCAGTTGCAGGGCGGCGTAGTCGAGCCATCCGTCGGTTTCGGCCATCCGGTCGACGAGCCATCCGGCTACCGCCGTCGGGGTCTTGAGCGCTGTGTGGGCCACCATGTCGGCGACGCTGGTATCCTTGTCGTGCCCGATGCCCGTCACCACCGGCAGCGGAAACTGCGCCACGTGGGAGCAGAGACGGTAGGCATTGAAACAGTTGAGGTCGCTGGCCGAACCGCCGCCGCGGATCAGCACCACGGCGTCGAATTTTTCCAGCTGGCCCGCAACGCTGCACAAGGCTTCGACGATGGATTCTTCCGCCGCCGCACCCTGCATAAAGGCGTCGAACAGCGTGAGGGAGAAGCGGTAAGGGCTTTTCTCCAGCTCTTTCCGGAAATCCTGGTAGCCCGCGGCATTGGCGCTCGACACGATGGCGATGCGCTGTACGACTGCGGGCATCGGGGCCTCGCGGTTCATGTCCCAGACACCGTCCTGCTGCAACTGGGCAATGGTCTGCTGTCGCTGCCGCTCCATGTCGCCCAACGTGTAGGAGGGGTCTATGTCGGTGATTTGCAGCGAAAAGCCGTAGAGCTCGTGGTAGGTGACCAGCACCTTGGCCAGTATCCGGATGCCCGATGCGAGCCGCTGGCCTGTCTCGGCCTCGAAATAACCCGAAATGCGGGGGTAGTGTGAACGCCATACCACGGCCCGGGCCTGCGCCGTCGGGACGCCGTTGTCGCCGCCCTTCTCGACGAGTTCGAGGTAGCAGTGGCCTGAGTAGTTGACCTTTATTTCGGAGATTTCGGCACTCACCCAGACGGGCAGCGCAAACTGCCCTTCGAGCGCCGACTTTACGCGACGCTGTAATTCGCGCAGGGTAATATGTTGTGCTTCAGCCATCAGCCCAGCAGGATTCCGATGGTTAACAGTGCGCCGAACAGCATGATGTTGCGGGCCGTATCGCCCAGGCAGGCGTTCAGGGCGTCGCCGTGGTCGATGCGCACCATTTTGCGCCATGTGGCGATGTGCATTGCGAGGTAGGGTAGCGGCAGCAGGGCGGCCCAGATGCGGCCCCCGGCCAGCAGCGTGAGGCATAGCACGACGGCCGCAGCCCCCAGGGCGAAGTAGCCCCAGCGTCCGACGCCCGCCCCGAGGCAGACGACGATCGTGCGCTTGTTGCAGCGGGCATCCTCCTCGCGGTCGCGGAAGTTGTTGACCATTAGCATTGTATCGATCACCAGTCCGCAGGCCAGCGCCGCCACGAGGACCTCCCAGGTCCATGCTCCGGTCTGGATGTAGTAGGTGAATCCCACGGGGATCAGCCCGAAAAAGAGAATCACCGCAATATCGCCCAGTCCGTGGTAAGCCAGCGGCCAGGGACCAGCGGTGTAGAAATAGGCGAAAATGACGCAGGCTATGCCTGCGGCGACGAGTTCCCAGCCTCCGTAGCGGAGGATGCCTGCGTGGAGGGCCCAGACGAGCAGTCCGATGCCGGCGGCGCAGGCCGCGAGGGTGAAGCCCGCGATGCCGGCCTTCATGGCCCGAAGGGTGATGTATCCCTTGGCAAAGGCGCGGTCGGGGCCCAGCCGGTCGGGTTTGTCCGCTCCCTTCAGGAAATCCCAGAGGTCGTTCACGAGGTTGGCCGTACATTGCATCAGCACGGCGAACACGAGGCACAGCACAGCCGGAAGCCAGTGGAACGAGTGGTCGGTATAGGCCAGCGCGGAGCCGATCAGAACGAGAATGACGGAGTTGCCGAGGCTGTAAGGCCGCACGGCCAGAATCCAGGCGGACAAAGAGTTGGTTTTCACGTTTCGGAATTAATTTTGAGGATGGGATGGGGTTAGCGGATTACCAGTTCTGTCTGTCGCGGGAGGTGTCTGCCTTCGGGAAGCTGGATGCTCAGCACGCCTTCGCTTTCGATGGGCGAGCCGTTCTTTTGCGCCGGATGCCAGCGCGGAGCCTCCGCTACGGCTTTCAGCACGCGCCGCTTGAGGCGGTTGTCGGTCGATTCGAGTTCCTGGTGGACGACGATCTCGCCTTCGGGCGTGATCTTGTAGCGCAGCACCACGCGGGCCGTGGGCTCGCCTGCGTCCCAGCGCACCTGCCGGGCGATGTAGCTGCCGAAGGTGGAATCTGCGGGGAAGGCGGCGGGCTGGTCGTAACGCAGCGTGATGAGCATGACGCCGTGCGCGGCCCGCAGGCCGTAGCGGGCGATGGTCTCCTCGTCGGCGGGGAGCATCTCGACATGCTCGATGTCCTCGGGCGGAATCGAGCGTATCTCTTTCATCTCCTTGCCGTTGACGATGTAAACAGGCTGCGGTTTGGGTGTCGCGGCCCGGAGGGTCGCGGCGAAAAGCAGCACGCATAGAATCAGGACGTATTTTTTCATGCCGTATCTTTTTTGCAAAACGGTCGCTAAGGCCGTGTTATTGCCCTAAAGTCGTTTCTTCGGCGGGGTCCCAGCCCGAGCGGGCGAGGTCGGCACAGCCGTTTGACCGGAACCGGACGCCTTCTGCTTCGAGCAGCTCCCGCTGTTCAATCCACCCCGGGGCCATGCGCCCCTGGCTGTTGGTGACGCGGTGGCAGGGCAGGCCCTCCGGGGCCGTCGCCATGGCGCGTCCTACGCGCCGCGCATAACCGGGCATGCCGACCAGCCGGGCCAGTTGCCCGTAAGTTGCGACCCGCCCCGCAGGTATCTGCGCGACAACGTCGTAAACCTCTGCGTCGAATCCGTCCGGGAGGCCCATCAAAGTTCGCTCTCCTTCAGGCGCTCGGCGTTCTCGGCCACGATCAGGTGGTCGATGCAGTCCTGGATGTCGCCGTCCATGAAGGCCGAGAGGTTATAGATCGTATAGTTGATGCGGTGGTCGGTGATGCGGCCCTGCGGGTAGTTGTAGGTACGGATTTTGGCTGAACGGTCGCCCGTCGAGACCATCGTTTTGCGCTTCGAGGCGATCTCGTCGAGGTACTTCGAATATTCGAGGTTGAAGACGCGCGTACGCAACTCCTCGAAAGCCTTGTCGAAGTTCTTCAACTGCGACTTCTGGTCCTGACACTGCACGACGATGCCCGTCGGGATGTGCGTCAGGCGAATGGCCGAGTAGGTTGTGTTGACCGACTGTCCGCCGGGGCCGCTGGCGCAGAAGATGTCCTTGCGAACGTCGTTCATCGAAATCTCGACGTCGAACTCCTCGGCTTCGGGGAGCACGGCGACCGATGCGGCCGAGGTATGTACGCGGCCCTGTGTCTCGGTCTGGGGTACGCGTTGCACGCGGTGCACGCCCGACTCGTATTTGAGCGTTCCGTAGACGTTCTGGCCCGAAACTTTCAGCACCACCTCCTTGAAACCGCCTGCGGCGCCATCCGACGACGAGGTCATTTCGTAACGCCAGCCCTTCGACTCGATGTATTTGGTGTACATGCGCAGCAGGTCGCCGGCGAAGATCGCCGCTTCGTCGCCGCCCGTGCCGCCGCGAATCTCGACGATGGCGTTCTTCGAGTCCTGCGGGTCCTTGGGGATCAGCAGCAGTTTGATCTCCTCCTCCATCTGCGCCAACTGGGGTTCCAGTTCGGCGATCATCTCGCGGGCCATCTCGCGCATCTCCTCGTCCTTGTCGTTGGAGAAGGTATCTTTGGCTTCGGCGAGGTTGGCGATGGCCGTGCGGTAGCGTTCCGAGGTCTCGATGATCGGTTCCAGCTCCTTGTAGTCCTTGGTGAGCTGGATGAACTGTTTGACATCGGCGATGATTTCGGGGTCGGTGAGTTTCTGCCCCGTCTCTTCGTATTTGAGTTTCAAACCGTCGAGGCGGTTTAAAATGCTGTTATCTGCCATATGTGTTTTATTTTGGGCATAAAGATACGTAATAATCGGCAAACGGCAATGCGCGGGCCGAAAAAACGAACGGAGGGAACCCCTGGTGCGGGATTCCCTCCGGTATACGGTTGCAGGGGGATTATTTGTTGATCCGGTCGAGCCAGTCCAGCACGGCGTCCTGCCACTGCGCCTTGTATTTGAAGTTGTCGCGGATGCCCCAGCCGTGGCCGCCCGAGGGGTAAATGTGTATCGAGGCCTCGATGCCGTGCGCCTTCAGGGCGTTGTAGTAGAGCGTGCTGTTGACGGGCGGGACGGTCTTGTCGTCGTCCGAGAGCAGCAGGATGGCGGGCGGGGTGTCGTCGCTCACGCGGCTTTCCAGCGAGTAGGCCGCATCCTGCTCGGGGGTGCGTTCCTCGCTGAGCAGGTTGATGAACGATCCCTGGTGGCGTTTGCCCTGCACGGCCGTGATGACCGGGTAGAAGAGAACCGAGAAGGCCGGTTTGAAGCTGCCGATCGTCGAGGCCATCGCCGCGAGGTGACCGCCGGCCGAGGAGCCCACGATGCCCACCTTGTCGGCCGTGTAGCCCGTGGCGCCGGCTTCGAGCCCCGCCATGATGCGCAGGGCCTGCACAGCGTCCTCCAGCGGCACTTCGGGATGGTGGTTGGGCATGCGGTATTTCAGCACTGCGCCCGTGATGCCGTTGGCGGCGAACCACTTCGCCATTTCGTAGCCCTCGTGGTCCATGGCCAGCATGCCGTAGCCGCCTCCGGGGCAGATGACGACGGCCTGGCCGGTGGCCTTGGCCTTGTCGGCGGGGAAGATGTAGAGGACCGCTTCGGAGGTGTTCCGCACGCGGTTGGGTTCCGTTTCCGTTTCCGGCGTCGTGATGCCGTTGCTGTGGGGTGCGGTCGCGTTGTCCCAGATTCTGAGGGTCGCGGCCTGCCCGTAATCCTGTGCCGATGCTGTGGCGGTCATAAGCAGGAGCGTTGCGATGAGTGATAAAGTCCTTTTCATGGTCGTATTGTTTTTGTAAGTCCCCGCCGAGGCGGGGATTTAGAGGTGGGTCAGACTTGCAAACGACGCCGGAGGCGGCGAATGGAATCCTTTCGGGTTGCAGGGTCGTGCGGAATCGGTATTTGAAGGATGCTTAGATCACGATATTGATGATCTTGCCCGGCACGACGATGATCTTTTTCGGGGCCTTGCCTTCGAGCCATTTCTGCGCTTCGGGAGCCGTCACGACATCGGCCTGGATTTCGGCGGGCGTCATCGAGGCGGCGTACTCCTTCTTGAAGCGGAGTTTGCCGTTGACCGATACGGGGTATTCGAACGAGTTCTGCACCAGGTGCTTCTCGTCGAAGACCGGGTAGGCGGCCGTGCAGACCGAGTCGGTGTGTCCGAGCGCGGCCCACAGCTCCTCGGTGATGTGCGGGGCGAAGGGGGCGAGCAGGATGGTCAGCGGTTCGAGCACTTCGCGCTTGGAGCATTCGCCGAGTTCGTTGAGGCAGATCATGAAGGCCGCTACCGAGGTGTTGAACGAGAAATTCTCGATGTCCTCCGAGACCTTCTTGATGGTTTTGTGCAACGTGCGGAGCTCCTGTTCGGTCGCCTTTTCGTCGGTGACGCACAGACGGCCGTCGCGGTCGAAAAACAGGCGCCAGAAGCGGCGCAGGAATTTGTGCACGCCGTCGATGCCGTTCGTATCCCACGGTTTCGACTGTTCCAGCGGGCCGAGGAACATCTCGTACATACGCAGCGTGTCGGCGCCGTAGTTGTCGACGATGTAGTCGGGGTTCACGACGTTGTAGAACGACTTGGACATCTTCTCGATGGCCCAGCCGCAGATGTATTTGCCGTCTTCGAGGATAAACTCGGCGTTCTTGTATTCGGGCATCCACGCACGGAAGGCGTCGAGGTCGAGGATGTCGTTGCGGACCATGTTCACATCGACGTAGAGGGCCTGCGTCTCGTACTGGTCCTTGAGGCCCAGCGACACGAATTTGTCGGTCCCGACGATGCGGTAGACGAAGTTCGAACGGCCCTGGATCATGCCCTGGTTGACGAGTTTGCGGAACGGTTCCGGCTCGCAGACGGCTCCCAGGTCGTAGAGGAACATGTTCCAGAAGCGCGAGTACATCAGGTGGCCCGTGGCGTGTTCGATGCCGCCTACGTAGAGGTCCACGTTGCGCCAGTATTCGTCGGCTTCCCTGCCGACGAGCGCCTGATCGTTGTGCGGGTCCATGTAGCGGAGATAGTAGGCCGACGATCCGGCGAATCCGGGCATGGTGGACAGTTCGAAGGGGTATCCCTCGGGCGTCTCCCATCCCTTGACGCGGGCCAGGGGCGGTTCGCCCTGCTCCGTGGGGCCGAAGTCTGCGATGGGAGGCAGTTCCAGCGGCAGTTTATCTTCCGGCAGCGGGTAGGCTATGTCGTCCTTGTAGTAGATCGGGAACGGCTCTCCCCAGTAGCGCTGGCGCGAGAAAATGGCGTCGCGCAGGCGGTAGTTGACGAGCTTTTTGCCCAGTCCGCGGCGCTCGACTTCGGCGAACATCAGGCCGATCGCCTCTTTTACATCCTTGCCGTTGAGGAAATCCGAGTTGATTACTTTGCCCGACTTGGCGTCGTACGACTCGACCGAAATATCCCCGCCTTCGACCACCGGGATGATCTCCAGTCCGAAGTGGCGGGCGAACGCGTAGTCGCGCGAGTCATGCGCCGGAACGGCCATGATGGCGCCCGTTCCGTAGCCGGCCAGCACGTAGTCGGAAATGTAGATCGGAATGGCTTTGTTGGTGAAGGGGTTGATTGCGTAGGAACCTGTGGCTACGCCGCTTACGCGCTTTGTGTCGGCAATGCGGTCGCGCTCCGAGCGCTTCTTGGTCTGGCAGATATAGTCCTCGACGGCGGCCTTGTTTTCGGGCGTCGTCAGTTCGCCGACCCATTCGTGTTCGGGGGCGATGACCATGAAGGTTACGCCGAAGATCGTGTCGGGGCGGGTGGTGAAAATCTCCAGTTTCTTCGCCGAGTTCTGGATGTCGAAGAAGACCTGGGCGCCCTCGGAACGGCCGATCCAGTTGCGCTGGATCTCCTTCAGCGAGTCGCTCCATTCGAGTTTGTCCAGCCCGTCGAGCATGCGCTGGGCATATGCGGTCACGCGGAGCAGCCATTGTTTCATGCGTTTTTGCTCGACCGGATAGCCGCCGCGGACCGAAAGTCCGTCGTGTACTTCGTCGTTCGCCAGCACGGTTCCCAGTTTCGGGCACCAGTTGACCATCGTATCGGCGCGGAAGGCAAGGCGGTAGTTCTGAAGAATCTGCTCTTTCTCCTGCTCGCTTTTGGCGTTCCATTCGGCTGCCGTGAAGTGCATCTCAGTCGTGCAGGCGACGTTCAGTCCTTCGGTTCCCGACTGCGCGAAAGCGGCGGTCAGCTCTTCGATCGGGCGCGCCTGCTGTTCGTCGTAGCAGTAGTAGGAGGAGAACATTTTGAGGAACGCCCACTGCGTCCACTTGTAATACCCGGGGTCGCACGTGCGCACCTCGCGGTCCCAGTCGAACGAGAATCCGATCTTGTCCAGCTGCTCGCGGTAGCGGGCGATGTTCTGCTCGGTGGTTACGGCCGGGTGCTGCCCCGTCTGGATGGCATACTGCTCGGCGGGAAGGCCGAAAGCGTCGTAGCCCATCGGGTGCAGGACGTTGAAGCCCTTGAGGCGCTTGTAGCGCGAGTAGATGTCCGAGGCGATGTAACCCAGCGGGTGGCCGACGTGCAGACCCGCGCCCGACGGGTAGGGAAACATGTCCAGTACGTAGAATTTGGGCCGCGAAGGGTCCGTCTCCACCTTGTAGGTCTTGTTCTCTCTCCAGCGGCGCTGCCATCTGGACTCGATTTCCTTGAAATTGTACTCCATATCTCGTGTTGTTTTGTTGCGGATTTTCCTGCAAAGATAGGAAAAAAAACGTATCTTTATCCGGCAGTGTTTTTTGTCGGACTTAAATCGTGGGCTTATGTGTAAATTTCGACTTTATTTGCTGTGTGCGCCGCTGGTGCTGAGCGCACTCTCCGGCTGTTCGGGCCGGGACGATGATTGGATTTATGACTTTGTCAATCCGTCGGTTTGCTTTTTCGTTTCCGATGCTGCGACGGGCGGGGACCTGCTCGATCCCGATGCGGCCAATACGATTCTCGGGCAGCCTATTGCCGTGACGTATGGCGGGGAGCGTTATGAGGTGACGACCGATGCCCGGTCGGCTTCAATGACGCGGGCCACGATGCCGCGGCCGCTGGCGCTGCGGCTCGAAAAGGCGGACGCATTGGGGAATATCAAAGGTTATCACCTTGCCTTCGGTGAGTTCTCGCCCACCTCGAATTACCGGGATCAGTCGTTTGTGATCGACTGGGGCGACGGGACTTCCACTGAAGTGAAGTTCGATCTTTACATAACCTGGGACAAGAAAAAAGGGCGGAAGGTTCCGAATGTGCACAGCCCGATTTCTGTCGACGGGGTAGCCCGCGGCGAGGGTTATTACGACGCCTGGATCATCCGGATTGCCCGCTGACGAACGGCGGAGGAAAATAAAAGGGACGCAGTCATCCGGCTGCGTCCCTTTTGGGTTTATATGTCGTTATGTGTCAGTTGTAAAGCGGTACGACATACATCGAATAGGCTTCGCTGTGGCCCGTGCCGTCGGAGAGTGTATAGCGGATGTCGTCGCCGTGCCATACGACGGCGGTGCGCGTCGTGCCGAAAAGGGTCCCGGCGGTGAATACGTCGTCGTACCAGGCCGCGACCGAGTAGGGCATCGAGCCGCTGCCCGAACCGTCGGAGAGGTCGAACAACTCCTGTCCGTTCTTCCAGACGACGCCCTCCTCGTTGAAACCCTCGGTGTAGTAACCTGCCGTGTAGAGCGAGTTTTCGAACCGGCAGACGGCGGTGGCTTCGGCGTAGGAACTGCTGTCGGTGAGGGTGTAGAGCAGGTCTTTGTCTTTCCAGACCGTGGCGCTGTTACCCGAATGGCCCACGGCGTAGATCGTCCGGCCCGAAAGGCAGAGTGCATTCACCCCGGCGGCGGATTTCCCGTCGGTGAGGGTGTAGTGAGCCTTGTCGTTTTTCCAGACGACGGCGAGTGGTTTGGTGAATCCGTTTTGCAGGTTACCTGCGGCGTAAACGTCGCTGCCCGAGACGACGACCGACCGGGCCTGCGAGACGGCCGGGCTGACCGAATAGGCGTGGAGTACATCGTCGTTTTTCCAGACGGTAGCCGTCAGGGCTCCGTCGGCCTGGCGGCTTCCGGCTGTGTAGAGGCTGCCGTTTGCGGCAAAGACCGAGTAGGCGTAGGAGTCGGCGCCGCTGCTGCCCAGGGTGTATTTCAGCACCCCGTTTTCCCAGACCCTGGCCACGATGTCGTCGCCCTGCTGTTCATAGCCGGCGACATAGACCGTGCTGCCCGCGACGCAGACTGCATAGGCCCAGGCGTCGTTCGTGCCGTCGGTGAGCGTGTAGAGGGTTTCGCCGTTTTTCCAGACCGTGGCGACGGACTTCGTTGCGGGGGTGGTGTAGCCCGCCGTGTAGATGTCGTAGCCGGTGGGTTTCGGCGGTTTTGGGGTGTCGTCGTCCGAACTGCACGCCGCAGAGCCGGCGAGCACGGTAAAAAGTACCGGTAAAAGCGTGTGTGAAAATCGTTTCATAGTGATCGTCATTGGTTTGCGGTGCAGGGGCTTTTCAGGCTGTCCCGTGGGGCGGTCTGTCTGCACGTCGTTTGCAGGGCAAGGTTCGTGCCGGGGTTTGCGGCCGGAGGTATTCAGTCTATTTCGTTGGTAGTAAATCAGTTGTTTATTTTATTATAATTGAAACTTATTGCGATGAAAATTATATAAGTAAAAAGTATTACAAATGGCGCAAAATCCTGTAAAATGGCGAAAAAAGACGTGCATATATATTGTATTTCCGAAAATTTGCGTACCTTTGCAGTCCATTTTGGACAATGGAGATAGATTTTTTAACAATTAAAGGACAGTTTTAGAAATGCCAACTATTCAACAGTTAGTGAGAAACGGCCGCGTGAAGATGGAGGACAAGTCAAAGTCTCCCGCACTGGCCGCGTGTCCCCAGCGCCGTGGCGTATGTACGCGTGTGTACACGACGACCCCAAAGAAGCCGAACTCGGCAATGCGTAAGGTAGCACGTGTAAGATTGACCAATGGCAAGGAGGTCAACGCCTACATCCCCGGAGAAGGCCACAACTTGCAGGAGCACTCGATCGTGCTCGTCCGCGGCGGTCGTGTTAAGGACCTCCCCGGTGTACGTTATCACCTGGTGCGCGGTGCACTCGACTCGGCAGGCGTCGACGGACGTCGTCAGCGTCGCTCGAAGTACGGTGCAAAACGACCCAAACCGGGAGCAGCAGCACCTGCAAAGAAGAAATAAAGTTTCACCAAGACCAAATTAATTTTTAGCAAATACAATGAGAAAAGCTAAGCCAAAAAAGCGAATTCTACTTCCGGATCCGAAGTTCGGAGACGTGGCTGTGACCCGTTTCGTGAACAACCTCATGCTGGATGGTAAGAAGAGTATTGCCTACACGATTTTCTACGACTCGCTCGATATCGTGGGCAAGAAGATGAAGGATGCTGATAAATCTCCGCTGGAAGTCTGGAAACAGGCCCTTGAGAACATCACGCCCCAAGTCGAAGTAAAATCGAAGCGTATCGGTGGCGCAACGTTCCAGGTTCCTATGGAGGTTCGGCCGGAGCGCAAGATTTCTATTTCCATGAAAAACCTTGTCCTCTATTCCCGCAAGCGCGCCGGCAAGACGATGGCAGATAAGCTCTCAGCAGAAATACTGGATGCCTACAACCAGCAGGGCGCAGCCTTCAAACGTAAGGAGGAGATGCACCGCATGGCCGAAGCCAACAAGGCATTCGCACACTTTAGATTCTAATAAGGAGACTGACAGATGGCAACAAGAGATTTAAAGTATACTCGTAATATCGGCATCATGGCTCACATCGATGCCGGTAAAACCACCACGTCGGAGCGTATCCTTTTTTACACGGGTAAAACCCACAAGATCGGCGAGACGCACGAAGGCGCCGCCGTTATGGACTGGATGGTCCAGGAGCAGGAGCGCGGCATCACGATCACCTCGGCCGCAACGACTGCCTTCTGGAACTACATGGGCAATCAGTATCAGATCAACCTGATCGACACCCCGGGACACGTCGACTTCACGGTCGAGGTGGAGCGCTCGCTGCGCGTACTGGACGGCGCTGTCGCTACGTTCTGCGCCGTCGGCGGTGTTGAGCCCCAGTCGGAGACCGTATGGCGTCAGGCCGACAAGTACAACGTTCCCCGTATCGGTTATGTCAACAAGATGGACCGTACGGGAGCCGACTTCCTGGCCGTTTGTGCACAGATCAAGGAGCACTTCGGTACGACGGCCCTTCCGGTCGTTCTTCCGATCGGCGCCGAGGACAAGTTCGAAGGCCTGGTAGACCTTATATATAATAATGCGATCTATTACTACGACGATAAGACCGTACGCGATAACTTCGAGTTGAAGGAGATTCCCGAGTCGATGAAGGCCGAGGCTGCCGAATGGCGCGCCAAGCTCATCGAGGAAGTCGCAGCGACCGATGACGCCCTGATGGAGAAATTCTTCGAGGATCCTGATTCGATCACGGCCGACGAGCTGCTCGCAGCTATCCGCAAGGCGACGATCTCGATGCAGATCGTCCCGATGCTCTGTGGTTCGTCGTTCCACAACAAGGGCGTTCAGAAGCTGCTCGACTATGTGATGGCTTTCCTGCCCTCGCCGCTGGACGTACCTGCTGTTACGGGTATCAATCCCAAGACCGACCAGGAGGAGACGCGTGAGGCATCCGAGGATGCTCCGTTCTGCGGTCTGGCGTTCAAGATCGCTACCGACCCGTTCGTAGGCCGTCTGGCTTTCGTACGCGTTTACTCGGGTAGACTGGACGCAGGTTCCTATGTGCTGGATACCCGCAGCGGCAAGCGCGAGCGTATCAGCCGTATTTACCAGATGCACGCCAAGCAGCAGAATCCGATGGAGACCGTCGGCGCCGGTGACATCTGCGCAGCCGTAGGTTTCAAGGAGATCCGCACGGGCGACACGCTCTGCGCCGAGAACGCACCGATCGTTCTGGAGCAGATGACTTTCCCCGAGCCGGTGATCGGTCTGGCTGTAGAACCCAAGACTCAGAAGGACCTCGACAAGCTCGGTGTTGCCCTGGGCAAGCTGGCTGAAGAGGACCCCACCTTCACGGTTCACACTGACGAGGATTCGGGTCAGACGGTGATCAGCGGTATGGGTGAGCTTCACCTCGACATCATCGTTGACCGTCTGCGTCGCGAGTTCGGCGTGGAGATCAACCAGGGCGCTCCCCAGGTTAACTACAAGGAGTCGCTCACCAAGACGGTTCAGCACCGCGAGGTCTTCAAGAAGCAGACCGGCGGTCGCGGTAAGTTTGCCGACATCATCTTCGAGATCGGTCCTGCAGACGAAGGTCAGGTCGGACTCACGTTCGTGGATGAGGTCAAGGGCGGTAATATTCCCAAGGAGTTCATTCCTTCCGTTCAGAAAGGTTTTGCTTCGGCGATGGACAACGGCGCTTTGGCCGGCTACAAGATGGACTCGATGAAGGTGACCCTGAAGGACGGTTCGTTCCACCCGGTCGACTCCGACCAGCTGTCGTTCGAGATCGCTGCACGTAACGGTTACCGTGCCGCTGCCCCCAAGGCCGGTTCGGTGATTCTGGAGCCCATCATGTCCGTGGAGGTCGTGACCCCCGAAGAGAGCATGGGTGACATCATCGGCGACCTGAACAAGCGCCGCGGACAGATCACCGGCATGGAGTCGAAGGGTACTGCACGTGTGGTGAAGGCCAAGGTCCCCCTGTCGGAGATGTTCGGTTATGTGACCGTGCTGCGTACGATTTCGTCGGGCCGCGCCACTTCGTCCATGGAGTTCTCGCACTTCGATGAGGTTCCTGCCAACCTGGCCAAGGAGATCATCGAGAAAGCGAGTGGTAAACGTAAGGATATAGAATAAGCAAACAATATGAACCAGAAGATTAGAATCAAGTTAAAGTCATTCGATCACAATCTCGTGGACA
>JAEZTA010000189.1 GCA_023443765.1 Bacteroidota bacterium | reverse complement strand
GTTCGATCTCCATGAAGTCGGACGTGGCGCCCTTCTTGATCTTGTTGCTCTTGACGGCTCCGGCCACATGGATGGCGCCGCCGAAAAGCAGCAGTTTCTCCGTAAGGGTGGTTTTACCCGCGTCGGGGTGGGCGATGACCGCAAACGTGCGGCGGCGTGTTATCTCTTCCTGTAATGTCATATTGGATTTTGGGCCCTCTTTGCTTTATGTTAATGATTATTCCAATTCGAACTTCGCCTGCACGGAGGCTTTGATTTGTACGGTTCCGATTTCGGGTAAAATCGGGGCGACGATGAATGATGATGTTTTTAATCCTGCGCTGACTCCGCAAAGACGCCCTGTCAATTGGTTGGGGTTCGAATAAGCGCTGCCTTCATCGGCAAAGTAGAAACATTTGCCGACTTTACGGCCTTCCGTTGCTGCGATAATTTCGGCTCTGCGGCGGGCCGATTTCATCGCCTCGGCAGCGGCATCGAGGCGCAGTTGAATCTTGTCTGAACGGTCGATGCGGTCGAGTGACACTTCGGACAAATCCAGACTGTCGCAGATTGCATAGGCGTCGAAAAATGCTTTGGGCGTTGAGAGTTTGATCTCGTAGCGTCCGTAAGCCATGTTGCCTTTTCGGGTGTATGACGAGGAAATCTCCTTGATTTTAAGTATCTTTTCTACATCGAAGCCATGTTGGACAAGGGCGTCGATCATCTGCTGTTGTTGTTCTTCGATCGAAATCCGCCCTTTCGAGTCCCGTTCGCGGATGATGACTTTTAGGTAAATTTCGTCAGGGGCGAAATCCTGTTGGTATTCGCCCGTGGTTGCAGCGAAGTCGCTGTAGGGTTGGGCAGGTTGCTGACACCATGCGACGGCAGCGAACAACAGGGATGTGGAAAGCAGGACGATGCGTTTCATAGCTTTGGGTTTTAGGTTATTCTTTCGGGTAATCAGCATTGAAGTGGCAGCCCACGGACTCTTTGATCTCGCGGCCCTGCTTGATCACAAGGTAGGCGATGGCGATCATGTTTCTTAGTTCGCACAGTTCGCGGTTGGGCTTGGTCTTGTTGTAGAGTTCTTCGGTCTCCTGCCAGAGTATTTCCAGGCGGTGCATGGCGCGCTTGAGCGAGAGGTTCGAGCGGACGATGCCCACGTAGTTGGACATGATGGTCTGCATCTCGCGTTTCGACTGGATGATCATCAGCATCTCTTCGGTGTGCTGTGTGCCTTCGAAGTCCCAGTCGGGAATGCCCTCCTGGAAATCGGCCTTCGCCAGAAGCGATGCCGTGTGGCATGCGGCCTGGTCGGCGTAGACCACCGCTTCGATCAGCGAATTGGAAGCCAGTCGGTTGGCGCCGTGCAGTCCCGTGCAGGCGGTCTCGCCCAGGGCATAGAGCCGCTTGATCGAGGTTTCGCCGTTGGTGTCGACCTTCACGCCGCCGCAGCAGTAGTGCGCCGCGGGGGTGACCGGAATCCAGTCCTTCGTGATGTCGATGCCGATCGAGAGGCACTTTTCATAGATATTCGGGAAATGCCGCTTCACGACCTCGGGGTCCTTGTGCGTCACGTCGAGATAGACGAAGTCGGAACCCCGCTTGGTCATCTCGCGGTAGATGGCGCGGGCCACCACGTCGCGCGGGGCGAGCGACTTCATGGGGTGGTATTTGTCCATGAACTCCTTGCCGTCGGGCAGCCGCAGGATGGCTCCGAAGCCGCGCATGGCCTCGGTGATCAGGAAGTTGGGTTTCTCGCCGGGGTTGTAGAGCGTCGTGGGGTGGAACTGGATGAACTCCATGTTCTCGGTGATCGCCTTGGCGCGGTGGCACATGGCGATGCCGTCGCCGGTAGCAACTACGGGATTGGACGTTGTGGAATAGACATTACCACACCCGCCCGTGGCGACGATGGTGAATTTCGAGAGCATGGTCTCGATCTCGTTGGTGTCGAGGTTCAGGACATAGGCTCCGAAGCAGGCCAGTCCGCGCGTATGGCGGGTGACGAATTCGCCCAGGTGGTGCTGCGTCAGGAGGTCGATGGCGAAATGGTGTTCGAGGACGGTGATGTTCGGGTGGCTTTTTACCGACTGCACGAGCGCCCGCTCGATCTCGGCTCCCGTGAGGTCCTCGTGGTGGAGGATGCGGTGCTCGGAATGGCCGCCTTCGCGGTTGAGCTCGAAACGCCCGTCGGGGGTCTTGTCGAAGCGTGTGCCCCAGGCTATGAGGTCGGCGATCAGCTCCGGAGCCCGCCGGACGACCAGTTCCACGGCTTTTTCGTCGCATTTGCCTGCGCCGCAGACCAGCGTGTCGTGGATGTGTTTTTCGAACGTGTCGGGGGCATACGTTACCGAGCAGATACCGCCTTGTGCGTAATTGGTGTTGCACTCCTCGATCTCGCCTTTGGTCACGATCGTTACGTGGCCGTGGGCCGCGGCTTTCAGCGCGAACGAAAGGCCCGCAGCGCCGGAGCCGATAACCAGAAAGTCGGTTTTCATAGTTTTAACAAGGGCAGAGACGACTTTGGCGGCCTTTGTGAGCCAATGGCGTTCCCGATGCGAAACCCGTCTCTGCTTTCGTTAAGAGGGGCTGTGCCCCGGTTTCGCCTCGGAAAACCCGCTGAATCTCCCTTGTGGGAAGAG
Organism: Bacteroidota bacterium; assembly: GCA_023443765.1. GTDB lineage: Bacteria > Bacteroidota > Bacteroidia > Bacteroidales > Rikenellaceae > Alistipes. The sequence continues at coordinate 1,486 of JAEZTA010000189.1, read as the reverse complement.
CGGCTTTTGCTTTTCTTTCTATGAAGAAGCGCCGCAAAGTTACAAAAAATAGTAACTTTGCCGCATAATTTCGGGCAAAATATGGAACGACATATCGACATTAACCGCTTTGATTACGACCTTCCGGACGAGCGGATCGCCAAATTCCCGCTTGCGGAGCGCAGCGCCTCGAAGCTGCTCGTCTACCGGAGCGGGGAAATCGCGGAAAAGCATTTCGCCGACATCGGCGACGTGCTGCCGGCGGGCGAACTGCTGGTTTTCAACAACACGAAGGTGATTCGGGCGCGAATCATCATGCACAAGCCTTCCGGGGCGCGTATCGAGGTTTTCTGCCTCGAACCGCACGATCCGGCCGATTACGAGCGGGCGTTCGCCGTCACGGGCCGGTGCGCGTGGTCGTGTATCGTGGGTAACCGCAAGAAGTGGAAGGAGGGGCATGTCGAGATCAATTTTGACTATGAAGGCCGCGCCGAATCGCTCCGGGCCTGGCTCGTCGAGGACCACGGGCGCGAGAACATCGTGCGGTTTGAGTGGACCGCCCCGATGACTTTCGGGCAGTTGCTGGAGTATCTCGGGCGCATTCCGATCCCGCCCTACCTGAACCGCGAGAGCGAAGAGATCGACAATACGCGCTACCAGACCGTCTATTCGAAATTCGAAGGTTCGGTGGCGGCGCCGACGGCGGGCCTGCACTTCACCCCGGAGCTGATCGAAGGGATGGAGGCCCGTGGGTTCGGGTTTGAGGAGGTGACGCTGCACGTCGGGGCGGGAACGTTCCTGCCTGTCAAGGATGAGGATGCGGCGAAGCACCCGATGCACACCGAGCATTTCGAAGTGCGCCGGGGGACGGTGGCGCGCCTGCTGGAAAAGTGGGGGCATGTTACGGCTGTCGGCACGACCTCGGTGCGGACGCTCGAATCGCTTGCGGCCCTTGCGTGGCGCATCCGCACGACCGGGACGCCCGATGCCGGGCGGGTGATCGGCCAATGGGAGTTGTACGACATTCCCGCAGAGTTTACGGGCCGCGAGGCGTTGGAGGTGTTATTGCAGTATATGGACGGGCAGGGGCTCGACCGCCTGAAAGCCTCGACGCAGATCATGATCACGCCGCTGGGCTACGAGTTCCGCATCGTGCGTAACATCGTCACCAATTTCCACCAGCCCAAATCGACGCTCCTCCTGCTGGTTTCGGCCTTCGTGGGCGACGACTGGCAGCGGATTTACGACTACGCTCTGGGGCATGATTTCCGTTTCCTGAGCTACGGTGACTCGTCGGTGCTGCTGCACGAGTGATCATTTATGAAAAAAGAAAAGGGACGCTCCTCTTCGGGGCGTCCCTTTTTTGTTGCGTATGCGGAACTTAGAAGTTGTAACCGACGCTGATCGAGAAGCAGTTGTTGCGCATCTTGCCCTCGCCGTCGCTCTCCTTGACCAGATTCAGGCAACCGATGTCGTAGCCCAGCCCGAAATAGATGCGGTTCCAGAC
>JAEZTA010000019.1 GCA_023443765.1 Bacteroidota bacterium | reverse complement strand
CGGTTGGCCTTGAGCGCCGCGGGGTTCATCGCCACCAGTACGTCGCAGTAATCGCCGGGATTCAGCTCGCGGTGGTCGCCGAAATGTACATGAAAGCCCGAAACGCCCGCAACGGTTCCCTGCGGGGCGCGAATCTCGGCGGGGTAGTCGGGGAAGGTCGAGATCCCGTTTCCCAGCAACGCCGACGTGTCGGAAAAGAGCGTGCCCGTAAGCTGCATGCCGTCGCCCGAATCGCCCGAGAAGCGTATTACGACATCCTGCAACTCCCGCACTTTTGATTGTTCCATGATTTTTGGTTTCAGATTAGATGTTTATAACAACGATTTCTCAAATATAGTGAGAGGTGAGGGCAAAGCGGCGAACTTGTTCGCAGCCCATGCCGAACCGCATCCTATATTATGCAAATATATTAAATAAATTGTTAAATTGGTCTTTTTTAGTCGATTTTTTAGGTTTCCTTCGTCTGGCTGTCGATTTCTTTTGTCTTGAAATGCTAACAGATTGTAATTCAAATGAAATATTTCCGGTCGGCTTTTAATTGGAATGACCTTTTCGGCGTCACATCTGGAACCGGAAACTTTATTAAAAAATTTTGTAAATTCATTGCCCCGGATGCGGTTTCGAACGGAGTTTTATCGTATGGGGGGCTTCTCCGGAAAACAACCGGCATCGGTGGCCGACCCGACCTGTGTGCGGATCGGCATCCGGTTCGTGGGGTGGGGCTCCCCGACCTGCCGCCGGGATTTCGATGCCGAAAAGCGACAATTCTGCCGATTTTTACGTTTCGGTTCGGTTTACTCGTTCTTTTGGGCTACTTTTGTACCGTCAAATTAGATTTTAAGGATGATTACAGTTTCAAATTTAGAGGTACAGTACGGAAAACGGGTTCTTTTTAAAGATATTAACCTCAAATTCACTCCGGGCAACTGCTATGGTGTGATCGGCGCGAACGGGGCGGGAAAGTCCACGTTCCTGAAAGTGCTCAGCGGGGAGGTGACTCCGTCGCGGGGCAATGTGGCTTTCGGGCCCGGCGAGAGGTTGTCGGTGCTCAAGCAGGACCACTTCGAGTACGACCAATTTACGGTTCTCGACACAGTTCTGATGGGACATCAGCCGCTGTGGAGTACGATGAAAGAGAAGGAGGAGTTGTACGCCAAGCCTGATTTTTCGGAGGAGGACGGGCTTCGGGCCGGTGAGCTGGAGGAGAAATTCGCGGAGATGCAGGGCTGGAATGCCGAGAGCGATGCCGCCAACCTTTTGAGCAGCCTCGGGGTCAGGGAGGCACTCCACTACCAGTTGATGGGCGACCTGAGCGCCAAAGAGAAGGTGCGCGTGCTCCTGGCGCAGGCGTTGTTCGGCAAACCCGACAACCTGCTGCTCGACGAGCCGACCAACGACCTCGACCGGACGACGATCGCGTGGCTCGAAAACTACCTGTCGAATTACGAAAATACGGTGCTCGTCGTCTCGCACGACCGTCACTTCCTTGACTCGGTGTGTACGCATACCGTCGATATTGATTACAGCGATATAAACCTGTTCTCGGGTAATTACAGTTTCTGGTACGAGTCGAGCCAGCTCGCCTTGCGCCAGCAGCAGAACCAGAATAAGAAAGCCGAGGAGAAGAAGAAGGAGCTGTTGGAGTTCATCCAGCGGTTCAGCGCCAATGTCGCCAAATCGAAGCAGACGACATCGCGCAAGAAGATGCTCGAACGGCTCAATATCGAGGAGATCAAGCCTTCGATGCGCAAATATCCGGGTATTATTTTCCAGCCCGAACGCGAGGCCGGGACGAAGATTCTGGGGGTCGACGAGTTGAGCAAGACGGTCAACGGCGAACGGCTTTTCAGCAATATCAGCTTTACGGTCGAGAAGGGCGATAAAATTGCCTTCCTTGCGCGCGATCCGCGTGCCGTTTCGGCCCTGTTCGATATTCTCGTCGGCGACGACAAGGCCGACGCGGGTGTCGTCGAGTGGGGTACGACCATCAACTACGCCTACCTGCCGCTCAACAATGCTCCCTATTTCGAGAGCCAGCTCTCGATTGTCGACTGGCTTGCGCAGTTCTCGTCCGACACCTCGGAGCTTTACCTGCGGGGGTATCTGGGGAAGATGCTGTTCAGCGGCGAGGAGATTTACAAGAAGGTCAATGTGCTCTCCGGCGGCGAGAAGGTGCGCTGCATGGTGTCGAAAATGATGATCCAGCAGCCCAATACGCTCGTGCTGGACTCTCCGACCAACCATCTCGACCTCGAATCGATTCAGGCGTTCAATAACTCGCTGATCAACTTCAAGGGCAATGTGCTGATGAGTTCGCACGACCACGAATTTGTGAACACGGTTGCCAACCGCATCATCGAACTCACGCCGAACGGCATGGTCGACCGCTATATGGAGTACGACGATTACATCACGGATGAGATCGTGGCCCAGCGCCTCGAAGCGTTGTGGGCTTAGGAGGCCTGAAATTGAAAAATCCCCTGCTTTCGAAAGAGCAGGGGATTTTTTATAGAGGAGTTCGGTTCCTACTTCGGCTGCTTGCCGATGTAAGCCAGAATGCCGCCGTCGACGTAGAGAATGTGGCCGTTGACGAAGTCCGAAGCGTCCGATGCGAGGAACACTGCGGGACCTGCAAGGTCTTCGGGCGTACCCCAGCGCGCTGCGGGGGTCTTGGCTACGATGAAGGCGTCGAACGGATGGCGCGAACCGTCGGCCTGCTTCTCACGCAGGGGAGCGGTCTGGGGCGTTGCGATGTAGCCCGGGCCGATGCCGTTGCACTGAATGTTGTATTCGCCGTATTCCGATGCGATGTTGCGGGTCAGCATCTTCAGGCCGCCCTTGGCAGCAGCGTAAGCCGACACGGTCTCGCGGCCCAGCTCCGACATCATCGAGCAGATGTTGATGATCTTGCCGTGGCCCTTCTTGATCATCGAGGGGATGACGGCCTTCGAAACGATGAACGGACCGTTGAGGTCGATGTCGATCACCTGGCGGAACTCCGCAGCGGTCATCTCGATCATCGGGATGCGCTTGATGATGCCGGCATTGTTCACGAGGATGTCGACGACGCCGACTTCCTTCTCGATCTGCGCCACCATGGCGTTCACCTGCTCCTCGTTGGTCACGTCGCAAACGTATCCGTGAGCTTCGATCCCTTCGGCTTTGTAAGCCGCCAGGCCTTTGTCTACCAGTTCCTGCTTGATGTCGTTGAAAACGATCTTTGCGCCCTGTTTGGCAAAAGCCGTCGCCAGTGCGAATCCGATGCCGTAAGAGGCGCCCGTTACGAGCGCTACCTTACCTTTCAAAGAAAAGTCTACCATTGTTACTTGATTTTATTAGGTTTTGTTGTTCGTTTGTCAGTCTATATCTCCTTGCGTTCCCGTTTCGGACCGCTGTTTTGCTGCCTTTGGCAGCATTTGCAAATGCTGACCCCACCCCGGCCCTCCCTCGGGGAGGGAGATGGCGTACGCTTTGCCCGGTTGGTGCGACAGCGATTCGGCTTTTCTGTAAAGTCCTCTTTTTCAACGTTGCGAGTAAGCGAGGGCAAAGGCTGCTTGCAGACTATGCCGAGCGGAAGCAACGAAAAGGAACTTAAAGGGGGATTTAGAGGGATTGTCTGTACTGGGTTTTTCGAAAATCACAGGCCTGCGATGTGGGTAGTTCGCCCTCCGACAGTAGGATTTTCTGAAAAAAGGTACGGATCGGCTATTTCAGGTCTGTGATTTTCGAAAAATCCTGGTCGCCGTAGTCGAGGTTCTCGCCGCCCATACCCCAGATGAAGGTGTAGTTGTGCGTGGCGGCTGCGCTGTGGATCGACCACTCGGGCGACAACACGGCCTGATCGCCCTTCATCCAGATGTGGCGCGTCTCGTCGACTTCACCCATGAAGTGGCATACGGCCTGGTCTTCGGGCACTTCGAAATAGAAGTAAGCCTCCATGCGGCGCGAGTGCACGTGCGCGGGCATCGTGTTCCACACGCTTCCGGGCAGCAACTCGGTCATGCCCATCTGCAACTGGCAGGTCGGCAGCACCTGGTTTACGAGCATCTTGTTGATGTTGCGGTCGTTCGACCCTTCGAGCGAACCCATGTGCGCCACCACGGCATCGGCCTTCGTGACCTTCTTGTCGGGGTAGTTGCGGTGCGCCGTCAGTGAGTTGAAGTAGAATTTCGCAGGATTTTTGGCGTCCTTGCTCGCGAAGGTCACCTCGCGGTCGCCCGACCCGAGGTAGAGAGCCTCCTTGTAGTCGAGTTCGAACTCGGCGTCGCCGGCCTTTACCACACCGGGACCTCCGACGTTGTAGATGCCCATTTCGCGGCGGGTCAGGAAGAAGGGAGCCTTCAGCGGGTCGATGGCTTCCAGGCGGAGCGTTTCGGCAACCGGCATGGCGCCTCCGACGACCATGCGGTCGTACATCGAGTAGACCATGTTCACTTCATCGGCAGCGAATACCTTTTCGATCAGGAAGTCGCGACGCAGGCGCGCCGTGTCGTAGCTTTTCGCATCCTCAGGATGCGCCGCATAGCGGATTTCGTAATTGGTTTTCATAATTGGTCGTTATATTATATTGTTGTATGCTGAAATCCCGGATGATTACCGGTGCCGAAATTGGCAAACCAATTTCATCTTTGCAAAGATACTAAAAAATCCGGAATTGGTTACCCAAAATCGGATTTTATTTGTGTTGCGTTGTTTGACAGCGAATTACGGGGGCAAAAGTGGTGGCGTTTTGTTTTTAATTGGCTTGCTTTGCTTCATTCACGTTTCGTGCCGCATGGATTGAGTTGGCTCGCTTCACTCCATTTCATTGCGTGCCGCTTCGCCTTTTCCCTGCGGGCGGCGGCAAAAGAGGGGACGCCGCATTTGTGCAGAACAACCGAAAAGCGTGCATTTTCTGTTTTATTTGCCTCGCTTTGCTTCACCTCCGTTTCGCGCCGCATGGATTGAGTTGGCTCGCTTCACTTCACTTCATTGCGTGCCGCTTCGCCTTTTCCCTGCGGGCGGCGGCAAAACCGGAGCCGCCATACAAGTCTGGCACAACAAAAAAGTGCCGCACATTCCGTATAAATCCGGTGTGTGGCACTTCTCTGTTGTGTGCCTTTGGCATTCGGCCCCGATTCTGCTCGTACCTTACCTGATGGAATTCATCCGGATACTCGCCTTCACGAGCGCGATGGCGCGGATACGGCTGATTTCCACGTCCTTGTCGGCGTGGTGCTGGTTCTGGCTCACGAGCTTTACGTAGCCTTCGCGGTCGGATTTCTGGATGTATTTCACCGTCACGTATTCCTCGCCGTCAATGTCGATCGACAGCAGGTACATGTCGCCCCAGAAGATGTCGTCGATGTCGCGCAGCTGCTTGTACAGCACGATGTCGCCGCTCTTGAGCAGCGGATACATCGAGTCACCAACGATGTAAATCGCTCCGTCGCATTTCGGGAGGTTGGGGATATGGATGAAATTGACGGGTTTGGTCTGCGCCTGGTCGGCGAACAGCGGCACCAGCCCTGCCGTGCCCTCGATCGAGTAGAGGGGCACGCTTTGCAGCGGCAGCGAATTGTCCGTGCGGTGCATATAGGCCGTCAGGTCGGGTTCGGCGTTGAACATGTTGCCCTTTCCGGCTTCGAGCCAGTCGGGATTGACGTTCAATTCCTGAACCAGTATATTGCGGTTGCGGGCCGAGAGCCCCGCCTTGCCGGTTTCGATCATCGACAGTGCCGCTTTGCCGATCCCAAGCCGTTGTGCCAATTGCTCTTGCGTCATGCCGAGCTGTTTGCGTATCAGTTTTACCCGTTCGTTCATCGCTTTGTTATCGGAATTTTCTATATAAAATATTTGAACTTTATTGCAGTAAATTCAAAATTTGAACTTATCTTTGTCCTGCAAAGTTAAACAATTTATTCTCTTCTGCAAATTCTTTTGCAAAAAAACGATTAATTATCAATGATGTATTCGGTTTCATCGGAACTTTACCTTGAAGTGGCTGCGCGTCTTGCGGAGGCCATCGGCGGCGGAAGTTACTTTTCGGGCTCGCTCACGTTCCCCTTCGGCGACACGGAGTGCCGGCTCACGGCCTCGCTGATCGTCTACCGGCAGCGCGAGCGGCTCCCCGAAGGCGACCGGGATGCGATTGCGGACCTGGTTCCCGTCTGGTGGGAGTTCCACACTACCGGCGACGGCGGCGAGGTGCTCAACGACTTCTCGTTTGCCTGCCTGCGGACGTATCTCTGAACGCCGCCCGCGCTCCGGCCCTCCTTTCCCGGCACGGCGCTGCCGCCGGAGCGCACCCCGACAAAAAACCTGCCCGCCGCGGCGCCGCGCATGGGTTTTAATTAATTAAAAGCTGAAAGTGGGAAGTTGAACGTTTTATGCGGGGCCTGATTCCCGACGAACCGGAAAACTTTTCACTTTCATTTTTCAACTCTCAATTTTCAACTTTTTGATGACTCCTTTTTCCGACTTCGCCCTCGGAGTCTATCCGTTCCTCGAACTGCAAGCCTTCCACCGGGCCTATTACCGGGTGCTGGAAGCCTTTGCCGCGGGGCGCATCCGACGGCTGATCGTCACCATGCCGCCCCAGCACGGCAAGAGCGTCGGGGCGACGACCCTGCTCCCGGCCTATGTACTGGGCCTCGACCCCGACCTGCGGGTGGCCATTGCTTCCTATTCCGGGGCGCTGGCCTCGAAGTTCAACCGCCGCGTGCAGCGCATCCTCGAATCGCAGGAGTATGCCGCATGTTTCCCGGAGACGACGATCAAGAAGGGCGCCAAGCCGCCCAGTTACATCCGTACGGCCGACGAGGTCGAGATCATCGGCCGCCGGGGCGGGCTGTTGTCCGTCGGCCGCGAAGGTTCGCTGACGGGTAACCGTGTGGATTGCTTTATTTTGGACGATTTATATAAAGATGCGCTTGAAGCCAATTCGCCGCTCATTCGTGCCAACTGCTGGGAGTGGTACACCTCGGTAGTGAGGACCCGCATGCACAACGCTTCGCGCGAACTGATCGTCTTCACCCGCTGGCACGAGGAGGACCTGATCGGGACGCTTACGACGCGCGAACCGGTCGAGGAGCTGCGCGCATGGTCGCAGCTCGATGCGCTCCCCTCGGACCGGTGGCTGCACCTCAATTTCGAAGCCCTCAAAACCTCGCCGCCTTCGGAGATCGACCCCCGTTCGCCGGGCGAGGCCCTTTGGGAGCAACAGCACGGCGCTGCGCTGCTGGCCGCCAAACGGCGGCTCGATCCGCTGCAATTCGAGGCGATGTACCAGGGGCATCCCTCGGCCCGCGAGGGCCTGCTTTACGGGCTGAATTTCACCGAGTACGACGACCTGCCCCACGAGATCGTCCGCCGGGCCAACTACACCGATACGGCCGACACGGGCGACGACTACCTCTGCTCGCTGTCCTATGCGGTCGATGCCGACGGGGTGATTTACGTCACCGATGCGGTCTACTCGCGCGAACCGATGGAGGCGACCGAACCCCTCGTGGGCGAGATGCTCGTGCGTTCGGACACGCGGCAGGCGGCGATCGAGAGCAACAACGGCGGCCGCGGTTTTGCCCGCGCCGTGCAGGCCCTTGCGCCGGGCGTGCGCATCGAGTGGTTCCACCAGAGCGGTAACAAGGAGGCGCGCATCCTCTCCAATTCGGCCACGGCGCTCCACCTCGTACGCTTTCCCCGCGGGTGGAACCTCCGCTGGCCCGAACTCTATGCCCACCTGACGACCTACCGCCGGAAGTTCCGCGCCAACCGCTGGCACGACGCGGCGGATGTCGTGACGGGCATCGTCGAGCGCGAAGCCGCGGGCCGCGACCGCAAACGGGTTCGGGGCGTACGGTTTCTGTGACCGGCACGGCCTGAGGGCCAGCGCATCCCGGGCCCCGCCGGGGCTTCGGATACGCCATGTGTGTTTTTTGGCCCAACCTCCGGTCGGGGACAATGTAACGTTTTCGTTAAATTGTGCGGTTTTACGCATCTTTTCGTCGGATATTACCTATCTTTGGCGCGGAAGTTCGTTACTTCCACCATAATGCAAGCAAAATGAAATCACTGAAAATCGGAAATTTATGCGCTTCGATGCCCATTGTACAGGGTGGCATGGGCGTAGGAGTGTCCCTCGCGGGCCTGGCTTCGGCCGTGGCAGAGCAGGGCGGTGTCGGCGTTATCTCGTCGGCCGGCCTGGGGGCAATTTATAACAACTATTCGAAGGACTACCGCGTCGCTTCGATCTGGGGCCTGAAAGAGGAGCTGCGCAAGGCCCGCGAAGCTACGCACGGCATCATCGGCGTCAACGTCATGGTCGCCATGTCGAACTTCGCCGATATGGTGAAGACCGCCATTGCCGAGAAGGCCGACATCATCTTCTCGGGCGCCGGGCTTCCGCTCAACCTGCCGTCGTTCCTGCCCGAGGGCGCCAAGACCAAACTGGCCCCGATCGTTTCGTCGGCCCGCGCTGCGAAGCTGCTGTGCCAGAAGTGGTTTTCGGAATACAAGTACATCCCCGACGCCATCGTCGTCGAGGGTCCCAAGGCGGGCGGCCACCTGGGTTACAAGGCCGACCAACTCACCGACGAGAACTATTCGCTGGAAGCTATCGTTCCCGCAATCGTGGCTGAGGTCCGCGCTTTCGAGGCCGAGCACAACTGCCACATTCCGGTGATCGCCGGCGGCGGCATCTATACGGGTGAGGACATTTACCGCATCATGGAACTGGGCGCCGACGGCGTACAGATGGGTACGCGCTTCGTCACTACCGACGAATGCGACGCCGACCCGGCTTTCAAGCAGAGCTACATCGAGGCGCAGGAGGGGGACATCGAGATCATCCAGAGCCCCGTCGGCATGCCGGGCCGGGCGATCCACAACTCGTTCCTCGACCGTGTGAAGGAGGGCCTGAAGGTCCCCAGAACGTGTCCGTTCGACTGCATCAAGACGTGCGACGTGACGCACAGCCCTTATTGCATCATGCTGGCGCTCTACAACGCTTTCAAGGGCAAACTCCGCAACGGCTATGCCTTCTGCGGCTCCAATGCCTGGCGCGCCGAGAAAATCCAGTCGGTGAAGGACCTGATGGCTTCGCTGCGTACCGAGTACGACAACTTTTCGGCGAAATACGAAGGTTTCTCGCTGAAGGAAAAACTCTTCGGCGCGAAATAACCGCCGTCTCCTATAATGACAAACCCCTCCCGGCCATTCGGCCCGGAGGGGTTTGTGTTGCTGTGCCGGGGCGATCCCGCTCTATTCAGCGGCGTAGGTCAGCATCAGCTTGGCGAGTTGCGCGTTCTTCGAGTTGGTGATTTCGAGCCGCGCGGTCTGGATCGCGTCGATCAGTTCGTAGGTGAAGGTGGCGGCATCGAACGTATATTGAATATCCTCGCCGTCGGCGCCCAGCAGATCGATCTGCGTGTCTTTGCTCTGGCTGCTCGTGGACAGGTAGCTTACCTTGGTCAGCTTTTTGCCTGCGATGACCGGGAATTTGACGTATGCGCCGAGCTTGCTGATGTAAAGCCCCTTGTTCGGCTCGGGGAGTGAGGGTTGGAACACGGTGTTGTCGATCCAGTAGAAGACACCCTTTTCGTTCGTGTCGGCAAAAACGGTGAAGGTGCGGCCTTGGATCGCGTACTCCTTGAGGCCGGTTGTCGCTTCTGCTTTTTGGTTCGGCAGTGCCGGCGTGGTGATCGAGGGACCCTGCGTGAAATCGACGACGATCGTCACATCGCCCGGCGTGGGTTCGAGGGTGTCCCCGCTTTGGCTGACGGCGACTGTTTTCGTCCCGTCTACCCCCTTGGCCGCGATTACGATGCTGCCAAGCTGCTTCTGATCGCCGCCGATGCTGGCGGCGGTAGCTGTTACGCAGATGGTCGCGTCGCCCGTGCCGCTGGTCTTGTCGAGCGAGAATCCTTCTCCGGCGGGCGTTGCCGTCCAGGCGGCGGTCGTCGAGATGGTAAAGGTTTCGGATGCTCCGGTCCTGGCGCCCAATACGAGGTTGTCCGTGCTGACGGTCAGCGTCGCGGTGTTCTTGTCGTCGTTGTCGTTGCAGGCGGTGGTGCCGGTGACGGCGAAAGCCAACAACAGCAGGGCCGGGAGGCCCCGCATGAATCTGAATGTTTGCATAAGTTATTTTTTGTGTGAGTGAGTAGCTTATAACTCTTCGAGCCGCGCCACGGGCGACACGTCGAGCGCTGCGAACTGGCCTTCGCGGTAGTGGTAATACCCCGCCATGGCGATCATGGCCGCATTGTCGGTCGTGAACTTGAACTCCGGGATGAAGGTCCGCCAGCCGCGCCGGGAACCGGCTTCGACCACGCCGTTGCGAAGTCCCGAGTTGGCCGAAACACCGCCTGCAATGGCGATGTCGCGGATGCCCGTCTCCTTCGAGGCGCGGATCAGCTTATTCAGCAATATTTCGATGATGGTCGATTGCAGCGATGCGCAGAGGTCGGCCTTGTGTTTCTCGATGAAGTCGGGGTCCTGAGCCACGGCGTCGCGCAGCGTGTAGAGGAACGAGGTTTTCAGCCCCGAGAACGAGTAGTTGTAACCTTCGACATGGGGATGTGCGAAGCGGAACGCCTTCGGGTCGCCCTCTTTGGCCAGTTTGTCGATCACCGGGCCGCCCGGGTAGGGCAGTCCCATCACCTTGGCGCATTTGTCGAAGGCTTCGCCGGCGGCGTCGTCGATCGTCGTGCCGATGATCTCCATTTCGAGCGGGGAATCCACGCGCACGATCTGCGTGTGGCCGCCGCTTACCAGGAGGCACAGGAACGGGAAATCGGGGTGGGGCAGCGTGCGGTCCGGCAGGTCGATGAAGTGGGAGAGGATGTGCCCCTGCAGGTGGTTGACCTCGACCATCGGGATATTGTGGGCGATCGAAAGCCCTTTGGTAAACGATACGCCGACGAGCAGCGAACCGACCAGTCCCGGACCGCGCGTGAAGGCGATGGCGTCGATCTCATCGGCCGTGACGCCCGCATCCCTGAGCGCCGTGTCCACGACGGGGATGATGTTCTGCTGGTGGGCCCGCGAGGCCAGTTCGGGGATTACGCCGCCGTATTTGACATGAACGGCCTGCGAGGCAATGACGTTCGACAGCAACACGTGGTTACGCAGCACGGCTGCCGAGGTGTCGTCGCACGAAGATTCGATGCCTAGAATTGTAATATCCATCCGGTTTTTCGTTATTTTTTAACTATTTTAGCTAAATTTGCAGGTTATATAGAAGTCCTGATGCGCAAAGGTATAAAAATATTGGGAAAGGTGTTCTCGGCGGCGGTTTTGTTGCTGATAATTGTTCCCGTGGTGCTCTCGTTGCTGCTCGACATTCCCGCCGTGCAGAACTACGTGGTGCACAAGGCCGCAGCCGTCATTTCGCGCAAGCTGGAGACCACCGTGTCGATCGACCGCGTGGACATCGGCATCTTCTCGAAAGTCAAGGTCAAGGGTTTCTATGTCGAGGATTACCAGCGTGATACGCTGCTCTATGTCGGCAAGCTCGACGCCTACATCACGAGCTTCGGCATTCTGGGCGGCGGCCTGGAACTGAGTCGCGGCGAGATCACCGATGCGAGGCTCTACCTCAGACAGATGCCCGACGGGGAGATGAACATCAAGCAGATCGTCGACCGCATCTCCGATCCCGACAAACCCAGGAAGGGCAATTTCAAACTTTCGCTCAGGAAGGCTTCGATCGGGAACATGGACCTCTGCCTCGAACGCCTCGACCACCGCGACCCGGAATACGGCATCGACTTTTCGCACATGCACCTCTACGGCATCACGGCCCGCGTGGACGACTTCACGATCGACGGTTCGGCCATCTATACCGCCATCTCGGCCTTCACGGCCCGCGAACGCAGCGGTTTCGTGCTGGACCACCTCGCCGGGCGTTTCTACATGACGCAGGGCTGCCTGGGTTTCGAGAATGCCTCGATCATCACCCCCCATTCCAATGTCAACCTCCCTTACGTCTCGCTGGTCGGCGACTCGTGGTCGCAATACAAGGATTTCATCGGCGAGGTGCGCATCGACGCCCTGATGCGCAATACGACCGTTTCGACCGAGGACATCGCCTATTTCGCGCCTAAGCTGCGCGACTGGCATGTCGATTTCACCAATGTCAACGTCGAAGTCGCCGGCGTGGTGTCCGATTTCACGGGTAAGGTCAAGAGCATGCAGATCGGCGAGGGAACGACGCTCGTGGCTAACGCTACGGTGAAGGGGCTTCCCGACATCCGGAAGACCCATTTCGACCTGTCGGTTCCCCGCCTGCGTTCGTCGGCCGATGCGGTCGACAAACTGGCTCTCGGCATCGCGGGCCGGAAACTCTCGGACAAACTGGTCGGCGTGCTGGGTAACTCGGGGCAGATCGACCTCAATGCCCGCTTCCGGGGATTGCTCTCGTCGTTCGACATGCGGCTGGGCGCTGCGACGGGCGTGGGCAACATCTCCTGCAACCTGCGAATGGCCCCCGTTCGCGGCGGCCTGAGCAGTGTGCGGGGCGATGTCGAAACCCGCAACCTGAGGCTGGGCGACCTGCTGGACCGCCGCGACCTCCTGGGGACGCCACCCTCACGGCCTATGTCGACGGCGTGATCGGAAAGGGAACGGCCGATGCCCAGGTCGTGGGCAACATCTCGCAGCTGGGTTTCAACGGCTATGTTTACGACTCACTGCGCCTCGACGGCCGCCTGCGCAACCGGGAGTTCAACGGCCGCATCACGGCCCGCGATCCCAACCTCGACTTCGACTTCTTCGGCATGGTCGACCTGAACGACTCCGTGCCGCGCTACGACTTTACGATGGACCTGCGGCATGCCGACCTGGCCCGGTTGCACGTCAACCGCCGCGACTCGGTGTCGCAGCTCTCGGCCCGCATCGTCGCTGCTGCCGGAGGGCGTTCGTTCGACGACCTGAACGGCCGCATTCAGGTGACCGACGCCCGCTACAAATACAACGACAAGGAGATCACGGCTTCGAGTATGACCGTTACGGGCGAGAACTCCGAGCGGAGCAAGTTCGTGGAGTTGCGTTCGGACTTTGCCGATGTCACGTTCCGGTCGAAAACCAGCTACCGCACCGTCTTCGAGTACCTGCGCCGGAGCGCGTGGAAATACCTCCCGATGCTGAGCCGCGAGGGACTGGAAGAGGGGCCTTCGGAGCGGAAGACCGCCGTGGCCAACGATTTTTCGCTGCTGTCGGTCAACATCCGCAATTTCAACCCCGTGGCCGACGCCGTTTCGGCGGGATTGCAGATCGCCGACGGTTCGTCGCTCCAACTGCTGTTCAACCCGGCCAGCGACCAGTTGTCGCTCAAAGCTACGTCGGAATATATCGAGCGCAAGCGCATGCTCGCCACGCGCCTTTCGGTCAACGCCTCGAACCGCGGCGACTCGCTGGCGGTCTATGCTTCGGCCGAGGACCTCTATGCCGGGGTGCTGCACCTGCCGCGCCTGTCGCTGACGGGCGGAGCCCGGCAGGGCCGCATGCAGCTTTCGGCGGGCTTCGACGATACGACGCGTAGTGTCTCGGGACTCGTCGGGTTCCGCGCTTCGGTGGCCGACGAATATGGCCCCAACGGCCGTGTGGTCGATTTGCGGATACTCCCCTCGCACATCACCCGCGGTGACAAGACGTGGCAGATTTTTGCCCGCAAAATCCTGCTCGACACGGCGCAGGTCGTGATCGACAAGTTCTACGTGATGAACCGTGAGCAGGATCTGCTGCTCGACGGCATCGCGTCGCGCAGCCGCGAGGATTCGGTGACGCTCTCGCTGCGCAACTTCGACCTGGCGCCCTTCGCACAGCTGGCCGCACATATGGGCTACTCGATCGAGGGCCGCACGAACGGCTCCGCGACGATGAAATCGGTGCTGCGGGGCGGTGAGGTCACGGCCGATATTCTGCTCGACAGCGTGGAGGTCAACGACATTCCCGCGCCGCCGATGCGCCTCACTTCGCGCTGGGATTTCGCCCGCAGCCGCGCCGGGGTGACGGTGACCAACCGCGTCAAGCGCGACACGCTCATCCGCGGATTCTATGCTCCCGACCGCAACCGGTATTACGCCCGGCTGGATGTCGACAGCCTCGACATGGGGCTGCTGAACCCGATCCTCTCGGGCGTCATCTCCTCGACCACGGGACTGGCGTCGGCCGACCTCGTGTTGCAGGGCCAGGGGCGTATGGCCGAGCTGGAAGGCGAAGTCCGCGTTTCGCAGCTGAAAACAACGGTCGATTTCACGCAGGTGACCTACTCGATGCCCGAGGCGATGGTGGCTGTGAAGAACAACCGTTTTAAGGCGTCGAACGTCCCGATTTTCGACCCGCAGGGCCACCGGGGGCGCTTCGACTTCGACATGAGCCTTCAGCACCTTTCGAACATCTCCTACGACGTGCGCGTAGCCCCCCAGCAGATGCTCGTGCTCGATACCGATTCCGAGGACAACGACGCTTTCTACGGAAAGGTCTATGCCACGGGGCAGGCCCGCATTTCGGGCCACAAGGGCGCGGTCGACATGGACATCACGGCTTCGACCGACGGCAATTCCTCGTTCGTGATGCCGCTGTCGAGCAAGTCGAACATTTCGAATGCCGATTTCGTGGTCTTCGAGGAGCCTGAGAAGGCGGACACGCTCGATGACGTGGCGCGCAAAAAACTCTCCTTCGAACGCAAGCAGCGCCAGAAATCCGATGCCGGCAGCCAGATGAACATCAACATGGCGCTCGACGTGCGGCCCGATGTCGAGGTCGAACTCGATGTGGCGGGCAACACGGTGAAGGGGCGCGGTGAGGGTTCGCTGAACCTGCAGATACGGCCCAGGTCCAACATTTTCGAAATTTATGGCGACTATACCATCTCGGAGGGCAGTTTCATGCTGTCGCTTCAGCAGATCATCAACAAACGCTTCACCATCGAGAGCGGCTCGTCGATCCAGTGGACCGGGTCGCCGATGAATGCTATGCTCGACATCGACGGCGTCTACAAGGTCAAGGCGTCGCTGCAACCGCTGTTGCAGGGCACGGCCGACCTCGGGGGCGACCGCTCGGTTCCCGTGGAGTGTATCATCCACCTCGGCGACCGCCTTTCGAATCCGACGATCACCTTCGACGTGCGGGTTCCCGGCTCCGACCCCGAGACGCAGAGCCTGATCGCCAATGCCCTCTCGACCCCCGAGACGGTCGACACGCAGTTCCTCTACCTGCTGCTGTTCAACAGCTTCATGTCCGAAACTTCGTCGCAGGCCACCTCCAACATCGGCAGTTCGGTGTCGGCGGCCACGGGCCTGGAGTTCGTCTCCAACATGGTCAGCAACTGGCTTTCGTCGTCCGACTACAACGTCGTGATCCGCTACCGGCCCAAGTCGGAGCTGACGAGCGACGAAGTGGACTTCGGGCTGTCGAAGAGCCTGATCAACAACCGCCTGTTCGTCGAGGTCGAGGGTAACTACCTGATCGACAACAAACAGGCTGTGAACAGTTCGATGTCCAACTTCATGGGCGAGGCCTACATCACCTACCTGATCGACCGGGCCGGGGCGCTCAAGCTGAAAGCCTTCACGCAGACCATCGACCGGTTCGACGAGAACCAGGGTTTGCAGGAGACCGGCATCGGCGTCTACTTCAAGGAGGACTTCAACAACCTGCGCGACCTGCGCCAGCGGATTAAGGAACGCTTCACCAACAAGAAACGCAAGGCGCAGCGTATTGCCCGCCGTACGGCCCGTGCGGCCGAAAAAGCGGCCGAAGAGGCGGAAAAGAAACGTTTACGCGAACCGGCGGATACGCTTTCGCCCTTTGAATACGTTAAAGATGAAGAAGATGAATAGCAATGCACGACAAATAACGAGACAGACAACAAATTTTAATAAACGTAAAAATCTATGACAACTTTTTTGCAGGCTGCCGAGGCGGTAGTCGTTAGTGAGGAAACCCGTATGGGACTGTGGACCCTGTTTACCAAAGGCGGCTGGCTGATGTGGCCGCTGCTGGCATTGGGAGGCGTGACGATCTTTATCTTCGTGGAGCGCTTCATGGCTATCCGCAAAGCCTCGGTTCTGGACATGAACTTCATGAACCGCATCCGCGACTACATCTCCGACGGCAAGATTTCGACGGCCGTGAACCTTTGCAAGAAGACCGACACGCCGATTGCGCGCATGATCGAAAAGGGTATCGAGCGTATCGGCCGTCCGATGGGCGACGTGCAGACCGCCATCGAGAATGTCGCTAACCTCGAAGTTTCGAAACTCGAAAACGGCCTTCCGTTCCTGGCGACGATTGCCGGCGGTGCCCCGATGCTCGGCTTCTTGGGTACGGTGCTCGGTATGGTGCAGACCTTTATGGACATGTCCGCTGCGGGCGGTACGGTCGACCTGGGACTGCTGGCCAGCGGTATGTATGTGGCCATGGTCACCACGGTGGGCGGTCTGATCGTCGGCATCCCGGCCTATTTCGGCTATAACTACCTCGTGGCGCGCATCGAGAAGCTGGTGTTCCAGATGGAGGCCAACTCGATCGCGTTTATGGATATTCTGAATCAACCCGTTCAAAAATAACAAATTATGGCAATCAAACACGGATCGAAAGTCGATAAATCGTTCTCGGCCTCGTCGATGACCGACCTGATGTTCCTGCTGCTGCTGTTCCTGCTGATCGCTACGACGCTGATCAATCCCAACGCCCTGAAACTGATGCTCCCGAAGAGTTCGAACCAGTTGAAGGACAAGGCGATGACCACGGTGTCGATCCAGCAGAGCGGACCCTCGTACAACTACTACGTCGAGTTGCAGAAGGTGCAGGGCATCGAGGGCGTGGAGCGGGCGCTGAAGGCGCGCCTCGACGGCCAGAAGGACGCTACGGTGTCGCTTCATTGCGACAAGTCCGTTGCAGTGGACGAGGTGGTGAAGGTCATGAACATCGCCAAGGACAATAATTATAAGTTGATACTGGCGACGACACCGAATTAACAGGGAAACCATGTATTACTATGACCCCGATAACAAATCTCCCCGCAGGTGGGCGATGATCGCGGCGGCAGTCTACGTACTGCTGCTCGTCGGCTCGTTCACGCTGGTGTCGTTCGATTTCGCGCCTGCGTTGGAGAAGCCGGGCGACACGATCCTCGTCGACTTTACGGAGCCGCCCGTCCCCGAGCCGCCGAAGCCGCCCGTGAAGGTGGCCAACGAGCCGCGTGTGCACGATGTCGTGGCGCCCGTGGAGCAGACGGCGCAGGTCGCGGGCAAGGACGAGGTGACACAGACGCCCAACCCCAAGGCCCTGTTCAAGATGAACAAGGGCGGCGCCGACGAACCCGACAATGCGGGCAACCCGCGGGCCCCGCAGGGCGAGGATAAGGCGAGCGGCACAGGCCCGGGGCTGAATCCCGATGGAATGGACCAACTCGACCAGGGGTTGAAAGGGCGCGGACTGGTGGGCAATCTGCCCAAACCGTCCTATCCCGGCACGAAGAGCGGCAAGATCGTCGTACGTGTGACGGTCGACGCTTCGGGCAAGGTTACGGGAGCTTCGTTCGAACCCAAAGGTTCGACCGAGAGCGATGCCCAGCTGATCGCCGCAGCCCTCGAAGCGGCCCGCAAGGCGCGTTTCACCGAAAGCCGCGCTGCGGTGCAGGGCGGTACGATAACCTATATTTTCCGCATGGAATAGAATTTGAATGATGAAAATACTACTGCTGACAATCCTCGGCTGCCTGTGTTTTGCGGCGGCTGATGCCGGGAAGCCCATCAAAGGGGCGCACCTGAAGCTGGAAAATCCGACGTACGACTTCGGTGACGTACCCCGCAAGGGCGGCGACCTGGTCCGCGAGTTCAGGTTCGTCAACGACGGCACGGCGCCGCTGGTGCTGGTGCGCGTCATCACCTCGTGCTCGTGCCTCAAGGCGTCGTTTTCGAAACGTCCTGTGGAACCGGCCGATTCGGGGGTGATCAGCATTACCTACGAGCCCCACAAGAGCGAGCCGGGAGCCTTTAACAAGGTGATCCAGATCTACTCCAATTCGGTGGACGGCCGCGACGTGATCACCGTGCAGGGCAACTCGATCGAGGGTGGGCCGCGCGTGAAGATCAAGACGGAACGCGTGAAAGTGAAATATAAATAATACCATTTTTTTATGGCAATCCTTTTTTCAAATGCGACGGTGCTGCCGATGACGGCCGCCGGGGAGCGGCCCCCGACCTTTACGGGCTGGGTGGGCGTCGACGGCAACCGGATCGCGCTGGTTACGGAGTCGGAGGCTGCTGCGGCAGAGTTCCGCGCGGCGCACCCCGGGCTCCGGGAGATCGACTGCCGGGGTAAGCTCGTGATGCCGGGGCTGGTGAACACCCACTGCCACGCAGCCATGACCCTTCAGCGCAGCTATGCCGACGACATCGCCCTGATGGAGTGGCTCCACGACTATATCTGGCCTTTCGAGGCGCGCCAGACCCCGGACGACGTGGTGCTGGGCATGACGCTCGGCGTGGTCGAGATGCTGCTGGGCGGCGTTACGTCGTTCGTCGACATGTACTATTTCGAGAACCGCTGTGTGGAGACCGTCGAACGGCTGGGCATCCGCGCCATGCTGGGCTGCAACTACTTCGATTCGAACGTCGACGAGGTGCTGCCGCAGGTGGAGGAGGCTGTGCGGCTGGCCGCCGGATGCGACCGGGTGCAGATCGCCCTTGCGCCCCATTCGCCCTATACCGTCTCGCCCGAAAACCTCCTGCGCGGCAAGCAGTTGGCGGACAAATACGGCCTGCACCTGATGACCCATATTTCGGAGACGCAGGACGAGGTGCGCATCGTGCGCGAAAAGTACGGAAAAACCTCCGTCGAGCACCTCGACGAATTGGGAATGCTGGGTCCGAAGACCATCGGTGCGCACTGCATCCATGTGACGGAGAGTGACATTGCGACCCTCGCTGCGCGCGGTGTGGCCGTGTCGCATAACCCCCAGAGCAACATGAAAATATCGAGCGGCGTGGCTCCCGTTGAGCGGATGCGTGCCGCGGGTGCGCTGGTGACGGTCGGTACGGACGGAACCTGCTCGAACAACGACCTCGACATGTTCGAAGAGGTGCGTACGGCGGCCTTCCTGCAAAAATCGGCGACCGACGATCCGCTGGCGCTTCCGGCCTACGAAGCGCTGCGGCTGGCGACGGTCAACGGCGCGCGCGCCATGGGTTACGCCGAAGGCGAACTGGGCGTCGTCCGCGAGGGCGCGCTGGCCGACCTCATTGTCGTAGACCTCCAGAAGCCGCATTTGCAGCCCGTTCACAACGTCGTTTCAAACCTCGTTTACTGTGGCAAGGCGTCGGATGTCGATACGGTGGTCGTGGACGGACGGATCGTCGTCGAGAACCGCCGTGTGGCGGGCGTCGACCTGCCGGCGCTGTATGCCGGGGCCGCAGAGGCCGTGGCGCGGATTAAAGCGGAGAGTTGAAAGGGACTGTGCGGCGCTCCTGCTCCTAATCCCGGCTAAGAGCCGGGTGGCATCGGAATTGCGTTAAACCACCTGATAAAACCAATCGAATTATGGAACACAAGGTATCTTTCGGCGGCAAGCCCGTAACGCTTGTCGGCAATCGCTGCAAAGTAGGGGAGATGGCCCCTGTATTTACGGTTATCGACGCGGGATTGCAGCCCGTCTCGTCGGATATTTTCCACGGCAAGGTGCGCATTTACAGCGTCTTTCCGTCGGTCGACACTTCGGTCTGCTCGCTGCAGAACATCCGCTTCAACCGCGAAGCGTCGAAACTGGGCGACAACGTGGTCGTCGTGGCCCTGTCGGTCGACCTGCCCTTCGCCCAGAAACGTTTCTGCGCTGCCGAGGGCATCGACCGCGTGCATGTCTTCTCGGACTATAAGGAGCTGGATTTCGGCATGAAATACGGCTTCGTGATCGACGAGCTGCGCCTGCTGGCCCGCGGCGTGGTGGTCGTGGACAAGGACGACGTGGTGCGCTACGTGGAGTATGTGCCCGAGATCACCCACGAACCCGATTACGACAAGGCGCTGGAGATGGCGCGCGAACTGGCGAAGTAAAGCGCCCCGGGCGACGTGAAAAAAGGAGCGAATCAAATAGATTCGCTCCTTTTCTATTGCAGGAATTGGGAGTCTCAGGGCTTCACCAGCGACCGGCTTCGTCCCCATGTGTTGCGTACGGCCGTGATGAGAATGGTAAGCAATACGACCGGGATGAACAGGAGAACCGGTAGCTGAACCCGGCAGACGGCATCCGCTTTCAGGAAATAAACGATGCTGGCGGTGTAGTGGAAGGCGAAAATGGTGATCCACATTATGAAGAGCAGCATCCCGGTCATGATGTTCAGCCGGGAGGGCGAGTATCGGCCCGCTTTTTTCGAAAAAAGGTTGCTGTCCAATTCCCAGGGCTCGCAAAGGGCCCCCAGACGATAGTGCTCCGGAATCTCCACTCCGTTCCGCTCTTCCATTTCGATGTCGCAGATGTAGCGCTCGTAAACCTCGTACCAGGCTTTCGAGCCCTTCGCCATCATGATCCAGAGGACGGCGAACGACAAGCCGAACAAGGCAGCTCCGCATGCGATTTCATTCATAACCAGAAGTTTGGTCGGCGAATCGGCGTTCAACAATCCGGAGACGAGGAATCCGTAGGCTGTGAAGCACAGGATGGAAAAAGCGGTCAGGATGAGCGACCGCTGCCATAGATTGAAAATCTCGAAACTCCGGTATTTGTAAAATCCTTTTCTCAATTCCTTTAAAGACACTTCGTTACTGTTTTCATTGGGCATAACTAATTGGTTTTAATTAATAAATAGGGTGATATATAGAAAGTAAATTACTTTTTGCGCAGGTAGACTGTCGCCGTGCGCGAGGTGTTGTAAATGCGGATGCGGGGACACGTCTCGCCATCGCTGCCCGGAGCGTTGAACGAGAAATGTTCCGCTTCCATCGACTGCCGTTCGGGGCCTCCGAACCGCCGTTCGTCGGTCGAGAGCACCGGAACGTATTTGCCCGGTCCCTGCACCGGGAGCTCGTAATCGGGGATCGAAGCCGTGGGATGCCAGTTGAAGACGAACAGCAGGTTGCCGTGCGAGAAAACCATCGTCTTGTTCTGCTCGTCCATCAACAGGTTCCAGGCATAGCCGTCCGAGAGCACCTTGTATTTTTTTACCAGTTTGAGCATCGCCTTGTCGAAGTCGCCCAGCCAGGCATAACGCAGGAACCCGTTTCTGGCCAGCGACCATTGCCGCCGGGCGTGGGCGTAGCTCCATCCGTTGCCTTCGCGCGGAAAGTCGATCCATTCGGGATGCCCGAATTCGTTGCCCATGAAGTTGAGGTAGGCCTGCCCGCCCGTCGAGAGGGTCATCAGGCGGATCATCTTATGCAGCGCCATGCCGCGGTCGATCACGACGTTCTCCGACTCGCGGTCCATGTGGAAATACATCTCCTTGTCCATCAGCCGGAAGGCGATGGTCTTATCGCCTACGAGCGCCTGGTCGTGCGACTCGGCGTAGGCCACGGTCTTGACTTCGGGCAGGCGGTTGGTCATCACCGACCACATCTCCCAGATGTCCCACTGTTCGTCGGGCACGTCCTTCAGCTGCTTGATCCAGAAGTCGGGGATAGCCATGCCCAGGCGGTAGTCGAAGCCGATGCCGCCGTCGGCAATCGGAATGCACATGCCCGGCATGCCGCTCACATCCTCGGCGATGGTCACGGCCGGGGGCAGGAAATCGTGCGTGAGGCGGTTGGCCAGTGCCAGGTAGGTCAGGGCGTCCTCATTGACCCCCTCGTCGAAGAAGCGGTCACGGGAGTCGAAGGTGACGTAACCGTGGTGGTGGTAGATCATCGACGTAACGCCGTCGAAGCGGTAGCCGTCGAAATGGAATTCGTCGAGCCAGTATTTGACGTTCGAGAGCAGGAAATGCTGCACCTCCTCCTTGCCGTAGTCGAAGAGTTTCGAGTCCCAGTACTGCTGGTAGCCCGCATCGCCCGGCGGCGAGTAGTGGTGGTCGGTCCCATCGAGCTCGTTGATGCCTTCGTTGAGGTTTTTGACATAGTGGGCGTGCACGAGGTCCATGATGACCGCCAGCCCCAGTTCGTGGGCACGGCGGATCAGCTCCTTCAGCTCCTCCGGCGTGCCGCAGCGCGACGTGGGGGCGAAGAAACTCGACACATGGTAGCCGAACGATCCGTAGTAGGGGTGCTCGGCGACGGCCATGAGCTGCACGGCGTTGTAGCCGTCCTTTTTGATCGTGGGGAGTATTTTTTCCGTAAATTCGCGGTAGGTTCCCACGCCCTCCTTCTCCTGCGCCATGCCCACGTGGGCCTCGTAGATCAGCAGGCTGCCGACCGCCGAGGCGTCGAACGCATCGCCGCGCCAGTCGAACGGTTCGGCCGGGGCCCAGAACTGCGCCGTGTAGTTTTTGGTCGCCTCGTCCTGCACGACGCGCGTGGCGTAGGCCGGAATGCGGTCCAGCCAGCCGTTGTCGCCGTGGACGTGGATTTTGTAGAGCGAACCGTGCCGCAGCCGGTCGCGGTACATCGCTGCGGGGAAAAAGGCGCTCCAAACCCCCGCCGCATCTTTGTGCATGCGGATTTCGGTGCGCTGCCAGTTGTTGAAGTCGCCGAAGACGTAAACGTCGTGGGCTCCCGGCAGCCACTCGCGCAGCCACCAGCCGTCCAGCGCTTCGTCCCACTGCCAGCCGAAATAACGGTAGCCGTTGGCATAGTCGACAAGCGACCCCGACGAGCGTTCGATGGCGGCGAGTCTGCGCTCATAGCGTTCACAGCGCCGGTTCATCTGTGCCTCGACGGGATGCAGCCATTCGTCGCGTTCGACGATTGGAAGTCTTCGGGTCGTTTTTTCCATAGGGGATTTCTAATTTATATAAATATAGCGAAAGGTGAGTGCAATTATGCGGGCCTGCATGCAAAAATTGCTGAACTACATTCGATATTCTACAAATATACTAAAAATTTTTCTATCTTTGTCAGCAAACATAAAATCATATCATTTACTAACACCAAATTTCTATGTTTAAAAATCAACCCAAAGGATTGATCGCGGCGGCTTTGGCTAATATGGGCGAACGCTTCGGTTTTTATATCATGATGGCGATCCTGTCCCTGTTTATCTCGGCCAAGTTCGGCCTCGACGAAGCTACGACGGGATATATCTATTCGGGTTTCTATGCGTCGATCTACCTGCTGGCGCTGGTGGGCGGTATCATCGCCGACCGGACCAAGAACTACAAGGCGACGATCATGTGGGGACTTATCGTAATGAGTATCGGCTACTGCCTCATTGCCATCCCGACCCCGACCCCTGTCCCCAACCTGGCGCTGTACCTGACGCTGACCTGCATCGGTCTGCTGGTGATCGCGTTCGGTAACGGCCTCTTCAAGGGCAACCTCCAGGCGCTCGTAGGCCAGATGTACGACAACAGCGAATTCAGCGCCAAGCGTGAATCGGGTTTCCAGATTTTTTATATGTTCATCAATATCGGCGGTTTCTTTGCGCCGTTCGTGGCTATCGGCGTGCGTAACTGGTGGCTGAAGGTCAACAACTTCGACTACAACGCCAAACTGCCCGGGCTGTGCCACGAATACCTGGCCAAAGGCAACGAGATGGCCGGCGAAGGCCTTGCCAACCTCAATTCCTACGCCAGTGCGGTCCACCTCGACGGTACGCCCGTGAGCGATCTGCACGTGTTCTGCAACAACTACCTCGACGTTTTCAACCGCGGTTTCCACTACGCTTTCATCGCTGCAATCGTGATGATGCTCATCTCGCTGGTGATCTACATGGTCAATCGGAACCGCTTCCCCGACCCGTCGCAGAAAGCCGTCGCCAAGGGCGCCAAGGCTTCGGCCGACGAGATTAAGATGTCGGCACAGGAGATCCGCCAGCGTATCTATGCGTTGTTCGCCGTGTTCGGCGTGGTGATCTTCTTCTGGGTTTCGTTCCACCAGAACGGCTATTCGCTGACCTATTTCGCCCGTGACTACGTGAACCTCGACGTGATCAACATCGACCTGGGCTTCACGACCATCAAGGGAGCCGAAATCTTCCAGAGCGTCAACCCCTTCTTCGTCGTGTTCCTCACGCCGATCATCATGTGGTTCTTCGGCTGGCTGCGCAAGCGCAACATCGAGGTTTCGACTCCGATGAAGATCGCCATCGGTATGGGTATCGCCGCTGCGGCCTATGTCTTCCTGATGCTCTTCTCGCTGGCACTGCCTACGAAGACCGCGCTGGCCGGCATGCGTGCCGACGAAGTACAGTCTATCCTCGTCACCCCGTGGGTGATGGTCGGACTCTACTTCATCCTGACCGTGGCCGAGTTGTTCATTTCGCCGCTGGGCCTCGCGTTCGTGTCGAAGGTGGCTCCTCCCCATATGCAGGGCCTGATGCAGGGTTTCTGGCTGGCTGCTACGGCGGTGGGCAACGCCCTGCTGTTCGTTGGCGGATGGCTCTATATCAATACGCCGATGTGGGCTACGTGGGCCGTGTTCGTCATCGCCTGCGGATTGTCGATGCTCGTCATGCTGTCGATGGTCCGGTGGCTCGAACGGGTTACGAAATAGACGGGACTTCCCCGTTTTGGAAAAGGTTGCCGCAACTGACTGCGGCAACCTTTTTTGGTTTATCCGTGCCGATATGTTTGCTATTCGGGCGGATATTATTAACTTTGTGCCTCACACAACTGATTGTACCATGTCTCTGCGCATCCGCAACTGCCTTTTCGGGCTGTTCTTTTTTGTTGTGCTTGCCGGCTGCCTGTCCGTGCAGGCAGCTCCGGAACGTGGTGAGTCGCCTGCCGACAGCATCCTGAGACTTTATTACAAAGATGTCAGAACCCGCCTCAGTACGCCCGAGGGGCTGCTGATGTGCGATACGCTTTTCACACGCGCCCGTGAGACCGGCTGGTTGCAGATGCAGGTCCTCGCGCTGTGCCTCAAACTCGACCATTATTATTTCCGGAACGACCGCGCGAAAATCCTCGAAGGGGTGAAGCGGGTGCAGGATTTCTGCCTCGAACGCGGTAAGCCCGAGGAACTGCGCTATTTCTACTATTTCGTCTGGGGAGGCCGCCTCATAACCTACTACATCAAGCAGAATCAGTATAACGTCGCCGTGTACGAGACGCGCCGGATGCTGGCCGAGGCGCAGGCCGACGACTACCAGCGCGGCGTGGCCGATTGTTACCGCCTGCTGGCCAACCTCTACCTCGTGCAGGACTCCTTTGAGCAGGCGTATGAGAATTTCCGGCGCGAACTCGACGTGATGGAGCGTTACGAGATTGAGGACATCAACCTGCCCACGCAATACGCCTCGCTGGCCCAGTGCGCCGTCCAGCTCGACATGCCCGATACGGCGCTCGTCGTGCTCCGCAAGGGGCGGGCGCTCGATTCGAAACAACCTTTCCAGCGGTTTTCGCTTTATAAAGCCTATGCGCTCTACTACCTCGACATCAAGGATTTTACCACGGCGCGGCAGTATGTCGATTCGGCCGGGATGCAGTTCAGCGGCGATCCCTCGATGCAACTCCACATTGCGGGCCTGCGTTTCCTGAAAACCGAGTATTACAAGACTACGGGGCAGTACGACAAGGCGTTGGCGGTCCTGCACGAGTCGCTGGCCGACTCCGTCCGGCGGGAGACCGGGCATCTCTACCACTCGCAGTTGAAAGACCTGGGCGATATTTACTGGCTCACGGGCGACATGCGCCGTTCGGCGGCGAATTACCGCGACTACGTCCACTTGTCCGATTCGGTGCGCAAAGTGGAGATGCGCAACTCGACCGACGACTTTTCGGGCATCCTCGAAATCGCCCGCCTGCAGACCGAGACCAGGGAACTGCAACTGGTCCTGCAGCAGAAACGGCTGCGCAGCACCTACCTCATCATCGTGCTGCTGGGCTGCGTGGTGGTGCTGGGCGGGCTGTTCTTCGTGCGTGCGATGAAACTCAACCGCAGGCTGAAAGCCTCCGAAGCGCTGGTCAAGGCGCAGAACGAGCACCTTATGGCTGCCGGGGAGGAGCTTCTGCGGGCCAAGGTGAGCGCCGAGCAGGCGAGCCGTATGAAGAGCGATTTCATCCGCAACATGTCGCACGAGGTGCGCACGCCGCTCAACTCGGTGGTGGGTTTCTCGCAGGTCCTCGCCTCGAAATACCACGACGATCCCGCTGCGGAGGAATACGCCTCGATCATCCTGTCGAGCAGCATGAATCTGCTGCAACTGGTCGATGACGTGCTGAACGTCGCCTACCTGGACCAGGCCGAAGAGTTGCCCCGCACGGACCGCACGGCGATGAACAACCATTGCCACGAATGCGTCTCCAAAGCGTTGTCGCAGGTGCGGCCCGGGGTTACGATGATCTTCGAACCGTCGGCTGCCGATCCGGTGCTGTGTACCAATCTCAAACGGGTGATGCAGATTATCCAGCACCTGCTGCTCAACGCCGTGAAATTCACCGTCGAGGGGGAGATCATCCTGACCTACGACTGCCTGATTCCGCAGCGGCTGATGCGCTTCACGGTGTCCGATACCGGACCGGGCATCCCGCCGGCCGACCAGGAGACCGTTTTCGAACGTTTCGTCAAACTCGACACCTTCTCGCAGGGAACCGGACTGGGTTTGCCCGTCTGCCGTATGACGGCGGTCAAACTGGGCGGCAGCCTGTGGGTCGATCCCGCCTATACCGACGGCTGCCGCATGATTCTCGAAGTGCCGTTCGACCTGCCCGAATAACCCGTTTTTGGGGATATGTTTTACAGTGAGGAGTCTTGTTAGGCTCCTTTTTTGTCGTATTTGTTAAAAAACGCAGGAAAACAGAAAACTTTTTTTGTTTTACAAGTTTTACTACATATATTTGCCACCGTATCAATCGGATTAGACCATGGATCAAAAGGAACGAATCATTGAACAGGCTATGCAGATGTTTGTGTCGCAAGGCATCAAGTCGGTGCGCATGGACGACATCGCACAGCAGTTGGGCGTGTCGAAGCGGACGCTCTACGAACTGTTCGGGGACAAGGAGGGGTTGCTTTATCTGGCGATGGACCGTTTTTTCGAGCAGGGCCGCCTGGAGCGCTCTGCAGCGTGCGCCAATGCGCGCAACGTGCTCGAAGCGATGTTCATGGTGCTGGGCGCTGTGATGGACAATGCAGACATTATCCAGCGGCTGATGAACAATCTGCGCAAGTTTTACCCGGCCGTTTACGAAAAAATGTCGCGCGAAGGGGCTGCCAAGAGCCGCCGCGACCTGAAGGAGATGCTCGAACTGGGAATTGCCGACGGATTGTTCGTCGACACGTTCAACATCGAACTGGCAATCTCGCTGCTCTACTACACGGCCTCGGCGCTCACCGTGCGCAAGGACCTGATGCTACCCGAGGGCATGCCCGAGCGCGAGGCGTTCGTGCAGATCGTCAGCAACTTTTTCCGCGGCATCTCCACGACCAAGGGGCTGTTGCTCGTCGACGACTATGTGAAGCGTTACGAACCGGCCAAAACCGGAAATAAAAAGTAATAACCGTGCGGAAACGGACCGATGGCGGGGGCGCCCTTAAAATATCCGTCCATGCTGTTCGTCTGCATAAGTGATAACGAAATATAATTTTTCTGAATAATGATGAAACGACTTTTTTTAATCTTTGGCTTTTGTGCGGCCGGCGTCGCCTGCGCTTCGGCGCAGATGCGGCTGACATTGCCCCAGGCCCTGGAACTCGCCCTGAGCGAGAACCCGACCATCAAGGTTGCGGAGATGGAAGTACAGCGTTACGACTATGTGAAGCGCCAGACATGGGGCAACCTGCTGCCGCAGCTCTCGGCGTCGGGCAGCTACACCCGTTCGATCGTGAAGCAGGAGATGCGCGGCGGCATCTCGTTCGGCGCTGACAACACCTTCGGTGTGCAGGGCGACCTGACGCTGCCGTTGTTCGCCCCGGCGGTTTACCGTACGCTGAAGATGAACGATACGCAGATGGCGACGGCCGTTGAGGCGGCACGCGCATCGCGCATCGACCTGACGGCCGAGGTGAAGAAAGCCTTCTACAACATCCTGCTGGCCGAGCAGTCGCTCGCCGTGCTCCGCGAATCGGAGGCCACGGTACAGCGCACGGTCGACGACACGCAGGTACAGTACAAGCACGGACTG
>JAEZTA010000180.1 GCA_023443765.1 Bacteroidota bacterium | reverse complement strand
ATCAACACCTCGTTCCGCGTGGGCGACCTGATGGTCATCACCGACCATATCAACCTGATGCCCAACCCGCTGATCGGTCCCAACATGGCCGAACTCGGACCCCGCTTCCCGGATATGCACAACTGCTACGACAAGTCCCTGATCGCCGCGGCCACGAAGATTGCCGAGGAGGAGAACATCAAACTCCAGTACGGCGTCTATGTCGGCGGCACGGGCCCTACGTTCGAAACGCAGGCCGAGTACCGCTATTTCAAGGCCATTGGCGGCGATGCAGCGGGCATGTCGACCGTTCCTGAGGTGATCGTGGCGCGCCACATGTCGATCCCCGTTTTCGGCGTCTCGGTCATCACCAACTGCGGCCTTTCGGACGAAGTGGGTGACCACGAGGACGTGCAGCGTCAGGGTAAGAAGGCCGGCGTGCGCATGGAGGTTGTTTTCCGTAAAATGATTAAAAATTTATAAGCAAATGGTAAATAAAGTCATATTGATCGGTAACGTGGGTGTCGACCCTGAGATCCGCACGACCGAAGGCGGCGTGAAGGTCGCCCGCGTCCGCCTGGCGACGACCGAACGCCTGTTCGACCGCGCGGCGAATGAAACGAAGGAACACACCGAATGGCATACGATCACGCTTTGGCGCGGTCTGGCCGACGTGGTGGACCGTTATGTGAAGAAGGGTTCCCAAATCTATATCGAGGGACGCCTGCGCACCCGCGAATGGATGGATAAGGACAATAACAAACGCTATACGACCGAAATCCTGGCCGATACGATGAACCTGCTGGGCCGCCGCAGCGACAATCCCGCTTCGGAAGGCGCCCCGGCTCCTGCTTACAGTGCTCCGCAGCAGGGTGGCTACCAGCAGCAGGCTCCCCGTCCGGCCGCAGCCACGCAGCCCGCGGCAGTGCCGTCTGTCCCGGCCGATGATCCGGACGACCTGCCGTTTTGATTTGTAAGCGGCTATTTCCGCACATCCCTCGAACGGGGCGAATGGAATGTACCTATGTACTATCCATCCGCCCCGTTCTTCACGATGCGTGAAACTCACTCGCTTAAAATCAAAAATCGCAGGGATATTCCGAAGCTTCGTTCCCGGACGGCCTGGGATCGGATAGTCCGGAGCGTTATCTGTTGAGCCATTGCCGGAAATCCTGCACCCGGTCGGTGCTGACGAATGCCTCTTCTCCCTCGGCGAGAGGTGGGTTGAGTACCACCTTGATCCGGCTGCCCGAGTATCGAATCATCTCCCGGATCGAGTCGAATGCGATGATGAAGCGACGGTTGATGCGGAAAAAGAGGTTCGGCGGCAGTTTTTCGCCGATCTCGGTCAGCGTGCGGTCGACGATGTAATCCTTTCCGTCGTGCGTCACGAGGTGAAGGTATTTACCGTCGGCCATGAAATAGGCGATCTCGGCCGTAGTGACCGATTTCATCCGGGCGCCCATGTGTACCAGAAACCGTTCCTGGTAAACCGGAGGCGTCTGCGTCGGGGCGCCTTGCTCCGCAGACGCACTTCCCCCCCCCGATAAAAGCCCCAGCTTGTCGATCGCCCGCTGTAAGTCTTCGCGCCCGAAGGGTTTCAGCAGGTAGTCGATACCCTTGTTCTCGAAGGCTTTCAGGGCGTAGGAGTCGTAGGCCGTGATGAAAATGACGGGCACGGTGATGTCCGCGCGGTCGAAAATGTCGAATCCGCTGCCGTCTTCGAGGTGAATATCCATGAAAATCAGGTCGTGGCTGACGCTGGCAATGACATTGGCAGCCTCCGCCACCGACGCGGCCGTGGCGACGACCTCGATCTGCGGCGCAACCTCCGCGAGCGTCGTGCGCAGTTCCGCGACCGACAGCGGCTCGTCCTCTATGATAATGGCTTTCATGATGCGTAAAATTACAAAAAAAACAGTCCGGTGCAAAAACCGGACTGTTTTTTCATCGCAGCCCCACAAGGCTGCCGAATTCCTCCCGTGCCTAATTGTTCAGCTCGGGGTTGCTGTTGATCGCCGACTGCGGGAAGGGCAGCGTATAGCGCGAATCGCCTGCATTCAGGGTATAGGTCCGGTCCTTATAGGTCTTGGTGATGGCCGGACGGGTCGTGCGACGCAGGTCCATCCAGCGATGTCCCTCCTGTAGCAGTTCGCGGGCGCGTTCGTCGGCGACCTCTGCGCGTAACTGTTCCGCGTTCATCGCTCCGATCTTCGTGCGTTGGGCGTCCATTGCTTCCGGTTTCAGGCGCTTAGCCTTCAGGGTAAGCAGGTACGTTTTGGCATTTTCCAGTTCCGCAGGCAGGTACGAACCTGCTTCGGCTGCTATCAGGTACATCTCGGCGATGCGGATCGACACGCGGTCCGACGACGAACGGTTCACGCAGTAGCCCAGCAGCGTCGGCGTCCAGTTCTCGTCGTAGGAATTCACCGGGTTGAGGTAGTTACGGCGGTTGTCCGTCGCTTCGTCCAGCAGTCCCAGTATTTTGTCCGACAGGATGCTGGCACCCCGCAGGTCGCCGCTGCCGCCTCCGAACGGACGGTCCCAGGCCAGTATGGCTTCGCTGGAGGTCGGTTTCCAGGGTAGGGCGGCAGTTTCGGGTGAGGCGTTGAAATCCACCAGTTCGTATTTGGGCAGCAGGCTTGTCGCTGCATCGTAGGCAGTTTGCCAGTTGTGCATGTAGAGCATGACTCGTGCTTTCAGGCCTGTGAGCGCATCGAGTGAAAACCGGTAGTTGCGCGTCGAACCTTCCTGTTTCTCCAGCGTCATCGACCCTTCGGCCGCTTCGATGTCTTCGAGTATCTGCTTATATACGGCCGCAACGTTCGTCGGGCGGTATTTCTGTTCAATGTCGATGTGGGTCGACAGGGGGATGCCGCGATCGGTCGATGCCGTCGCTTCATTGTAGGGCTGTCCATAGAGGTTCACCAGTTCGAAATGGACGTAGGCGCGCATCGCGTATGCCTCGCCGAGAATTTGTTCTTTCGATTCGCCGGACGAGTCGTCGTCCGCATCCATCACACCGTCAATCACGGCCTGAGCCTGGAAAATGGCTTTGTAATAGTACTGGTAGGGATACTCACGCATCTGGGTCCCGTATTGCCAGGTGTAATTGTAGGAGAGGGCTATGGCATCGTTGTTGTCGTAGAAATTCTTTTCGTACAGCGAGCCCACTTCGTCGGATAGCAGTCCCGTGTAGGCTTTCGACGAGCCGTACGGGTAGTTGTTGTAACCTTCGGTGAGCAGCGCGCGGAACTCCGACGTTTTGTGGGGAATCACCTGCCCGACAGGTTCGATTTCCAGATAGTCGCACGAGGCGAGGCCTAATGCGGCAAGCAGAATATATGCGGTTTTTTTCATTTTTCAACGTATTAGAAAGTGATGTTCAGTCCGACCGAGTAGGTGCGCGCCATCGGCTGCGCATAGATGTTGCCATAGGTCTCGGGATCGAAATAGCCGTCGTAGTTCGTCGCGATCACAAACGGGTTGCGGGCTTCGAAGTGTACCCTCAGGCCGGCCATGTGGAGTTTACGGGTGATCTTCTGCGGAAAAGCATAGCCCAGGCGGATGCTGTTCACGCGGAAATAGTTGATCTTCTTGTTCCAGATGTCGAGGTTGCTGAAGAGCGAACCTCCGGAGTTGGGGTAGTTATTCAGAATCCAGTTGTATACCCGGTATGGATCGGGGTTCTCCTCCCAGTCGCCCCAGGCGCTTCCGTCGGCCTGCAGGCTGCCTGTGAGTGCCGGGTAAATGCCCGAAGTGTTCGATGCGGACCAGATTTGCCGGGTTTCGGTCGTGTTGTTTTCACCCGGGCTGGTTGCGATCGGATTGTAGAAAGGCGTGCGTGTCACCAGTTGCCCGAAGACGAAGTTACACGAGATGGCCAGATCGAAATTCTTGTAGTAGAACCGGTTGTTGAAACCTCCCGTTACGTCCGGATTACGTGAACCGACGTAGGTCAGCCGACCGCGTACGTCGCTCTGTCTGATATTCATCGCAGGGCCGTACTCGTAGTATTCCGGAATTCCGAGTCCCCAGGGATCGCTGGCTTCGACACGGAATCCTACGAACTCCTGAAGTGAGACTTTATTTCCGTCTTTCCAGAACATCGGGATACCATTCTCGTCCAGCCCTGCGGTCTTGACGGCGAACACGGCGCTTGACGAATATCCCTGCTGCGAGGGGCTCCAGCTGTCGTCGTCGATGTACACTTTCTCGACCTTGTCG
The DNA here is from genome assembly GCA_023443765.1 of Bacteroidota bacterium. Lineage (GTDB taxonomy): Bacteria > Bacteroidota > Bacteroidia > Bacteroidales > Rikenellaceae > Alistipes. The sequence continues at coordinate 90,737 of JAEZTA010000180.1, read as the reverse complement.
GTGTTGTGGGCTATGTTGATCGAGGTTTCCCAGCGGAAGTCGCGCGTGCGGATATTCACCGTGTTGAGCGTGAACTCGACGCCGCGGCTCGAAATTTCGCCGAAATTGCTCGACGTGGTGGTGAATCCGGTCTCCGAGGGGATCGTACGCGTGGTGATCAGGTCCTTGCTGCGGCGTCCGTAAAGCTCAAGCGTGAAGCCGAGACGATTTTCGAATGCCGAGAAATCAAGGGCCGTATTCCACGAATAGGTCGTCTCCCAGCGCAGGTTCTGGTTGGGTGGCGAGGAGACGTTAATGCGGTCTTCGCTCATGCCGCCGATCGTCGTGCTTGCCCACGTGCCGAGGATGTAGGGCGAAGTCGTACGGTCGATGTTTCCCTGCACACCGTAGGATGCCCGCAAGCGCAGGTTGTCGAGCCACCGGGCATCACGCAGGAATTGCTCGCGGTTGATGCTCCATGCGCCCGAGATAGACCACATCGGGTTGAACTTGTACTTGGGGTCCACGCCGAAGAGGTTCGTGCCGTCGTAGCGCATCGAGCCGAAGACGGTGTAGCGGTTGTCGTAGGTGTACGATCCGGTGAAGAAGTACGACAGGTAGCGGTTCTCGTAGAACGATTTCTGGTACTGCTTGAAATATTTGCTGTTGGACAATCGCTCTCCCGCGTCTCCGGACGGAATCGGCATGGGTTCCGTAGTCATCGTTTTGTGGTCGTAGCCGAAGCCCTTGGTATGTACAGTCGTGCTCGTTACGCCGCGCATTTCCAGACCGGCCATCAGGTCCAGTTCGTGTTTTCCGCCGAATGTTTCCGAATATTCGGCCTGCGCCTTCCAGTTGTACTGTGAAAGATCGCCGTTCCAGTTCTGGATGATGCCTCCTTCGGGCATGTAGGTAACGCCGTCCACACGCGAATACTGGGCGTATTTGCGGGTGAAGTAAGTGTTCTCCTGCGCCATCTTTTCGGTCATTGAATTGTCGACCTGGAGGCCGAACTGCGTGTAGAGTTTCAGCCCCTTTACCGGTGTGTAGTCCAGATCGAAAATGGTCTTGATCGAACGGGTTTTGAGCGTGTATTCCGTGCGCTCGCGCTCCTCGATGAAGTTGAAGTCGAGCGTCTGGCTTTCATTGCCCATGTTGTAGACCATATCGGGGTCGTACATATAGCTGCCGTTGGGGTTGTAAGCGTTCAGGTAGGGATTCACCGTGCGGGTATAGCGCGACGGGTTGGTGAACACGTCCGTGTCGGAGACATAGGAGCTGTTCTTGTTCTGCCCTACGAATACCGAGGCGCCGAAGCGCAGGTTCTTCAGCAGGTCGTAGTCGGTCTTCAGCGTGAGGTTCAGACGTTCGAAGCCCGTTCCGACGGTCGTTCCCTGCTCGTTGTAGTAACCGCCCGAGAAGTAGTAGCTGGCCTTGCTGCCACCACCCGAAAGGCTGATGCTATATTGCTGGTTGAGGGCTACACGATAAATCTCTTTGCCCCAGTCGGTGCCGTTCTGGCGCAGGGCGTTGATCGCGCTTTGCGTTTCGGAGGAGAGTGACGAGAGGTTCCCGCCGTTGACGAGTGCCGAACGCTCCCCGGCCTTGTCCAGTATGCGCGCCACGCCGCCCATGTAGTTCATGTAGTCGAGCCGGCCGTTCGATGCCAGTCCCAGTTCGAAGTCGACCTTCTGCGAAGCGTTCATCAGGTTGAGCTTGTCCAGATTGGGGCGGTCGGTCACGAACAGCGAGGCCGTAACGTTGACGCGCGTTGCCTGGTTGCGGCGACCCTTCTTGGTCGTGATGATGATCACGCCGTTTGCTGCCCGGGCGCCGTAAATGGCCGTTGCGGCAGCGTCCTTCAGGACCGTGATGTCCTCGATGTCGGCCGGGTTGAGGCCGGCGATCGACATGTTGTAGAGGTTGTCGATATTCTCTTTCGACGACCAGTCCGACGGAATGTCGTTGCCTTCGAGCGGCATGCCGTCGAGCACCCACAGCGGGTCGGTGTTGCCGTTCAGCGTCACGGTGCTTCGGATCTTGATCTTGCTGGCTGCGCCGGGACCGCCCGTCGTGGGGGTCGATACGAGACCTGCGATCGAGCCGGAGAGCATCTCATCGACGCTCGCCACGCCGTCGCGTCCGATGTCCGACATCTTGACGTTCGAGATCGACGAGGTCAGCTTGCGCTTCTCGATGCGCTGGTATCCGGTCACCACCACGGCGTCCACCTTGTTTTCCGATGCCGAGAGGTAAATCGTGAAGTTGCTCTTTCCCGAAATGTCGAGTGTCTGCGCCTCGTAACCGAGGTAGCTGACCACGACTTTCTTAACGCTCACGGGCAGTTTGAAGGCGAAGCGCCCCTGCTCGTATGCAATGGTTCCCTGCGGGTTGTAGTCTTTGGCCTGGGTCTCCTCGGGTGCGATGAAGACGGTAGCACCGATAAGCGGCGCTCCGTCGGCGCGGTCGAGGACCTGGCCCGTGATCTGCCGCGTCTGCTGCGCCAGGGCGAACAGCGGACAGACCAGAACGAATAGCGTAAGGAATTTTTTCATGTTACAAATATATAAGTGTTTGAGTTGATTCTATGTTGAATCGAAATTGTTTTCCGTCTGTTGGTTTGAAATTGTAACCCGTTTAAGTATCCCCTTAGTTGCTTCAAAGCCGTCTTTCCGGATGGAAGACGGCTTTGAAGCTCAGAGTTTTATAACATTCGCAAGGCTTCTTTCAGCCTCAGTTCCAAATCCCGGTAGTGGTTGCGGGTTGCCTGGTCGCCGCTCTCGAAGCGGCTTCGGACAATCGTCAGCAGCCTGCGCATCTCGGCCCGCTTGGCCGACGTGGTTTCGCTTACGCGCTGCATCATGTCGTAGTTGCGCGCAGTCCGCAGTTGCAGTTCCTCAGGTCTCGGCAGCGGTTCGAAATCGACCTCCGGAGCCTCCTGCATCAGTGAACACGTGCATCCGCGCCCGTCGTGCGCGTGATCGTGGAGCGTCGATCCCAGCTTGGTGGTCTTCACCATCGTGATGTTCGACGAGACGATCAGGGCGTCGATGTAGTTCTTCTGGCTCATCCGCTCGTAGAGCGAGAGCGTGCGGCTGCCGGGTCGGACGAAGACGGCCCGCGTGATGTCGTCCAGCATCTGCTCGGGGGTGTAGGTCTGGGCTCCGCGCCCCTGCCGTGCCTCGATCTCGTACATCCGCACCAGCCGCTGATCGACCAGCAGTTCGTAATAGGTCTTGTACTGGAGTTCGCGCGCAAAATTGTAGGGCGCATATTCCATCTGTCCCACGGGCGACATCCGCTGTGCGTAAGCCTTGTCCCACGCCTTGGCGTTGAACAGCCATTCGGGGGTGATGAATACCTCGTCGATCAGGTATTTGACGCTCTTGCGCTGGTAGTCGGCCGGAACCGGCACATAGCGGTCGATGTCATGGCCTGCAACCACGTTGTTGAGGTAAAATCCGCCGACGTTGGTCTTCACATGGTCGGCATAGGCCAGCCACTGGAAGACGATGGCCATCAGGAACCGCCCGCCTTCGTACTGCAATTTGCCGTCCTCCGAACTCCAGTCCGTCACATGGGAAATGATGCGCTGCAGGTTCTTTATACCGTATATGCTGGCCTGCACGGCGTCGTTGCTCAGGTCTTCCGACTGCGAACGGGGATCGATGCCCTCGCGCGACTGCTCGCCGTACCAGTATTCGGGATCGTTCTCGTGCTCGCGCAGCCAGGCGTTGAGCGTCGGCAGCTCTTCGTGCGGGTCCTTTACGTCGAGCCAGCGGTAACCCCAGTTGATGGCGTGTTTGTCATAGGTTCCGATCTTGGGCGTCAGTTGTGTGATACCGTCTTCGGGCTGTGCCACGTAGTTGAAACGGGCGTAGTCCATGATCGAACTGGCCGTGCCGTTCGATGCCGTGTAACTCTTCGAGCGGAGTGAATCCACCGGCACGGAATACGAGGCTCCGAAGTTGTGTTTCAGACCGAGGCTGTGGCCCAGCTCGTGCGACGAAACGAAACGCACGGCATTGCCCATCAGCTCAGTCGGCAGCGTGTTGCCGCGTGCCGCAGGGTCCACGGCTCCGGTCTGCAACCGGATCCAGGCCTGAAGGATGCTCATTACGTTGTGCCACCAGATGATGTCGGCTTCGATGATCTCGCCGCTGCGCGGGTCGATCACCGAGGGACCCATGGCGTTGGCCATCTCCGAAGCGGCATAGGTCACCACCGAGTAGCGTACATCGTCGATGTCGAACTCCTTGTCCTCCGGATCGACCTCTTTGGCTAGGATAGCATTCTTAAAACCTGCGGCCTCAAAAGCCTCCTGCCACTCGACGATGCCCTTCTTGATGTAGGGAACCCACGTGGGCGGCGTTGCCGGGTCGATGTAGAGCACGATCGGCTTCTGTGGTTCCACCAGTTCGCCCTGCTTGTAACGTTCCACGTCTTCGGGCTTCGGCTCCAAACGCCAGCGGTTGATGAACGCCCGCTCTTCGGCCTTCTGCTGCTTGTCGTTGAAATAGAGGTGTCCGATCTCGAAATAACCCACGCGGTCGTCCGAGAAACGGGGCCGCATCGGCTCTTTGGCCAGCAATACCAGGTTCGACGTGATGTCCACGGTCAGGGGTATCGTGCTGCCCTCCTCGGTGTGCGAGGTCGAAAGGAGCGATTTGACGATGATATTTTCGGGGAACGACTTGACGGATTCGATCTTCGACAGGTCCTTCTTGGGCGAACTGGTCAGCCCGATCGCACCGAAAACGTTGTTGAAACTCTTCTCGCTGCCGTCGAAGACCTTGTTGACCTTGATAACCACCGTCGTGGAGTCCTGATTGTAGGCCTCGATCGGAAACTGCTCGATCGCTGTTTCGCGGTAGTTGTCCTTCACCGAACGGGTGATGCGGTCGCCTTCGGGCGAGGTGATGCGCGGATCGTAGGTCATCACCCACACCTTTTTATAAAGGGTGTCCTTGCGGAACCGGACGATTTTCTCGCCGTAGCCCATGCCCTTGTTGACGCCTGCGTCGTTCAGGGCGTAGGGGACGCCCGATATCTTGTTGACGATCAGGATTTCGCGACCCATCAGCGAGTCCGGAATCTCGAACCAGAAATCCGTCCCCTTGCGATGTACGTCGAACATACCCTTGTCGGTCACGGCGCCTTTGAGCAGCGTTTCGTAACCTTTCTTCTCTTTTTTGGTCGTGTCGGCCTTCTCGGTCGTAGCTTCGGTTTTCTTCGACTTGCGCCCCGGCTTGCTCTTCGCTTCGGCCGGCGAGGCCGTCAGCAGGAAGAGCGCTGCGAGTGCAAGCATCGATGCGGTCAATCGTCTTTTATTCATCGTTTATTAATGCAGTTTTTACTGCGGATATACAGAATCCGCAGCCTGCAATAATAAAATTTAAATTATTTAAAGAAAAACATTCGGGGGCGAATGCCCCGATTGGGGGTGTGAATGCCGCAATTAGGCGGTTATTTTTCCGGCGGCAATAGTGGCAAACGGCAACTGAAGGTCCCTTCGCCGACCGAAATCGTGATGTTTTCCCCGGTGTAAAACCGGTAAACCGAACGGATGCGTTCCAGTCCCACGCCCAGCGATTCCGTGTCGCGGTCGTTGCGCGGGGTGTAGTTGTTTTCGATCACGAGGCTCTCGCCTTCGGTGCGGATGCGGATGTGCAGCGGATTGCCGCCCGTAATGCTGTTGTGCTTCACGGCATTCTCGACCAGCGTCTGGAGGCTCATCGAGGGAATTCGCCAGTTGCGCAGCGCCGGGGCGATGGCCGTGGTGAGTTCGATACGGTTGTCGAAGCGGATTTTCTGAAGGGTGTAGTACTGCCACGTGAAGTCGATCTCTTCGGAAAGCGTTGAGAGTATCTGCTTGCGGCGTTCGAGCACCCGGCGGTAGACGCGCGACAGGGTGAGCGTAAACTCCCGGGCCTGGTCGGGGTTGCAGCGGATCAGCGCGTAGAGCGAATTGAGCGAGTTGAACAGGAAGTGGGGATCAATCTGTTCCAGTACCTGTTGCAGGTGCAGCTGAGCCGATTCCCGTTCCGAATGGCGGCGCAGGTCGTATTCGCGGCGCCAGCGACGCTGTGCCACGACGAGCAGCACGGCGAAGAACAGCACCGAAATCACGGCTGCAAGAATCGTATAGAAATGAAAATCGTCGATCTCCTGCTCGATGACCAGCCGGGGGATGCCGATACCCGCCACCCAGCGGCGGCCGCCCAACTGAATGGGGTAGTAGATGCGGTCTTCGTCGACCTCAAGGTAATCCGAAACCGCGTGGAGGGAGACCCGCTTTCCGGTGGCCACAACCTCCCGGAATGTTGCGAGTTCGGTCGAATCGCTTGCCGGAAGGCCCAGTTTCAGGCTGTCGGGATGATAGACAATCACTCCTTTCGGATCAAACAGCGTAGCATAACTGCTGCTGGCCGGTCCTTGGGTCATGCAGGCGTAGACGGCCAGCAGCGGAAAGTCGATGCCGCAGATGTGTCTGCGACCTGCCTGGTCCGTCACCCGGCAGGCCATGCTCCAGACCTGAACCTGCTCCGAATGGATAACGCAGCTGCGGATCGAGTCGTCACCCACTCCGGCGATAAGTTGCTGCCGGAAATCCGTGGCCGCATCCGTCGTCCGGGGTTCTTCGCTGCGCGGGTAGCTGCGGATCGTGCGGCTCCCGGCCTGCGCGAACCAGACGCATCCGGCTTTCGGATCGAGTTGCATCAGCGTCGCCGCAAGCACCCTCAGTTCAGCCTCCGTCGGGGCGGCGTGTTCGCGCATGAACTGTGCCGAAGCGGCCAATACCTCTTCCGAACGTTTGAACTCGACTTGCAGCAGCCTGCAATGGTACTCGCTGATCTGCGTGACCATGCGGCCGCTCATCTGCACGGCTGTGCCGTTGATGATGCGCCCCGTGACCACGATACCCGCCACGAGCAGGAACAACAGAATCGTTCCCGTCACCAGAAGCCGCCCCTTGGGGGTATGTCGCCGTCGTGCCATGCGGAACAAATGTAATGATTTTTTCGGCCCTGCCGCGAAAAACCCCGCGGAAATCTTCCTGCGGGGCTTTACCTAATCGTTTTTGCGTATCTTCAGCCGTTCCCAGAGTCCTTCCGGAATCAGTTTCCAGAAGAAGACCAGCACGGCATAACGGCGGTCGATGACCACCCGGCGGCGGGGATGTTGCAGTACGTGCATGATGCGTGCGGCAACTTTCCCGGTGCGCATCAGCATCGGGTAATTCCCGTCTCCGGCCAGCAGCGGCGTCGCGACGAATCCCGGGCGGATGTCCGTAAACCGGATGCCGTAACCCTCCATGTGGGAGAGTTGCGCCAGCGCGTCGATGTAGGTGTTCTGCATCCGTTTGGTCGCCGAATAGGCCGGGGCTGTCCCGAGCCCTTTCGTGCCGGCTATCGAACTGATGACCGCTAAGTGCCCGCCTCCGTGGCCGCGGAAATAGCCGAATGCCGCCGTGACCATCCGCACAAACCCTTCGCCGTTGGTGCGCAGGGTCGCGATCTCGATGTCGGGTCGCAACTCGGTGTTGCGGCTGCCGATCCCCGACGCATGGAAATAGGTGTCCATGCCGCCCAGCCGTTCGATCAGCCGGGCGAGAAGCTCGGGAGCGTCGTCGCGGGTGATGTCCATCGACTGGATTTCCACCTGTGCGGGCGCCTCGGCACGAAGCGCTTCGAGGGCTTCCGTGCGGCGCCCTGCCGCTCCGACCTGCCATCCCGCGCGGATGCAGAGCCGTGCCACTTCGAGGCCGATGCCCGACGTGGCGCCTACGATCACGATTCGTTTCATAACGCTTTGTTGTTTCGGTTTTTGCATTCCTAAATATACAATATGTATGTGGAAAATGCAAGCCTTGCCTGCGGTTCGGTGCAAAAAAACGGAGCGCCGTTTCCGATGCTCCGTTTTTTGCTATTTCCGCGCCTTTTTGCCTGGCTTCTCCCGGTCCGGCGGCGAAAGCAGCCGTTCCTGTTGCAGGGTCGCCAGCCGGGCAGGGGCGATGCGCAATACGTAGTGGCTGATGTCGTTGTCCTTGCCCGAGGCATAGGCCTGTACGAACTCCCAGCCGAGGCTGCCCATGTAATTTACGGCATCCATGCCCGAACTGAAAAGCAACTTGTTCCCGGCTGTGTCTGTCAGGTAGTTGTACTTCCATACGCCGGATTCCTGCCCGAAATCGAACAGTATGCCGTTGTTGCGGTGGGTCGGCAGGTGTCCTGCGATGATTTCGCAATAGTAGTAGGGCGGCGTCGACCGTACGGTGTCCGCCACGATCTCCTGCGCCGAACCGATTCGGGCGCATACCAGGGCTGCCAACAGCAAGAACGCCTTTTTCATCGTCGTTACTCCTTGTGCCCCAGTTCGCACTGTACACATTCGATGCCTACGCGGCGCAACAGGTTCAACCCTTCTTCCGAACGGTAATCGTCCGAATAGACCACCCGTTTGATACCCGCCTGGATGATCAGCTTCGAGCATTCGATGCAGGGTGCAGCCGTGATGTAGAGCGTCGAGCCGTTGCAGTTGTTGGCCGACTTGGCGACCTTCGTGATGGCATTGGCTTCGGCATGGAGCACATAGGGCTTCGTATGGCCTTCTTCGTCCTCGCAGACATTCTCGAAGCCCGACGGAGTGCCGTTGTAACCGTCCGAAATGATCATCTTGTCCTTGACGATCAGCGCCCCCACCTTGCGGCGTACGCAGTATGAATTTTCGGCCCAGATGCTCGCCATGCGCAGGTAGCGCAGGTCCAACTGGCGTTGTTTTTCCTCCTGATAAGCCATGGTTCCGATGTTACATGCCCTTGCCGTGGCAGTTCTTGTACTTCTTGCCCGAGCCGCAGGGACACGGATCGTTGCGTCCGGCCTTCTTCTCGGCGTGCATGGGCATCGGTTTCTGCTGCTCCTGCTGTCCGGCCTGCGCCGCAGCCTGCATGCGCGAAGCCTGCAACTTGTTGACATCTACCTTCGCGCGCTCCTGCTGCTGGCGCTGTACGGCCTCGGCATTCTGGTCGCGCACGGGGATGTAGGCTTTGTTCAGGATGGCCAGCACGTCGCGGTTGACCTTGATGATCATCTTCGAGAACAGCCCGAACGATTCGAACTTGTAGATCAGCAGCGGGTCCTTCTGTTCGTAGGTGGCGTTCTGCACGCTCTGGCGCAGATCGTCCATCTCGCGCAGGTGTTCGCGCCAAGCGTCGTCGATGGTGGTGAACATCACCACTTTCGAGAAGACCTTGTAAATCTCCGCCCCGTCCGTGCTCTGGCACTTCAGCAGGTTGACCGGCACGTTGTAACCCAGGTGTCCGTCCGTCAGCGGGAAGTAGATGTTCGAATCCAGCTGCTCCTTACGGTCCTCGTAGATACGCTCCATGACCGGGCGCACCGTGTCGGCTACGGCCTTCGCACGGCGTGCGTAAGCCTCCTTGAGCGCCTTGACGATGGCCTCGACCAGCTCGACGGGTTTTGCATTCTTGTAGGTCGCCTCGTCAATCTCCGGCTCGATGGCCACGTCGCGGATCAGCTCCAGGCGGAACTCCTCGAACTCGATGCCGCGGTTCTCCTCGACGAAGTTTTCGGCGTAGTCGTACATGATATTGTTCAGGTCGATCTCGATACGCTCGCCGTAGAGTGCGTGGCGGCGACGGGTGTAGATCACCTCGCGCTGCGAGTTCATCACGTCGTCGTATTCCAGCAGGCGCTTACGGATGCCGAAGTTGTTCTCCTCGACCTTCTTCTGGGCGCGCTCGATGGCCTTGGTCATCATGCCTGCCTGAATCACCTCGCCCTCCTTCAGACCCATACGGTCCATCATTGCCGCGATACGGCCCGAACCGAACAGACGCATCAGATCGTCTTCGAGCGATACGAAGAACTGCGACGATCCGGGGTCGCCCTGGCGTCCGGCGCGTCCGCGCAACTGGCGGTCGACGCGGCGGCTTTCGTGGCGCTCGGTACCGATGATCGCCAGACCTCCCGCGGCCTTCACCTCGGGCGTCAGCTTGATGTCGGTTCCTCGACCGGCCATGTTGGTCGCAATGGTCACCTGTCCCGAGCGTCCGGCCTCGGCCACGACCTGTGCCTCCTGCGCATGCTGCTTGGCGTTCAGTACGTTATGCTTGATGCCGCGGAGTTTGAGCATGCGGCTCAGCAACTCCGAAATCTCGACCGATGTCGTACCGACCAGTACCGGACGGCCCGCCTCGACGAGTTTCACGATCTCTTCGATCACGGCGTTGTATTTCTCGCGCTTGGTTTTGTAGATCAGGTCCTGGCGGTCGTCGCGAACCACCTTGCGGTTGGTCGGGATCACCACCACGTCGAGTTTGTAGATGCTCCAGAACTCCGATGCCTCCGTTTCGGCCGTACCGGTCATACCGCCCAGCTTGTGGTACATACGGAAGTAGTTCTGCAACGTGATCGTGGCGAAGGTCTGCGTCGCCGCCTCGACCTTTACGTGCTCCTTGGCCTCGATGGCCTGGTGCAGTCCGTCCGAGTAGCGGCGTCCTTCGAGGATACGGCCCGTCTGCTCGTCGACGATCTTCACCTTGTTGTCCATCACCACGTATTCGATGTCCTTCTCGAACATGGCGAAGGCCTTGAGCAACTGGATCACCGTGTGCACGCGCTCCGACTTGATCGAGTAGTCGTTGATCACCTCGTCGCGCTTCTGCGCCTGCTCTTCGGGCGTCAGGTTGCTTTTCTCCAGCTCAGCGACTTCGGCGCCGATGTCGGGCATCACGAAGAATCCGTCCTCGTTGAAATATTTCGACAGCACTTCGTGTCCCTTGTCCGTCAGCTCCACCGAGTTGAGTTTCTCGTCGATGACGAAGTACAACTCGTCCGTGATCTCGGGCATGCGGCGGTTGTTGTCCTGCATGTAGGTGTTCTCGGTCTTCTGCATCAGCGCCTTGACGCCCTGCTCCGAGAGGTATTTGATCAGCGGCTTGTATTTCGGCAGACCCTTGTGTGCCCGGTAGAGTTTCACGCCGCCCTCGTCGTTCTTCTCCGCCGAGATCAGCTGGCGCGCCTCGGCCAGCAGGGCCGTCACGAGGTTCTTCTGCAGGTTGTAGAGGTTCTCGATGGCCGGACGATACTGTTCGAACATCTGGTCGTCGCCCTTGGGCACGGGACCCGAGATGATGAGCGGTGTACGGGCGTCGTCGATCAGCACGGAGTCGACCTCATCGACGATGGCGAAGAAGTGGTGCTTGCGCTGTACGAGGTCCTTGGGCGACGAAGCCATGTTGTCGCGCAGGTAGTCGAAGCCGTATTCGTTGTTGGTTCCGAACGTGATGTCGGCCATGTAAGCCTCACGGCGGGCGTCGGAGTTGGGCTGCGTGTCGTCGATGCAGGCCACCGACAGGCCGTGGAACTGGTACATCGGGCCCATCCACTCGGAGTCACGCTTGGCGAGGTAGTTGTTCACCGTCACCATGTGCACGCCCTTTCTGGACAATGCGTTGAGGAATACGGGGAGCGTCGCCACGAGGGTCTTACCTTCACCCGTCGCCATTTCGGCGATCTTACCCTGGTGGAGCACCACGCCGCCGAACAACTGCACGTCGTAGTGGATCATGTCCCATTTCATGTCGTTGCCGCCGGCCAGCCAGTGGGTGGCGTAAATGGCCTTGTCGCCCTCGATGGTAACGAAATCCTTCGTCGCCGCCAGGTTGCGGTCGAAGTCGTTTGCCGTCACCACGACCGTCTCGTTCTGGGCGAAACGGCGCGCCGTGTCCTTCATGATGGCGAATGCCTCGGGCAGTATCCGGTCGAGCACTTCTTCGATCTTCTCGTCGATGCGCTTGGTCGTCTCGTCGATCTCCTTCGAAATCTTCTCCTTCTCTTCGAGTTGTGTTTCGGGCTTTTCGAGCAGGGCTTTCAGCTCGACGATGCGGGCTTCGTCTGCGGCGATATAGTCGGCGATCTGCTTTTTCAGATCGTCGCTGTGCGCGCGTAGTTCGTCGTTCGAGAGCTTCTCGATCGAGGGGTAGACGGCCTTGATTTTCTCCAGATAAGGCTCGATCTGCTTACGGTCCTTGTCGGCTTTCGAGCCGAAGAGGGCTTTGATTATACCTGCAACTATATCCATAATGCGTTTGTTATTGTTCGGTTTGGGTTGTAAATCCTACAAAGATACTTATTTTTTGGAATTTGTCAATCTTCCGGGAGGCTTTTTGCGATCCGCCGTCCGACGGGACATTCCGCACAGCGTCGCGGAGCGCAGTATTCGGTCGCCAACTGCAACAAAGCCTGCGATTCGAAGGCATTGCGCAGGCGCACGCCGGCGGTCTGCCACGCCCGCATGTAACGGTTGTCTTCGGCCGGCAGGCGTTCCAGCAGCGTCAGGGCGCTGTCGCGCAGCCGTTCGTTGCCCGTGTAACTCCCGTAGGCGAATTGCAGGACCACTACCAGGTTGATTCCGATGATGTTGGCTTTGAATGACCCGATGCGCTTGGGGCTTTCGTCGCTCTCGGCGCCGGGGATGTGGTGCGTGCGCCAGTAGGGCGACGCCTCGATCGAGAAAAGGCGGCGTACCTCCTCCTCCGTGCGGCAGGCCATGGCGCGCTCCATGACGAATTCGTCCTGCGTGAAGAACTCCGCGGCCTGCGCCAGCCGCAGCACGGGGTGGTTGGCCGGGCGAATCTCCGTGAGCACCCACTCCGAGGCGTCCATCGGTTCGATTTCGTATTTCGCTGCGAAGTACTCGAAACTGCGCTTCAGGTCGAGCGTGTAGGTGTCGTTGCGGTAGAGCTCCAAAAGCCCCGAAGCGCCGAAAAGCATCGCTTCGACGGCATGCGGAACCAACCGTTCCCGCAGCACGATTTTGTAGGGGACCTTCCGTGCCAGTTGCAGAAAGGCCTCCTGATTCTGCCGGTCGCCCAGCGTACGGAAATAGAGCAGGTAAAAGGTCTGGTTCCAGTTCCCGGAGGCTTCGTCGCGCAGCGCTTCGACCGTGCGCATCTTTCGTTGCAGGCGGTCGAAGATCAGTGCCGTACCGATTTCGGTGCGTTGCAGTTCGTCGAGCGCGGCCAGGTAACCGCTGCAGGCATAAGCCCCGGCCCCGGCTTTCAGCCGTTCGATCACCCGTGCCTCTGCATCCGCCATCTCAGAACAGATTGAGTTCCAGCAGCGCCTCTTCAGTCATCATGCTCTTGTCCCACACGGGGTCGAACGTGAGGATGACGTTCACCGATTTCACGCCTTTGACCTTCCCGACCTGGATGTTCACGTCTTCGACCAGCATGTCGGCCATCGGACAGTTGGGAGCCGTGAGCGTCATGCGGATCGTGGCCACGCCGTCGGGCGTGTAGTCGATTTCGTAGATCAGCCCCAGGTCGTAGATGTTGACCGGAATTTCCGGATCGTATATGTTCTTGAGGGTCGCGACGATGTCTTTTTCGACTTCAAGTATCTCTTCAGGAGTCATACCCCAATTTTTTTAAATTCTTAATTGGCCTTGGCCTGAAAGGCCAAAGCGTATAGCCGCATCTGCTTGATCATCGCCACCAGTCCATTGGCCCGCGTGGGCGATAGGTTGGCGCTCAGGCCGATGGCGTCGATGAAGTAGAGATCCGTGTCGAGTACCTCCTGCGGCGTGCGCCCGTTCAGTACGCGAATCAATAACGCGATGATGCCCTTGGTTATTATGGCGTCGCTGTCGGCGGTGTAGTAAACCCTGCCGTCCTCCAGCTTCGCGTCGACCCAGACCCGCGACTGGCAGCCCTGGATCAGGTATTGTTCCGTACGGTGTTCCGCCGCGATGGCCGGGAGCGTCTCGCTCAGGCCGATCAGGTAGTCGTATTTGTCGAGCCAGTCGTCGAATACGGAAAACTCTTCGATAATCTCGTCCTGTATCTTGTCCATGTTACAACATTTTTTATAAGTCCACGATTTCCGCCAGCGCACCGCCTTCCGATGCCGCCGGTTCGCGTACGCCCGCCAGCCGTGCCAGCGTCGGGGCCACCGCCGTCATGTCCACGCGGCGTTTCACCCGCTGCTGCCCGGCGCCCTTGCCGTAGAACACCAGCGGAACTTCGGCGTCGTAGCCGTACATCGACCCCGACATCGACCAGCAGCGCTCCTGCTCCTCGATCCACCCCGGCATGAGGTTCAGGATCACGTCCCCCGAACGGCGGGGGTAGAAACTGTTCTGCATCCGGCGCGCATAGCCGCTGCCGAAATAGCTCGTGCGCATGGCCGTTGCGGCCAGTGCGTGGGAGATGCCGCTGAACTGCATGGCGAAGATGGCCACTTCGTTCTGCACTTCGGCGAGGTTCAGCCCCCGCTCGTAGATCAGGTTATGGTTGAGCCACAGGCTTTTGTCACTGTATTCCACCACCCAGTCGCCCATGCCGTAGCGGACGTTCAGGAATCCGTTGACGATCACCTCGAACTGCCGCGGGTTGAAGCGGTCGGCTTCGGCAATCCCGGCGTCGAACGAAGGGCTGGTTCCGTGGTCGGAGGTGAGCACTACCATAGCGTTCCCGTCCTTGACCTGCGCAAATACGAAGGTCAGAAAGTCGGCCAGGTCGCGGTCCAGGCGGTAATACATATCCTCGACCTCGATTGATTCGGGTCCGTAGGCCTCGCTGATGCGGCGCGGCGAGTCGAGGCAGATGTTCAGCAGGTCGGGGATTTTGTCGTCCCCGAGCCTGTATTGCGCAATGGCCTGCTTGGCCAGCCCCAATACCGCCGTGTTACCCGCCGGGGTGTAGAGCAGGCGTTCGAAATCGCTTTGCAGTTTGAGGCGTCCTGCGCCGTTCTGGTCCTGCTCCTTCCTGCTCTTTCCAGCCAGCGCGATGTCGTAATTGCGGGTGTTGAGGTAACGGCCGCGTTCGAGGAGCGTGCGCCACTCGTTGGCGATGTACGAAAGGTTGTAGCGTTCGCGGTTGCTGCGGGCGATCCATTCGGGGACCTCCGTGGCATAGTAGGGCGAAGTTTCCCAGTCGCAGCGCGCCGAGTCGAGCCAGAATACCTCCCCGCCGTGTCCGGCCATCACCACCGCCGAAACGGCTTCCGGGGCGATTGTGACCGAGCGGCTGCCCGGGGCGTGTTGCAGGAGCGTTTCCGAAAGCGTCGGGGCGATCAGGTGGTAGGCGCCGGGGCCTTTGCGGCCTGCGGTCAGTTCGACGACCTTATTGGTCGTGTAGTCGACCCAGCGCGAGCCGATCACGCCGTGCGTCGAGGGCATGGCCCCCGTGGTGAGTGTGGCGAGCGAAACGGGCGTAGTGGTCTGCAGGTAGTCGTAGCGGCTGTCGGCATAGACCGTGCCGCCCTCCGTGAGGCGCCGGAAGCCGCCTTCGCCGAAATTTTCGGCATAGCGGTCAAGGTCCTCGCCGCGCATCGAGCTGACGACGATCTGGACGATCAGCCGGGGCTGTGCCGCGACGCTTTGGAGTGCCGCGAGGGCGGCTATGGCGAATACGAATAATTTTCTTGTCATGGTGTGCGATAAATTGACCGCAAATTTACGAATTTATTTCGAGACATTGGCGGAAATAGGCCGTTTCTGTCCGAAAATCGATGTCGGAAAGTGCGGCAATTCGTTCCAACTGGCGGCGGCAGAAGGCGCGGTGCGCTTCGCCCTGCGCATTGCGGGGGCGGTGGGCCGCTGCCGCGACGATCGCTTCGACCTCCGGAAGCAGGCGCAGGGCTTCGTCCGTCAGAGCTGCCGGGGCGAATTTCTCCCAGACATAGGCAATGGCCTGTGGCGCGGGGTGCACCAGGTCGTCGGCGTAAAAACGGTAGTCGCGCAGGTCGTCGGTAAGTATTTCGAATGCAGGGAAATACGCCGCACACTTGAACTTTTCGGTCAACTGTTCGGCTGCCAACCGCAGCGTCGCTTTGCTCACGGCGTTGCCCGCAAGTCCGTCGCCGATGTGCCGTACGGGGCTGACCGTCAGGATGATCTGCTTTCCGGCAAGCGGACCTTCGATCAGTTCCGCAAAGGTTCCCACGATTTCACCGACCGAAAGCCGCCTTCTGGAAAACTCCGCGGCGGGCTGCCGGTGGCAGTTGGCAACTACCTCTCCCTTATGCTCATAGACCCATGCCGTGCCGAAGGTGAGGATCACGCGGTCGGCCGTGCGGAGCGCTTCGGCCCCGGCCTGCCGGGCGGCATTCATCTTTTGCAGCGCCTCGTCGGCCGTCGGGGCCGAGAAGTCGCCATGAAACCCGAAATGGTGCCACAAGCCCTCCCCGAAGACCAGTTCGCTGTGTGTCACGGGTATAGGGTCGGCATAACTGCGGATCGCCGCGGCGATCGAGAGCGGGTTGAACAGAATACCCGAAGGGTTTTTCACGACCGGGAATTTGGCTTCCGAGAGTTTCCCGGCAATGTGCGCCGCGAAGCACGACCCGAGCGTCAGCACCCGGTTTTCATAGCCGATTTTCACCCCGAGGGGCATCGTTTCTATTTCGGTGCGGAATTTCATACGACAAAAATAGAAAATTCTTATCTTTGTTCTATGATTCTGAAAGCAAACTGCAAAATAAATCTGGGCCTCGACATCCTGCGCCGTCGTGCGGATGGTTTCCACGATCTGGAAACCGTGATGTTCCCCGTTGCGGGTCTTTACGACGAGGTGGAGGTGGTGCGTACCGGTGCATCCGGCGGCGTGTATGGCGCGACCGATACACCCGGCGTGACGTTCCGGGCCGAAGGGCTGGCTGTGGATTGCACCCCCGAAGAGAACATCTGCCTCAAGGCGTTTCGGCTGATGCAGCGGCATTACGGCGTGGACGGCGTGGCGATCCGCCTCGACAAGCGCGTGCCGTTCGGCGCGGGGCTGGGCGGGGGATCGTCCGACGGTACGGCGGTGTTACTGGCTCTCAATGAACTGTTTGCGTTGGGATTATCCGAGTCGGAACTGATCGCCCGCGCTGCCGAATTGGGCAGCGATACGGCTTTTTTTGTGCGCAATACGCCGCAACTATGTAAAGGAAGGGGTGAGGTGATGGAGCCTTTCGCCCTGGACCTAAGCGGGATGACGCTCGTTATCGTCAAGCCCGACGAAGGGGTTTCGACCCGCGAAGCCTATGCCGGCGTGCAGCCCCGGATTCCGGAAACGCCGCTCGCAGAGCGTTTGCGGCGGCCTGTAACGGAGTGGCAGGGGTTGGTTACCAACGATTTCGAAGGGCACATCCTTGCGGCACATCCGGCTATCAGAGTAGCCAGGGAGCGTTTGCTGGCCGAAGGGGCCGTATACGCTTCGATGTCGGGCAGCGGCTCGGCGGTCTTCGGGCTGTTCACAGGGTCTGAAAAAAGCGAAAAACTGCATCGTCTTTCGCCTTTCGTATTCGAATTGTAATTTCCTGCCGGGGCCGGAGCGCCCCGAATCTCTTTTATTTTGCCGCGAGCGAATCCGCAGGGATTTGCGCGGCCTCGGGTTCTGCCTCGTCCTCCTCGGCGAAGGCGTCGACGATTCCGTTGATGACATCATGCAAACGGTTGTTCTTCGAGCCTTCCGGTCGTTCGATGCGCAGTTTTCCGTCGGAATCGAGCGCTTTCCTGAATTTTTCGGGGGCAATGAGGTAGTAGCCGCCCACGAGGCAGCCGCAGACCAACAGCGTGACGAGGAACAAGTAAACGTATTGGAGCAGGTCGGCGAGCAACGTGCGCAGGATGGCTCCTTTCTTTTTCAGGTTGAAGATTTTCCAGAAGACGAACGCCGTATAGAGGAACAGCGGCAGCGTGCTCATGTAGAAATTGCTGTACCAGGGAATCAGCAGTTCGGCCGGGAGCGCCGCGATCATCAGCGTGATTTCGAAGATCGAGAGGAAGATGCCGATGTAGAGGTATTCGACATAGCGGAGGTCGGCCCTCCGCCGGAAAACCGTCTTCATGGCCAGCGCAAAAAACGGCAGCATCAACAGCAGGTAGCCTGCTGGATGCAGCGTGGCATAGTCGATGTAGGTGTTGAGAAGCCACACGAACATCCCCTGATCGTCAGTGGCTCCCGGTGTGTACTCCTTGCCGACGAGCAGGAAGACGACGGCGTAGAACGTCGACAGCAACAGCAGGATCGCGACCGGGTTGAAGTATTTGCGGCGGCAGCCGGCGATGAATTCCGGAATGACCCGGTGGGGCTGGAACAGGATCGCGAGCCAGGTCATCACGGCTCCCTTGCGCATGTTCATGCCCCGCAGTCCGTAGGCCTCGTCGCCGATGAAGGTCGAGGTGACGCTCTCCACGAGTGCCGCCCAGCTCAGGCGTCGCGTCGAAGTCCGCTGCCCGCAGGCCGGGCAGTAGTTGTTATTGACGATATGGCCGCAGTTGCGGCAAAGCTGGTGCCTGGACATTCGGGGAGGTTCTTCGGGCGGGCGGCTCTATTTGCAGCCTGCTACGGGCATCTTGGCCAGGCGCGCTTCGTGGCGTCCGCCCTCGAACCCGGCGGCGAAATAGGCGTCGAGCATCTTGACGGCTTCGTCGTTGGTGATGAAGCGGGCTGGGAAGACGATGATGTTCGCGTCATTGTGGCGACGGATCAGCGAAGCGATTTCGGGTTCCCAGCTCAGTCCGGCGCGGATGCCCTGGTGCTTGTTGAGGGTCATGGTCATGCCTTCGCCCGAACCGCAGAGTGCGATGCCGCATTCCAGTTCGCCGTTTTCGATCGCCTCGGCCAGCGGGTGGGCATAATCGGCGTAGTCAACGCTCTCGGGCGAATAGGTGCCGAAGTCGAGCACCTCGTAGCCCATGGCGCTGAGGTAACCTACCAGAAACTCTTTCATTTCATAGCCGGCGTGGTCGCTGGCGATGCCTATTTTTTTCATCGTATTTCGGTTTATTTGTGTTCTCTATTACAAATATAGCAAAAAGCCGGAATATTGTAAAACCGGGTTGTATCCGGTTCGGAGCGGCCTTCCGGTTGGTAAAAGTGTCGTTACGACACCAAAGATAGGTAAAAATCCCGTTTTGCAGTGCGGAGTGGCCCCGAATTTATGCTATTTTTGTGCCGTGAAAATTTTCCTCGCCATATTGGGCTGCATTGCGCTCGTGCTGGGCATCGTCGGCATCTTCGTGCCGCTGCTGCCCACGACGCCGTTTCTGCTGCTGGCGGCGGCCCTCTGGGTCCGCTCGTCGCCGCGGCTCTACGAGTGGCTGCTCACGCATCGCTATTTCGGCGAATACATCCGCAACTTCCGCGAAAACCGCGCCATACCCATGCGCGCCAAGGTCATTTCCATCGCCCTGATGTGGGGTACGATGCTCTACTGTGTCTTTGCGCTGCTCTCGGAGTGGTGGTGGGCGCAGGCCGCGCTGCTGGCGGTGGCCGTAGGCGTCACGTGGCACATCCTTTCGTTTGCAACGCTTCGCAGGTAGTTTCTGTACTTTTTGCCGCAAAAAGTACCAAAAACTCTCCGACTGATGCCTTTGCCTACGCCGAATCGTCTAACGCTGGCTCCGGGCGACTATTCGCGGGTTTGCAAGCAAACCATCCCCTTCGCTCGCGCTTTTAGCCGGTTCGTCGTTTAACGGCTCCGGCATCGGGTCGGAATTGGTCGCTACCATTGGCTCCGTTCGGATGTATAGCGTTGTGAGACTTTAAATTTGTGGCAACCCCTCGGAATCTTTTTTCTCGCTGGATAGCAGTTCTGTCTGGTGGTATTTCACGGCGTAGTCCGCCGCAGTTTCGTCGTATTCGGCCACGGCCTGTATCCGGATGCGGGCTTCGTAGCCGGGTTTGAAGTCGAAGCCATCGATCTCCCACGGGAATGCCTGCCAGCGCGGGTCGGTGTGCATGTCTTTAAACCAGTAGGCGGCTATGTGGCGGTCGGCACGCTCGGAGGCGATGGTAACCTCGAACTCCGGACAGAACCTCGAAGGATCGACGGTCGATTCGGCGGGGATGCGCGAAAGCTGCCTGAGCATGGTGTACCGCAGCGAAGAGCCGTCGGCGGGCGGATTGGGGATCGGGTCGATGCGGACGAGCATTTCGGTCTGGTAACCTTTTTCGAAGGTGAAGCCCAGAATGTCGTTCGAAAATAGTTCCCAATCGGCATTCGGACCTGTTTTTACGATGCAGGCCGGGACATAGCCGAAGCCCATCGTGACGCCTGCAACGCCCTTTTCGGGGGCGACGGTCCAGGTTTCGGTACGCGACTTTTCGTCGTCGCAACTACCGAGGACGAACGGCAGCGACAACAGCAGGAAGAAGAGTTTTTTCATAGAGGTTGGAGGTTTCCTTTAAAACGGAGCCAAAGTCCTGATACTGCACGGAGTGGCACAAAAAAAACGGACCGGAGTCCGTTTTTTGTTTTATGCGAGGTAGCGTTCCGCACGGCCGATTTGCCGGAGCGAAGCTATACGGGGATTTGATATACGTACAGGCAGTCCTCGTTCAGCGGATCGTGTCCGTAGATAACTCCGTCCTTTTCGTCGACAACAATGTCGGTCAGATAACGGTCGGGCAACAGAATACGGAGCATTTCGCCGTTTTCTGCATCGATGATCTCGATGCGGGACTCCCTTTTTCCGAGATTGCCGGTCGGAACTCCCTGCCAAAGCGCATAGACGTATCGTTGGCCGCAGACAACGTCCGAATAGTAGAAATCCATTTCATCGTCGCGGTCTTGGGCGTATAGCTCTTCTTGGGTGGCGTCGCTTCCCAGTACGTGCGTCAGGCGAAATCCTTCGGGTGAGAGGTCGTATAATTCAATGCGGTTTATGTAACGGTATGCCACCGCCATCCGGTCCGCACCGAGTGCGGCCTTGCATTCGAAGGGGCCGGAGTAACCGCCTTCGGTCGGTTGCAGCTGAAAATCGACGGCATCGACAATCTGCTCGTTCTGTATATCGAGCAGTTCCACCGCGATTTGTCGCGGCAGAAAACTTGTCCCGACGAATAGTGTGTCGTTATACTGCACGAGACGGGTATAAGGTTTGGGCAGGCTGCGCTGTTCTTTTATCCAGATCGGGAAATGAAAGGTCGACAGGTATGCCAAACTGTCCGTACGCAATTCGAATAGTTCTATTTGGTTCAGGCTGTTCGAATAGATGACTACCCGGTTCTTGTCGCGCATCTCGCCGAGCGAAGGGATCGGAACCTCATGCGGTCCGCGTCCGATATTTCCCCATTGTACCCGCACCCTTCGTTCCGGGAGGGAGTATACGGTTAGAAAAGGCGCTGCCCGACTGTTGAGCACATAAAGATCTCCCTGCGAGAGAAACCAACGTTCGGAGTAGAACAGGAACGGCAGGGTGATCGAATCGGCCGTGCAGACGACGGGCGGAAGGTCTGCCTTCTCGCGGAAAACGATTCCGGGTCCACTTTTTTTAGTGCAACCTGTCAGTGTTGTCAGCAGGAGCAGCCATGCAATGATTCCCGGTTTGGGAAACCTGCTTACCATCGTTTGCAGTCTTCTCTGCCTCTGCCGGTTTTTTCGGCATAGCAACAATCGTATATACGCTCATTTCCGTTCAGTATCCTTCGATAGCCATTGAAATTATCACAGGGACTTTCGTCGCGGGATAGCGCTTCGACGTTGGCTTCGATTAAATCAGATAAGGAGTTGTTGTGTTGAGATTGGTAAAGAATGAATCCGCTTGTCAGGAATAAAGCGGAGATAGCTGACCCGATAAAGAGTTTTTTCATAGGAGAGAGGTGTTTAGGTTGGTTATTCGAGTATTAATATAGAACAATAATTTGTATTGTGCAATTTTTTATTTATGATTTTAAATAATATTGCTGTTGCGCGAATTTTGACAGGGCTCGTTCTGGATAAAAAAAACGGGCTAAAAGCCCGTTTTTTTGGATGGTTTTTGCCTTGGCTTTCAGCCCCGGGAATTTCGTTCAGGGCAGGTAGCGTTCTGCGAGGCTGATCAGGAAGCCGAACAGCAGCGCGTTGAACAGTACGATCGGGATTGCCTTGCGCTCTTTGCCGGAGAAGGTGAACAGCACGGGGATCATCAGCATCAGCGTGACGCCCATGCCGTCGGCCCACCAGGGCAGGTAGGGCAGGTCGCTGTAAAAGACGATCACTGCGGCGAAGAAAAAGATGAAGAACGCCGAGAAACACGAACGGGCCGGGAGTTTCTGGAAGATCATCGGGATGACATCCAGCGCTCCGACGACTGCGCCTACGGCGAGCGAAAGGGTGAAATGGTCCATCGTTATTTCGCAGCGCGTTTGCGGTCGTTCTCGTCGAGCAGGATCTTGCGAAGGCGCATGGCGTTGGGAGTAACCTCCACGTACTCGTCACCCTGAATGTATTCAAGGGCCTCTTCGAGCGAGAAGACCTTCGGGGGAGCGATCGACGTTTTGTCGTCCGAGCCCGAAGCGCGCATGTTGGTCAGCTGCTTGGCTTTGGTGACGTTCACCGTGATGTCGTTCTGGCGCGAGTGCTCACCGATAACCTGGCCGGCGTAGACCTGCTCCATCGGGCTGATGAAGAAGCGGCCGCGGTCCTGCAGTTTGTCGATCGAGTAGGCGAAGGCCGTGCCGGTCTCGCCCGAGATGATCGAGCCGTTGGTGCGCATTTCGATCTCGCCGACCCATGGTTCGAAATCCCGCAGGCGGTGGGTCATGATGGCTTCGCCGGCCGTGGCGGTCAGCATGTTCGACCGAAGGCCGATGATGCCGCGCGAGGGAATGTCGAATTCCAGGCGCGTGCGTTCGCCGTCGGAAGCCATGTTGGTCAGCGTACCCTTGCGGCGCGTCGTGAGGTCGATCACCGTGCCGGCATACTCCTCGGGGCAGTCGACGGTCATCTCCTCGACCGGCTCGCATTTCTTGCCGTCGATCTCCTTGATGATGACGTGGGGCTGACCCACCTGGAGTTCGTAACCTTCGCGGCGCATGGTCTCGATCAGCACCGAGAGGTGCAGCACGCCGCGCCCGAAGACGTTGAACGAATCGGCCGAAGGGCCGGGCGTCACGCGCAGGGCGAGGTTTTTCTCCAGCTCGCGGTCGAGGCGCTCCTTGATGTGGCGCGAGGTGACGTATTTGCCGTCCTTGCCGAAGAAGGGCGAGTTGTTGATCGTGAAGAGCATCGACATCGTGGGTTCGTCAATGGCGATGGGGGGCAGCGGTTCGGGATTCTCGTAGTCGCAGACCGTGTCGCCGATCTCGAAGCCTTCGATGCCCGTGATGGCGCAGATTTCGCCGCAGGGAACCTCGTCGACCTTCTTTTTGCCGAGGCCTTCGAAGATCATCAGTTCCTTGATGCGGGTTTTCTGCATCGTCACGCCGTCGCGCTTGGCGAGGGTGACCATCTGGCCCGCCTTGAGCGAGCCGCGCGTAACCTTGCCCACGGCGATACGGCCCGTGTAGGCCGAATATTCGAGCGACGTGATGAGCATCTGGGGCGTACCCTCGACGATCGTCGGTTCGGGAATCTCGTCGACGATGGCGTCGAGCAGCGGGACGATCGAATCGGTCGGCTCGTTCCACTTGTGCGACATCCAGCCCTGCTTGGCCGAGCCGTAGATGGTTTTATAGTCGAGCTGCTCCTCGGTGGCGTCGAGCGAGAACATCAGGTCGAAAACCTGCTCGTTGACGATTTCGGGGCGGCAGTTGGGTTTGTCGACCTTGTTGACGACCACGATGGGCTTCTTGCCCAGCGCGAGGGCCTTTTGCAGTACGAAGCGCGTCTGGGGCATCGTGCCTTCGAAGGCGTCGACCAGCAGCAGCACGCCGTCGCACATGTTCAGCACACGCTCGACCTCGCCGCCGAAGTCGGCGTGGCCCGGGGTGTCGATGATGTTGATCTTATAGTCCTTGTAGATGACCGAAACGTTTTTCGAGAGGATCGTGATGCCGCGTTCGCGTTCCAGGTCGTTGTTGTCCAGTATGAGTTCGCCGGTCGGCTTGGCGTTGTCGCGGAGGATGTGTCCCGCCAGAATGAGTTTGTCGACGAGTGTCGTCTTGCCGTGGTCGACGTGGGCAATAATCGCAATATTGCGCAGTTTTTGCATAAAAGTATATTTTGTGGTGCAAAGGTAACAAATTCTCGGGAAATTATGCTAATTTTGCTTGTTTCTTAAAATAGTTAAATAATGAAACCTGCCTTCAACGTTCGCCAGCAGAGCGAAATTTTCATCGGTCCGATAGCGGATATTCTCTCCGGAGTGCTTCCCGAGGGGCGCGTGGTGGTCGTTTCCGACTCCACGATCGACAGGTTGTACCATCCCGTACTGGCCAAATACGACACCGTGCTGATCGGTCTGGGCGAGAGCATCAAAACATTGCAGACCGTCGAGACGATCTACCGGCGCTTCATCGAACTGGGCGTCGACCGCTCGACCTTCGTGCTGGCTGTCGGGGGCGGTATCGTCACCGACGTGGCGGGATTCGCCGCTTCGACCTACATGCGCGGCCTGAAATTCGGCTTCGTGTCGACGACGCTGCTGGGGCAGGTCGACGCTTCGGTGGGCGGCAAGAACGGCGTGAATGTCGATGGATACAAAAATATGGCCGGGACCTTTACCCAGCCGCAGTTCGTCATCTGCGATCCCGAATTGCTGCGTACGCTTCCCGACCGGGAGTTCCGGGCCGGGCTGGCTGAGGTGGTCAAGGCGGCGATCATTGCCGATGCCGACCTGTTCGAACGCATCGAGCGGACGGACTTCGAGTCCCTGCGCACGGATACCGATCTGCTGTCGGACGCTGTTTCGGCGGCGATTCGCGTCAAGGCCGACATCGTCGAGCGCGACGAACGCGAATCGGGCGACCGGCGCAAACTCAACCTCGGGCACACGCTGGCGCATGCCATTGAGAAGTGTTCGAACCGCATGAACCACGGCGAGGCTGTGGCGGTAGGTACGGCTTTGATCGCCGGGGCTGCCGTGAAACTGGGCGTGCTGACGGAGGCCGACCGTGACCGGATCGTGAACGTGTTGACGACGCTGGGCTTCGATCTGACGCCTCCTGTGGAGGTGAAGCGCCTGCTGAAGGAGGTCGGCAAGGACAAGAAGAACGAGGACGGCATGCTGCGGATCGTCCTGCCGGTGGGCATCGGTGACTGCGAGGTGCGGCCGATGACGGTGGCGGAGTTTGCGAAATGTTTCGTATAGGCCGGAATTGCCCGGGTATTATAGAAAAAGGGACTGTTTAATACAGTCCCTTTTTTATTCGGCTATTTATAGTTACTGCACCGACTTCCAATCTTTGGCCGTTTTGCGAATAGAGGCCACTTTGCCGGCGACAAGAGTGCCGAAATTATTGGTAGCGACGAACTTTTGGTTGATGGTGATGTTTATAGTCCCGTCGCTCTCCGATGTTTTTGTAGGAGGCATGCAGACGTATACCACGACTTTTCCGTCGGTTACCGGAATATCGATCGTGTCGTCCGTAAATATGTTGCTTCGGTCCGGGTTCATGATTTGTTGTTGATCCTCCGTTGGCTTAGGATACAGAATGAACTGGGGATTGGGATTAAAGGATTTTTTCTTTGTTGAGGTGTTTTCCAGTTGAAAAGAGGTGATGGCTGTTACCTCCGCAGGAAGTTTCAGATCGAATCGCATGATGGCCAGCAGGGGCTTAAATACACATTTGTTGTTGCCGTCCGGCTTGGCGTAGAGCACATTGTTGTAGGGGACGCGTTCTGCGGTGCAGGGCTCGGCAACGTTGAGGAATCGGACGCCGCTGTCGCCGTTGGCTTCGATTTCGATCCGGTCGGCCGATTCGGCCCAATAGACATAATCGGGTTGTCGGTCGTAGCTCGTGTAAGCTGCGAAACGGGCGCTTTTGCCGTCTTCCGATATTTCAATGGCTTTGAAGGGAACAAGGACAGGAGGGTATTTAACGTCGTATTCACCATAGACGGTGTCCCCGATCTCCCATTTGAGTTTGAGGACATTTTTTCCATCGTCGTCGATAACCATGCGGGATTGGGGCGTCTGGCTGTCGAGCGAGGCGGTGAGATAGATGTATGTATCAGCCGGAGTATTGTTCCCGGTTTCCTCTTTGCTGCAGGAAACGAGTGCGGCAAGCATGAAAAGCGATGCGATATGGCGGAATGCGTGTGTCATGTTCGTCTGCATGTAGGAGGGTTTACCATTCGTCGTATGGGAAGTCCGGCAGTTCTCCGTCGAACTGCGTTCCCTCGCTTTGTGCGAAGCCTTTTTCTACGGCGATCACGATCGTTTCGATTTCAGGCGCCTGATAGCGGGTGTCACCCCCCCCCTCCGGCCTGTTTTGGATGGAGTTTTTCTGTAAATACATCATGATTTATTGGTTTTTAGGGCGCAAAAATAGAAAAATCTCAAAAAAATGACCACTTGCATCCATGAAAAAGTCCCGACTGTTTGCAGTCGGGACGATATTGTATATATATGTGAGGGGAGGGATTATCCGGAAATCCAATCGAAATATCGGTTTATTCCTGATATTGTTTCCGGAGTTTCCCGGCATAGGCCTCCCAGTCCGTGATCGGATTTTTGGCGACGCCCGATTCGATGGCGGCCTTTGAGTTTCCGGGGTGAAAAAGCTCGTTTAATTGCTTGCATTTTAGAGAATAATTATGTTTCTTTGCACATGTGTTGTAATGTATGAACATTGATATGGATTGCATGTGTCGGACAGGCGGCTGTTGCTGGTTTCTGCATGTACGCCCCTGATCGGAATTGCCGGAAAACCGAAAGGAACAATTATTCAAATTATCATAGATCTAATCCGAATGAAAAGAAGAATTTTCACTGTGTTACTGCTGCTTGCAGTCGTTTCGCTGCCCGTATCGGCCCAAAACAAGAAAGGAACGGACGATTACGGGGTGGAGGAGGCCAACAATAAATTTGCCGCCCGGATGGACGTGTTGGGAGGCTCTGCCGATTACGATTACCTCGACCTGAAGGATCATCCCGATGTGAGCGGCGTTCCGCTGGGCGGCATCGGGGTCGGCAATGTCAACTTCAGTCCCTCGGGGCGGTTTACCCGGATCGGCATAAACAATATTCACATGCCCACGAAACGGACGGAGGCCTGTTTCTTCGCCCTGTGGCCGGGCAAAGGCGGCGAAGCGGTGCGACTGGTGCGCGACAGCCTTTCGCAGTACGGCATGGAAGGCGTCGGGCACACCGGCTATACGGGATTGTTTCCCGGTGCGACGTTGCGCTTCGGGAATGAAACACCCCTGAAGCCTGAAATCCGGGCCTGGTCGGGGTTGGCTCCCCACAATGTGAAGGATTCGTCCCTGCCTGTGGTTTGGTTCGAGGTCAGTCTGACTTCGCCGGACGACCGGGAAGTGGCGGTCGCATTTTCCTGGGAGGACTTTATCGGTCTGTTCCGTGATCCGGTGAGCGTGGAGGGCATGGACGGTCAGGTGTTGCAGGACGGTCGCAACCGGCTTTGCAACGGGGAAGAGTGGCCGGACCATGAAAAAGCGGCGACGAACGTGGCCGTTTACCGCGTCGGAAATATGGCCGGGCTTGTCCAGTATGCGCCCGATCCGCTGGAACCCCGCCGGTATACGTTTCAGAATTATGTCGACCGGGTGGTGGTCGCTGTGGAGAAGGCTTCCGGGCAGGAGGTGACGGTATTGCCTTCGTTCGATGTGGCGGACGGTGCAGCGGCTTGGGAGGCTTTCCGGCAGAGCGGAAGTTTCGGCGATTTTGGGCCGGAAGCGCGGCTGAGTCTTGCGGGCGGAAGCCCGAAGGCATCGGCGCTCGCCGTGAAAACCCGGTTGAGGGCCGGACAGAGGAAGACGATCCGGTTTGCGCTGGCATGGTATGCTCCGGAGATACGGATTGACCCTTCGGAATCGAAGGACCGTTACTGGGCCGAAGGGGGCGATTACAACAAGTATTACCACAATTTCTTCCCGGATATGGATGCCCTGCTGGGCTATGCCGCCCGCAATCGCGCGCGGATTGAGCGGGAGACGTTCTCGTGGCAGAAACCCGTGATGGAGAGTACGCTGCCCGATTGGTACAAGTTCAAGCTGATCAACAGCGGGTATGTGATCTACACCAATATGGTGCTCAATAAAAAAGGGGATGTGATGGTTAACGAGGGCGCTATGGGCGGTTTGGCGGGAACGATGGACCAGCGAATCAGCGCGCATCCGTTCTATCAGAAATTCTTTACGCAGCTGGACCGTTCGGAGATGGATATTTTTGCCGATGCGATGGACCCCGACGGGTATATCCTCCATTTTATCGGGCATTATTACATGGGAATGGGGACGGTCGGAGGGCGTGTTCCCACGGAAAAGGGGCATATGCTCGACAATTCCTCGGGCTGGATCATTCAGCTGGTCAAGGACTACCAGCAGACCGGGGATAAGGCTTACCTGATGCGGCACGTTGCCGGTGTGAAGCGGGCGATGAATTACCTGAAAAGCTGTTGCCCGGAAGGCAGTCTTGTCCCGGTGGGCAAGACTACGTATGACGATTACAGCCATCCGCCCCTCTACTCCTATTATGCCGGGGTTTGGCTGGCGACGCTCCGGGCTTACGAGGTATTCGGGGAGGCGGTGGGTGAACCGGCCATTGTCGCCGAGGCGCAGGATCGCTTCGCCCGGAGCCGTGAGGAGATCATTCGCAAATTGTGGAACGGGCGTTTCTTTGCGTACGGTTGCGAACCCGACGGTTCGAAGCGGCTCGACTGCGTCCTGTTCACCGGGCAGCTGGCCGGGCAGTTCCTGAGCCGCTATTGCGGATGGGGCGACATCTATCCGATGGAGATGGTCAAGGCTTCGCTGGTGTCGCAATTCAAGATTTCGCTTTCGAAAACCCCGGATTATTACGCGAATAAAGTATGGGATATTAACCTGAACCGGGGCATCGACTGGCCGCAGTCGCAATGCTGGCCTTTCTACCTGGAGAGCTATACGGGGCTGGCAGGCATACAGGCCGGATTTTACGACGACGGAATGGATGTCCTCCGGCATATCCAGCTGGTGCATTTGCGGCAGGGATGGACGTGGACGCAGAACCTGTGGAATCCGAGCGACATTACCTACATGACGGCACCTGTGACGTGGTTCTCCCCGGACGTGCTGGCCGGGGCCGGGGTGAATATTCCCGGCCGGGAACTCCGGCTTGCGCCCGTAGTGGGCGACGGGAAGGTCGTGCTGCCGCTTTATTTCCCTACGTTTTGGGCTACGCTGACGGCCGATCCTGCGACCCGGCGGCTTACGCTGAAGGTGACGCGTACGTTCGGCGAACAACCTGCGGTTTTCGAACGGGTGGTTTCGGAGCCGATCGGCCGGGCCGCTTCGGAGCGAAGGGTCGTGGCGATCGCACCCTTCGAGGTGGTGCAGGGCCGGGAACTCGACCTGAGTTCGCATTGGGATGAAATCGTGGCTCCGGCGTTCGAGCCGGCTGTGCTTCCGGTAGCCGATCAGGTCGATTTCCGGTTTGTCAGGAAGTGATACGGGATATAAACCGAAAAAGCGGGGTGTCGTAATGACACCCCGCTTTCGGTTGCAGGCAGGCGGTTAAATTGTCCGGCCGTAAATCTCAATATCGCCGATGCGTGCAATGCCGTCGTCGCCGGCTTTGTGGATGGTAAGGCGCGCGTAACGGGCCTTGACGGGAGTTATGTCGACATCGGTGACCTGCGATGGCGCATTCTGGCGGTCGATGCGTGTCCAGTTCTGCCCGTCGGTACTGACCTCGAAACTGAACGAACGGACATTTGCTTCCGGCGAAAGCCCTGCGGCCGAGGCGTGGCGGACGACGTAACGCCCGAGTTCGTAGGTGTCGCCGAAATCGAACCCGATCTGCTGCTTTCCGCCTTGGGAGGATGTCCACATCCGTTGCTGGGAGGGAGAGCCGTCGGCAGCGAGTGCGGCGTCGGTGTCAGCCGGGGAGGAGGTTACGACCGTGGAGGGAGCGAGCGCCAGGTTGAAGCAGAGTCCGTGCGCCTGGTTGTGGAGCGCAAAGAAGTGGTCGCCGCGGCAGATTTCGATCTGCCCGGGAGCCAGTTCCTCAAACATCGCTTTCAGTCGTACGATCTGGTCCGGACCCATTTTCCACGATTCGCCCTGTGCGGCTAGGAAAAGAGGGTGTTTGCCGTCGAATGTCGAGATCGTATCGCGCCAGGCCTCGTATATCTGCTCCACGTTGGCGGCATAACAGGGTTTGTTGGGGACGAACGGGAGACGGTCGCCTGCGACGGCGGGTTGCACGGGGGTGTGGAAATTCCAGTCCTCCTGCGTCACGCCGTAGAGGTAGCGGCAGTTGGCGGCATAGGACTCCATCTGTTGGGCGTTCACTTCGTCCCATACCGTGATCACACGCAGGCCGCTCCGTTCGAGGTAACGCTGCGTAAGTTCGGTATAGGGGTCGAACCGTTCGCGGGCATCGGTATTCCAGACGCGGTTGTGCGCATCGTAGATCAGGGCATAACCCAGTCCGGAGGGGCCTGATACGAGGCAGTCGTTCGGGGTTGCCGTGGCATAGTAGTGGTTGAGCAGGCCCGGGCCCAGGTCGGCCAATGCGGGGCTGACCGTCCAGTTGATCGGAATGATGCCCCGGTGGGGGTTGTCCCACAGCATGGACATGGTGTGCTGGCAATACTGGATGTTGTCGCCGTCGCTGAGGAAGATGGCCAGGTAAACCTTGTTTTCGAGCTTGGGCATACGGGGAATTGCAGGCATGTCGATCACGGGCGACATGCCTGCGTAAACGGTGGCATTCTCGTAAAAATCGGAAGGAACGGTCGCGATGCCGTATTCCGAGCCAATGCCGATACCCGAACGTTCGTCGGCCCACCAGCCAGTGAGAATGCTCTCCCCGGCTTTCATGTCGCGCAGGAATTTGCGCATCACGGTGTTCTCGGCGTGGTTGCGCGGGTCGAGCCAGAGGATGGCGGCGCCGGCCGCTACGCCCAGGTCGCGGATGTATCCGTGTTTGGGGTTCTGGCTGACGACGAGGCGTTTGGTGCAGGCTTTCCAGTAGTTTTCGTAGAGATACTGGTAGATTTCCGAAGGCCGCTCGTAGGGCAGGGCGGTGAAGTCGGCCAGAACGGGGAAACTGAGGCCGGCATGCTGCATGGCGTCGTGCTCGGTCCGGGTGACGGGCAGCGCCTGCATGATTCCGGCTGCGGTCGAAGCCAGGTTGATGTAATGGGGGCTTTTGGCCGTGTCGTAGAGAACGACGCCCCTGATTTCGGAGTGGTATTTCCGAACCAGTTCCCAGCGCTGGTCATAGGGGTACTCTTCGATGGAGAGATTGAGCAGGTTAGGCCATTTTCCGTGTCCTTCGCGGTCGACCTCGTAGAGGAAGATGCGGGGCTGCTGCCGGTTGACAAGTCCCTGCAATGCGACGAAAAGCATCTTTTCGGTCGTGGGGAAATCCGCAGCTCCGACCGATAGTCCGTCGAGACGTTGAACCGGAGTTGCCATTCGGGGGAAAGCCTGCTCCCTGGGCCAGGAGATGCCCTGTCCGATGGTTTGATACGGGAGCGGAATTGAAGCTTTGTTCGCGCCCTGCGGGGTGCAGGAGCCGGACAGCAGCATGCAGAGGGCCAGGGCCCGGCTTATCGTGGATTTTATTTTCATAAAAGGAAATCGGATAAAGTGGTTGTTTTATTCGGTGTATGCGGGCGGGTTTGCAGCTCCCCATGCCGGATTGGGATTGGGGCCCATAACGAGCTTCAGCTTGCCGGAGCGGTATACCTGTTCGCGGAAGAGCCAGCAGGCGTCGAACGGTTCGCCGTTCAGCGTGGCGGACTGGACGTAGCAGTTTTCAGGAGCGTTGTTTTCGGTTTCGATGACGAATGTTCCGCCTGAAGAGTTCATCGGGGAGAGGCTGATCTCGATGCGGTCGAACTGCGGGCTTCCCAGTTGGAAGGTCGGTTGGGTGCTTGCACCGCCCTGTACGTCGAACAAGCCGAGGGCTGCCATGACGTACCAGGCGCCGAGTTGTCCCTGGTCCTCGTCCTGTCCGTAGCCGTAGCCGTGTTCGCCGGTCACACCGTAGAACTCGTCGCAGATATGGCGCGTCCACTGCTGGGTGAGGTAGGGCGTTCCCGAATAGTTGAAGAGCCAGGCGATGTGCAGGCTGGGCTGGTTGCCGTGGTTATAGGGGCTTCTGAGTCCCGAAAAAGCGTCGATGACCTTTCCGCCCCCGAAGACGCTCTGACGCGCGACGGTGAAGATGGAGTCGAGGGTGCGGTTGAAGCGTTCGCGGCCGACCATTTGGATGAGCCGCTGCGGGTCGTGGGGGACAAAATAGGTATATTGCATGGCATTGCCCTCCTGGAAGCCCCGCCATGATTGCAGCGGATCGAAATTGCCGATAAATTCGCCGGTGGCAGTTCGCGGTCGGATCAACTGCGTTTCGGGATCGAACAACTGCTGCCAGCCGCGCGAAAGTTCCATCAGACGTTTGTAGTCGTCCTCCTTGCCCAGTTGTTTGGCCCACTGGGCCGTGGCATAGGAGCTGAAGCAATATTCGAGGGTGTGCGATGCCGAGAAGGCCGAACCGGTTGTATCCGTCCCGTTGTAGGGCAGGTCGACGTAGGGTACATAACCCTGCCGCACGAAATGGCCGACATCCGTTTTGCCGGCGCCTTCGGGGCGGCCTTCCCAGGCGATTTCGTTTTTGAGGGCTGCCCGGTAACCTTCCTCCACATCGAATTGGCGTATGCCGCTGTTATAGGCGCCTGCCAGGACGATGGGGATCATGTTGGTACCTACGCCCGACACGTATTTGCTGCATGCGATGCCGTCGCCGAGCCATCCGGCGTCTTTGTAGATGAGGATCTGGCTCTGCACGAAATCGTTGTAGTACTCCGGGTAGGCAAGGGCCCAGAGCTGGGTGAGGTTCCAGTAGGCGCCCCACATGGCATCGGTGTTATAGTGGTTGTGCATGGGTTTTCCCGTATTGTCGAGCGGAATCTGGCCGACGGAGCCGTCGTTGCGGGGGTAGGCTCCGTTGGCGTCGCTGGCCAGGCCGCGGCCCAGCAGGGCGTGATAAAGTCCCGTGTAGAATTTAATCCGGCTCTCTTCCGTACCGCCGTCGACGCGGATGCGTCCCAGGTAGTTTTCCCATTTGCGGGTACACTGTTTGAGGGCCTGGTCGAAATCCATGCCTGTGGCCTCAGCACGCAGGTTATTCCGGGCGTTCCCGATGGAGGTATAGGAGAGTCCGACCTTCACTTCGATGGTTTCGTTCTCCCGGGTCGAGTAATTCAGGATGATTCCGGCTCCGATACCCTCTATCCGGTTGCCGTCGCGGAGAATGCTGTCCCGCAGGAATACCTGTCCAGAGGCGGCCGGTTTGCTCAGCTCGGCATGAAAATAGAGGTTGACGCGGGCTCCCTGCTGGTATTTCCGGACGTAGACCGGTTCGGTGACGATGTATCCTTCGACGGTGGTCGGAGAGGTCATTTCCACGACTGCATCGCACACCGGGCCGCTTTCGCCCAGCCGGTTGCCGATGTCGAACAGGATGTGGGACTTGTCCGATGCGGGAAAGGTGTAACGCTGGAATCCGACACGGGCGGTGGCGGTCAGTTCGGCTTTCACGCCGTAATCCTTGAGTGTCACGGCATAATAGCCCGGTCGTGCCGTTTCGCTTGCCTTGTCGAACGAGGAGCGGTATCCCGAACCGGGCTGGTCCAGCAGGCCGGGTTTTGTTTGGGGTTCGCCGACGATCGGCATGAGCATGACGCCGCCCACCTGGAATTCGTGGAAGCAGGGAAAACCTTCGATCGAGGTATGCCCGTCTTCGTATCCCACAGCCTGCCAGCCGCTTCTGTTGCCATAGCTGCCATTGGTCGAGGCCCCGAGTTTGGCCATGCCGAACGGTTCGGCGGCCGGGGTGTAGAAGAACCACCGGCTGTGTACGGTTCCGATGTTGGGGTTGACATAGTCGATGGGTCGCAGAGTGTTCCCCGAGCATGCCATTGTCAGCAGTACGCCTGTCAGCGTTGTCGCTTTGAGAAATTGTTTCATTCGCAATTCAGGTTAGAAATTCTTGTTCCGAAAAAGGTTTTTTCGAATGCAAGGATAGCGGGGATTGATTAATTTGTACTTAATAAATCCTTAAAATGACAGTTCCCGGCGCCAAAGTGCTGAAAAAGTTATTTACGGACCAGATCGTCGAAGGACAGGGGCTGGGGAGCGCCCAGCAACCGCTCGTATTCGGAGCAGAAATTGTCGTATGCCTGTTTGGCCAATCCCTTTTTCCCCATGTGGAACAGGGCGTGGCATTTCAACTGTATGGCGTCTTCGTCGATGCTGTCGTGGATCATGATGATGTCGGCGATCCGCAGGAGTTGTTTCATGTCGCCGCTTATTTCCGGCTTGCGGCTCATCTCCATCAGTGTTTCGATGACCAGCGATGAAAAGTCGGATTTATAGCCGTCGGCCCATTCGATCTGGGTGTTGGTCAGCAATGTCCCGCCTGAAAGCAGGCCCAACAGTCGTTTCCATTTGCCGGGGTCGGGGTTTTCGCTCGGGCCCAGTTCGCGGATCAGCGACAGGATGGAGACGTAGTCGCAGAAAAAATCCCCGTCGGTTATCTCCAGGTGCCAGTAGCTGTTGTCGTTGGATATCCGGACACCGCCGACTTTATCCAGCAGTAACCGCAATTTCCGGATGTTGACGTTGCGGTTGTTGCGGGCGCTCTCCTCGTCCTTGTCGAACCAGAGCAGTTCGTTGAGCTTGCGCGACGAGATGCCTTTGCCGGTTTTGAAAGTTTCCAGCAGAATGAGCAGAAAAATGTGTTTGAGCGTCTGTGTGAAATTTCCCGTTATGTCGTTGCCTTCGGCGTCGATGACCTGGAATCCGCCCAGCAGCCAGATCGACCGGGGCTTCTTCTCCAGGGAGTAGGTTTCATTCGGTTCAGGTGCCGGGGATGGAGCCGGGATCGGGGCAGTATGTTTCCGGGACCGTTTACGTAACCGGTAAGTCGTGGCGGCGATTGCGGCGATCAGGATTCCGGCCCACATCAGTCGCAGCGGCCAGCCGCTTTCCCCCCCCCTTATTGGGACGGCAATTTCTTCGGTGCTGACCGGTGGGAAGGCCAGCGCATAGAGGTTGATCTCGGAAAATCCGT
Source organism: Bacteroidota bacterium (assembly GCA_023443765.1). Lineage (GTDB taxonomy): Bacteria > Bacteroidota > Bacteroidia > Bacteroidales > Rikenellaceae > Alistipes. The sequence goes on along the minus strand of JAEZTA010000180.1, from coordinate 55,793 downwards.
CGCCTTCGCGGTTAACGTGCGATGTCAGGGCCAGCAGCCGGGAGTGGTTCCGGTCGAGGTAGAGGTCGCAATAGGATTCGATGTCGTTGAAAAAGTAGGGAATCGAGTCCCCCAGAATCCGAACCGGTTTGGAAGGGTCGAGCGGAATTTCCCGTAGTTTGATCCAGGTGGATGATTTGCGGTTGTCATAGGTGAGCGCATAGCATACTTTCCGAATGGAGTCGTATACCATGGCGTTGGAACACGTATAGCAGCCGTCAGCCGGGGAAATATCCCGGATTTTTTCGCAATGGTTCCGTCTGGGATCGATCCGGTAGAGGTCGTAGCGGTTTGCCGGAGCTTCGAGCTGGATGCCGGACAGGCTGCCGTAACCGCCGAATACCAGCATTTGTCCGTCGGCAGTCGCAGTTGCGGCACTCAGATACCGCGGGGAGACGGTTGCCGACAGGTCGGCGGCAGGGCGCCATCCGGTCGAATCGGCCGGAAGGGTTTGGAGAAGCGACTGGTAGTGGTGGAATCCGTAGCCGCCGAAGACGACCATATCGCCGTTGGGCAGCATGCAGCGGTTGTGGTGCCAGAAGCGGGGAAGGGGCGTGGGAGTGCTGTCGCGGTTGTCCCATTGTTCCGATCTGAAATCATAGTGGGCGATGGCGCCGTTTTCGAGACAGTAGGAGAGCAGGCGTTTCCTGCCGGGCGCGTAAGCCATGCAGTTCGCCATGTTGTTGTAGGGGCGGCCCTGCCGGACTTTCGTGCAGATGAGGCTGTCGCGGTCGGTGAGGAAGGTGTACAGCCGATTGTCTTTGGCGACGAAAATGCGGCCTTCCGTCTCGTCGAAAGCCGTTTGGGGATAACGCCCGGGGACAATAAAGTCGGATATTTTGCGCCAGAAAACATGCTGGTCCATTTCCCAGACGGAGTTAACCGCCACGGCTTCCCGGTCGGCAATCCGGTCGAGGGTGATTCCTCCCGTATGCCGTCCCAGGGGCCAGTGGCGCAATGGTTTCCCGTTTTCGCTGATCCGCACGTCGCGGATGGTCATCGGGGGAACCTCGCTCGTGAAATAGCCCGGGCGGTTGTTGCCGCCGAAATAGAGGTCGTATTTCGCGCCGGATTTTATCTTGTAGGGGATTTTCCGCTGCAACTCCCCGGCGTGCAGGGTGAGCAGGTCTTCCGGGTCGTTCATGTCGAGGCGGATGTGCAGCCATTGGCCCTCGCAGAATCCCGGAAGATCGCAGCTGTCGACCTGCATCAGGGTTTTTTCGTCGGCAATAAGCGAGAACCGCTGCTCGGAGAGCAGGTCACCGATCAGGTCGATGCTGTATTTCTCGGTTTCGTTGATGAGCCGGAAAATGAATCCGAAACACTCCTGTTCGCGCCGCAGCCGGATGTCGAATTCGAGTGAGAACGGATTTTCGATGTACAGCGATTTTTCGGGCGTCAGGTGCAAACTGGTGCGGGCCTCTTTTTCCGATGTATGTGCCCGGAAGGTCAGACCGTAAAGCAGGGTTGAATCGACCGGGGCGCTCCATCCGTTCTGGATAAAGCATAACATAAACAGCAGCAGATACCGTGTGCGCATGATCCGTATTTTGATATCTACAAATATAAGCGTTTTATTCCCGATAAAAAACTGCACCTGATTAAATAGCTTGTTTATGGGTGTGACGGAGGCCGATTTTAGAACAACTGTGCCGCCTCCCCGGAATCCGGGAAGACGGCGTCGGTTGTCCGGAAGGTACCGGGAACCGGTACTTCGATGCCGGTTCCCGGCTGAGGATTCAGGGCGTTTAGCGGTATAATGCAAATTCGCAGACGATGGCTGACGTGTTGTCTTTCGCATTTCCCTGGGTAACTTCGAGGCGTACATAACGGGCTTCGACCGGGGCGGTGAACTTGCGTTCGGTTACGGACTGCGTATTGCCGGTTACCGCGTCGACGGTCTCCCATTTGTCGGAACCCGGTTTTTTGACCATAAGCTTGAAGTCGCGCAATACGGTGGAATCGCCGTCCTTTCCTTCGTGGAGCACTTTCCAGGTGCTGAATGTCTTCGGGGCACCCAGGTCGATTTCCAGGTATTTCGGGGCTCCCGGCACATCGTTCCAGGCGTCTTTCCAGTATGTGGCTTTATTGCCGTCGAGAGCCCATTGGGGGACGATGTCCTGCTCGATGCGCCGGGGGTTGGAAAGCCCGATTACGTCGGCGCCTTCGGCAAGATTCGTTTCGTCGCGCTGTACGTAGACGACGGGCTGGGTCTCTTCGGGCAGGGCGCGCGGTTCCATTGCCGGACGCAATGCGTCGGCCGGGGCGATTGCTGCGGTTACTGCGAAAACGACGATGTGCGCATCTTCGGGCAGGCGTAATTCCTTCGCGCCGGGGGTGATGTCGATCCCCAACTCATAGAGATATGTGAAGACATAGGCATCGTTGCCGCGTACGGCGTTGTGGCGGTGGTTGCCCACATGTGCCAGCTTTCCATGCTTGACATACCCTTCGCTGACGGTTTGCTGTCCCCATTGGCCGAAGAAATCGCTGTAATAGGGAACGTCGAACGCATGGGCCCGGCCGTCTACGGTGAAGGCGGCGTGCCGGTCACGATCGGTAGCTGCGGCGAGCAGATAGAGTTTCGTATAGGGTTTGTCCTGGGGCAGCGGGATGACCTGTCCCTGGCAACGCACGGCGTTGGGCACTCCGAGTTCACCCCGTTTGAAAAGGATGCCGTCGTTGACGATCGTGTCGGGCAGGAGTTCGGCGGCATAGGAGTTGCCCCGGTTGTCGACGTTCGATTCAGGCCGGAATCCGTCCGGGGAGATGGCGTTCACGTTGCAGGGAATCTCCACGCAGCGGCTTTGGGGTGCGGCAAGGGTGACCGAAGGAGCCGCGAGGGTTACCCGGTAGGTTTTGGGCTGGAACTTTCCGGCTTCGACGATGAGTTCGCAGCCTTCGAAAGCGGCTGCAGCCGATCCCTCCTCGATGCCGTTCACTTCGTGGGCGGAGACGATCGGCGCCGGGAAGATGAGTTTGGCGTTTTCGATCGGACGGCCTTCGGTTTCATAGACGCGGACGATGTATCCGTTGCCATCTTCGGCCTTTTTCAGCGTTTTGACGGCGATCCGGGGCGTGTTGCTGCGAATGAAGGAGAAGGTGCGTCCCAACTCCCCGGCGTGTTTGGGGGCGAGGTAAGAGATCAGGGGCTGGTTCAGTTCTTCGCTCTGGCGGACAACGCCCGCTTCGATGCAGGAACCCATGTGGCCGACGATGGAGTAAGCGATCCGGTGGTGTCCGAAATCCTGAATCTCCTGATGGGCATAGCGGTATGCCGTTTGCGGATTGTGGAACAGCGTCAGGCGCAGGGTGTTGTCGTCGGGTTTATCCCAGCCGTATTTGCTGTCGTTGAGGACCGATACGCCGTAGCTTCCGTCGGGCGACGTGATGTCGGCCCAGTGCTGGGCATAGACTTCGTAGGCGGTCGTCGTGTTGTTGCCACGGCGGATGTGGCCCAGTCCCAGGTCGTAGGAGGCTTCGGGGTTGCCAACGCTCCACGGGAAGGCAGCTTTGAGCAGGGCGTTCTTTTCGGCCCAGTCGATTTCCGAAACGATGTCGATCCGGTCGTCGGCGGCGCCTTCCGTCAGGCTGATGTACTGGACATAGCGGGAATTGCCCTGGCGTTTCTCGACGCGGAGCGTGGCGCGGAGCGGGCCGGTTTCGGCTATGGTAATCGTAGCTCTGTCTCCGATGGACGACGACGGAGCGTCGAGGGTTGATTTGGCGATTTCCCAGGCTGGCCAGTCGCTCGATTCATTGCTCTCGAAGAGTTTCAGGCCGACGGTTTCGCCCTTCCTGACGAGTTCCCGGCCGACGCGCTTGTCGATGATCGAGGCGATGTCTCCGGCTGCGTTGAGCGTGAGTTTGTAAACGGTGTTTTCAAGCGTGTTGCCGGTAACGTGCAGGGTCTGCGGGGGCGTGTTACTGCCGGAAGTCCGGACATCGTAGACCGTGTAGCTAACCGGGGCGACGGTTGCCGGGAAAAGGATTTTTGCGGCGCCATTTTCGTAAGAAAGCAACTGTGCGGGTGTGGCTTTGCGGTCCGGACCGTAAACGCGGATGCCCTGCGGCTTACGTTCCATCGGGACGGTCGCCTCGACGAGGTTGGTGCGGGCATAGGCTGCCGGGTTGTAAACAATTACGGGGGTGCCTTTTACGCGGGTATCCAGCCCCTGTGCGACGGCTCCGGATGCGGTTTGCATGACATCGGCAAACTGGCTTTGGGCGATCAGTTCGTCATTCCAGGAGAAGGTATAGGCCCGCTGGATGCTGGTTCCGGTCAGGTCGTCGTGGAACTGATGCCAGATGAAACGCTGCCAGGCTTCGGTGAGTTTGGCTGCGGGGTAGGGAAGGGCTCCGAACCAGTCGGCCATGACGGAGGCGCGTTCGGCGGCGTCGGCAAGCTGCTCGTTGCGACGGTTGAAGCGTTTCATGGCGGATTGGGAGGTGTAGCATCCCGTGGCATGGACATCCATCAGCAGTTCGCCATCGTAGCGGGGCAGTTCGTCCTGCCGTCCGGCGGCGATATAATCCTTGTAGAGCTGGTCGGACGTGGCGCTGATGATTTCGACGGGACCATCGCCGCCTTTCAGGGCTTTTTCGATTGCGATGGCGGACCAGACGGAGGGCGATCCGCCCGTGTCGCCGGCTCCGAAATAGCGGTAAGCCGTGTTATTGACGCCGCGCTGCGCCCGGGCGATCAGGTCCGGGTCTTGGGTGAGGTCTCCCTGTGGGAAATTGTAGACGTAACTGCCGCAGTCGAAGGCGCACTGGATGGCCGATCCGTCGATGCCCTGCCACATTCCGATGGGGAACGGCTCCCGCTTTCCGTCGTAGAAGGGGTATTTGCGCCATCCCAGTTTCTGGGTCGAGAATCCGATCAGGCCGCAATGGGCGGCCACCGTGGGCAGCACGTAGCTGAACCCGAAACAGTCGGGAAGGAAGATGTCGGTCGACTTTATTCCGAATTCCTTTTTATAAAATTCCTGTCCCAGCAGGATGTTGCGGAAGATGGATTCGGGGCTGGGGACATTGGTGTCGTTGGCGTCCCACGAACTGCCGCTCACGTGCCAGCGTCCGTCCCGGATGGCTTTGCAGACGCGTTCGTATTCGAGCGGGTAGTACTCTTTCATCCAGTTGTACTTGACGGCGCCTTCGAAATTGAATACGTAGTCGGGATAATTTTCAATCAGCCAGAGGTTCTGGCGCAGGGTCTTGGGGATGTAGTCGTTGATGGTGGTCTGGATGTCCCAGTTCCATTGTGTGTCGAGGTGGGCATTGGACACCACATAAGCTTTGTACTCTTTTTTCGGCTGGGCGAAGAGTGCGATTGCCGAAAAAAGGCCGAAGGCGAGTAAGATACTTTTTTTCATTTTGGTAGGGTTGTAAAGTTATTGTCGGAGTGGTGTGGAGCCCGCAGCAGGGAGTTCCCGAAAAGCTTCGCAGCCGTTGTGTTCGTAGCGGTTCTTTCCGACATGGCTGCGGGTGGCGACAGGAAGCAGTATGCCATAGGCGGAGTTGAACCGGATGTCGTTGTCCGTGACGGTCAGTTTCCTGCACCCGTCGTGGAGGCGTTCCGCCCCGATGCCGCAGTCGTCGTTGGCCTCGATCAGGTTGCCTTGGAGCCGGATGTTGCGGCAGTCGCTGAGGTGGACGCCGTGCCAGGCGTTGCGGGCGATCTCGCAATTCTGTATTTCGATGTCGTGGCAGGCGAGCATTTCGATGCCGCATCCCCGGAGCGACGTGTCGAACCGGCAATCCGTGATCCGGCAGTTCCGAACCCATCCCAGACACAGATTGTGGTGCAGCCTGGGACCCGGGACCACGCCTGCCCCGTTGTCCGAGATATTGCAGGACGAGAGGGTAACGTTTTCAGCCCCGGAGATGCAGATGCCGTTTTTGGAGAAGTTGATGACTGAGAGGTTCACCAGGCGGATGTTCTCCATCCCGCCGTCGGCCGGAGCGAGGAATTGGATGCCGCCCCGGCTGTTGGCATAGCGCATGCCCCGGTTGAAGCGGCCTCCGTTGGGATCGGGGTCTTCGTTGTGGTCGCGGGCGCCCTCGATCACGAAGTCGGCGAGGGTTACGTTGCGCATCGAGCCGGAAGCGTTGACCAGGGCGAAATGTGATTTACTCTCGAAGCACATTATGACTGTACGGGCGCCTTCGCCGGCCAGCGTTATGTCCGAGGGGATGCGCAGTGCTTCGGTGAGGGGGTGGATTCCGGCTTTGAGGAGGACCGGGTTCCCGGTTCCGGCGGCCAGGTCGAGGGCTTTTTGGATGGATTCGCCGGGTTCGACCCGGATGGGATTCCCTGCGGCGGCTGTGCCGGAGGTGTTTTCCAGGGCGCCGGAGGGATAGGCAACACGACTTATGGCCGGTTGCTGCGGAGTGCCTGTGAAGGGTTTTTCGAATTCGGCGCGGAATCCGGTGAGTACGCCCCGGCCTGCGGACGGACGGACTTTCTCGCTCATGCGTGCCAGGTAGGGAGTTTCGACGCCTTTCGAACGGTAGTGTTGGTAAAAATATTCGAAATCCTCACGCAGTTCGTCCATGCGGCGGGGAGACTGGATGCCGTAGACGAACGATGGTTCTCCCAGCAGGAACCGGGTCGTGTATTCGAAGCCCAGTGCGAGGCGATTGCCTCCCAGGCTGAAGAGGTCCACGCCCTGGGTGTAGGCAATGCGGGCGGCGCCTCCGAATTCGGCCAGTCCCATTTGTACGTGGGCCTGGTCACGCGGTGTTTCCTGGCACTGGCCGCTGGGATAGATGTATTTAAAAAGGCTGCCGTTTTGGGGCGCGTGCATGAAATGGTCGACCGCATCGTCGAATATCGCCCGGTTGTCGGTGAAGACGGCGATGGCTAGCAGTGAGTGCATGATCGCGCCGTCCCAGTTCCCGTTGGCGTCGGAGAAATAAAGCCGCAGCATCGGGTAGTAGACCTGCATGAGCATGCGGGTGAAACGGTCGGTATCGCGGTCGTCCCAGCCCGGATAGCAGCAGCGGAGGATTTCGGCGGCGTTGCAGAACTGGTATCCCGTCAGGGCGACCAGCAGTTTGGCGTTGTTGTCGTCGAGGCTGCGGAGGTTTGCAGACCAGTCTGCGATGATCGCGCGGGCTTGTTCGGCGTATGCCTTCTCCTCGCTGATGTACCACAGCAGGGCGCAGTCGTAGGCCGCATCGGCCGCTTCGAGGATGGCCGAGGCACCGATGTCGGGGTTGTTGTAGGCTCCGCCGACCACATGGGTGACGGCTTTGATCGCGGCATTTTCCGAAACAGCGCCTTTCCGGTTAGTATAATCTGTTGTTCCCTGTTGTGGCTCGGGTCTCGGGAGGTCGAGGTCAGGCCCCGTCATGTCGATCGCCGGGGCCGGGATGGAGTTTTTCAGGTTTGTGTAGGCTGTGGCCCACGGCTCCGCCTGTTCGCGGACCTTTCGTTTCATGTATTCGAGGTCAGCTCCGGTCATGTCGATTCCCGGGTGGATGAATTTCCCGGGACCGGCTTCCGCCGGTTGCTGTACACTTAGGGCGAGGGCTATGAGGGGGATGAGAAAGGTTGTTTTCATGCCGGTTTTTCGTGTCAGGGTTTTACGGTGGGAGGCGCCTGCTGCGGGTCTGCTCCCCAACTCTTGTTGGGACGGGGCCCCATGACCAGTTCGAGGCGTCCTCCGCCGACGATCTCGTTGTGGGTTAGCCAGGGGCGGTTGAGCGGTTCGCCGTTGAGGGCAGCCGACTGGATATATTTGTTCTCTTCGGAGCACCCGCGGGCCCGGATTTCGAACTGCTTGCCGTCGTCGGTGGTGAGCGTGATCCGTTCGAACAGGGGGCTGCCGATGTTGTAGCAGGGTGTACCCGGGGTGACCGGGTAGAGGCCGATGGAGCTGAAAACGGCGAACGCTGACAGACCGCCTCCGTCCTCGTCGCCGGGGACTCCCATCGGGTCGTTACGGAACCATTGCCGCATCAGGCTGCGCACCCGTTTCTGGGTTTTCCACGGAGCCCCGATGTAGTTGTAGAGGTAGGGAATGTGCATCGACGGTTCGTTGCCCATGCAGAACTGTCCGACGATGCCGGTGTGGTCGGGGAACTGAGCCCAGAAATCCCAGCGGATGCGACCCAGGCCTTCGCGGAATATCTGGTCGAGATTGGCTTCGAACTGCTCTTTGCCGCCCATCAGGTGGATCAGCCCTTCGATGTCGTGCTGGAGGTCCCAGCGGTAGGTCCAGGCGTTGTTTTCGTCGTAGTAGTCACGGGCTCCCATGCCGCCGGCAAATTTGTAGTCGAAGGGCTGGATGAACTCTCCGTGTGCATTGCGCGGGTGGAAAAAGCCGGTTTCGGCGTTGTATAGTTTGCGGTAGTTTGCGGCCATTTCGCTGAATCGTTCGTGTTCTTCGGTCAGCCCCAGCTGCCGGGCGATGCGGGCCAGCGCCCAGGCGTCGTATGAAGCTCCGAGGGATACGGCGACAGCCTGGCGCCTCTCCCAGTTGTGGATTTCGGGTATCGTCTCCTTCTCGCCGGGTTCGAGCGCCGGGAAATAGCCGTGTTCCTGGTAGAAACGGTCGTATTCGCCTGCGGGCTTCCGGACCCACGGGGCGTGCGTCTCTTCGAGGAATGTCTTCCGGGCCGTGTCGAAGGCCTCCTGTACATCGAATCCGGTAAGTCCTTTGGCAAGGGCGTCGGCGATGACGATGATGCCGTGGTTGCTGTTCATGCAGTGCGAATCGCCCTGCACCTGCGGGAAGGTCGGAAGCCAGCCTTCGGGGGATTGCCGGGCCATGCGCAGCAACGATGCGACCATGTGCGACTCTTTTTTGGCGTCGATCAGCGTGCGCAGGGGATGTACGCATTTATAGGTGTCCCAGGCCCAGTCGTCGGTGTAGAACGGAGTGCCTTCGTCGGCGTGTACGTTGCCGTCGAAAGCGCTGAAATAGCGACCGTCTTCCGAGATTTCGATCATGCGGTTGTATGTGCGGTACATCGACGTGTAGAGGACGGCTTTGTCGTTGTCCGTACCCCCTTCGACGGCGATCTTCGAGAGCGTGCGGTTCCAGGCGTCGCGTCCTTTCGCTGCCGCAAGGTCGAGATCGAAGCCTTCGATTTCGTTTTCCAGGTTCCGCTTTGCCTGCTCTTCACTGATGTATGAAATGCCATAGCGTACCCGGATGGGGGCTGTATTTCCGCTGAACCGGAGTACGGCAGTATGCAGTTTTTCGGGTGCGGCGGCGTAACACGGGGATCCGTTGTCGAGATAACCGGATTCCTGCGGATTCCGGTCCGTTTCCAGGTAGAGATACTGCGTGACGCCTCCACCGATCGCGACGTTTCCCGATACGGTATTGCCCTGCACGGAGAATGCTCCGTCGCCTGCGTCGATGATCAGGTAGCTGTCTTTCTCCGCTGCGAACCGGATTTCACAGAGAGCCGAACGGTAGGATACGGCAAAGCGGACCTCTGCATCGGGCTCTTCCAGCCACACCCGGTAGGAATAGGGCGTGACGCGTTCGTTATCCCAGGTGTAATCGTATACGGGTTGCAGTTTTTCCCCGGCTATGGCCTGCCACGGCGAAAGCCGGAAGGGCGACGTGCTGATATAGCTGGGCATCGCGACCTCCAACCCGTGGATGCGGTCGACGGTGTAATCCGACCGCTCGGGGCGGATTTTGAGCATTCCGTTCGGCAGGTGGGTGACGGGGAAAGTCGGTTGTAGCATGTGGCTGATGTTTCCCATGTAGGGATTGACATAGTCGACAGGCGTTTTTGCGTCCGAAGGTTTTCCGCATCCGGAAAAAGTTGCCGTACAGAGCAGGAGCGTGCAGGCTGCGAGTTGGTAATATCTCATTGGAACGGGTGGAAATTGAATAAGGAGGGGCGGGGCTGCCGCCCCTCCTTTGCTGAATAGTTAGAGTTTGGGGATTGTGACGGATCTGACACTGGTATAATTATACCGTTTCGAACTGTCGTTGACACGTGCCCCGACCCGGATGTAATAGGTTCGGGCGCCCTTGTCGGAACCGAGAGGTTTGACCGTGGTGATCGAAATTTCCTCGCCTTCCAGGTCATCTCCGGATTTGCCGTTGAATGAGGTGACCACGGCGCCCACCAGTTTGCCGTCGTAGTTGTAGTTGCCTACGTAGGGATTCGGGCAGATGAACAACTGGCAATCGAGGAACGGGGCGATGGTGTAGTACTCGTTCGAGCGGCCTTTCGTGAATTTGAATTTCACGGTGAGCGTGTTGTCGGCGTTGATGACCGGTGCCCCTATGTATTCGATGCGCAGGAACGGTTCCAGCTCGAAATCGACGGTGACGGAACCTTTGGCTTTGACCGTTTTCCGGTTGTCGACCACGATGTCGCCTTTGCTGTCGCGCAGCAGAACCGGGATGAACGGGCCGTCGATCGGTGAAATGCGGTATTCGGCATCGAACATTTTGTCGTTGTAGTAGCTGCCGTCCTGCTTTACGGCCAGGTAAAACGGCGTGAAGTTTCCGTTGTTCCAGCTGAGTTCCTCGGTCATGATGCGCGTGTGGTTCTTACCCTGTTCCAGTTGCAGAGGCTTGCCCGTCTGGGCGTCGTAGAGCGTTCCCTGGAATACGGTCGAAGGCGCTTCGAAATTGTCGACTTCGCAGGCTGTGAATGCCGCGGCAATGAACATTATCAGTGGATATAATACTCTCTTTTTCATAATAGTTCAGTTGTTGGATGTTAATAACCTTCGTTCTGTGTAAGGTTCGGGTTGCGGGTAATTTCCCCGTTGGGAATCGGTTCGTAGTACATGCGGGACGGGAAATTGAACTGCGTGTTGGAATCCTCGTTCCGGCCTTCGAAGAGGTAGCTGCCGTTTGATTGCGCTGTGGCGGTTTCGGCGACCAGGATGGGGTTGAACTTGCGCCATATCCGGTTGTTGAGCTCGGTGTCGGCCGTTCTCCAGCGGATCATGTCCCACCATATCTTGTTTTCGAAGGCCAGCTCCTTGCGGCGTTCCACGCGGATGATCTGCAACCCGCGGTTGGGGGCGACGATGTAGCATTTGCCCAGGTCGACGGCCTCCGTGCTCAGTTCGTCGGCGCTTGAAAGCAAGGTGGCTCCGGCGCGTTCGCGGATCAGGTTGATGCAGGTAAAGGCATCCGACTGGTAGTCTACGTCGCCGTTTACACCAAGTTGGTGGAGTTCGAGGGCGGCTTCTGCGCGGTTGAGCAGTACTTCGGCGTAGCGGATGTCCATCCATGGCTGGTCGGAAACCCACTGTGCGCTTTGGGCCGGCGTGCGTTTGGGATCGAGCATCTTGCGCAGGTGAAATCCGGTCACGGTACCCGATCCGCCCATGGTCGGGCCGTCGAGGCCGCTGGCATTGATCGTATGGCCGTTGGAGAGCGTGTACTGAATCTGTTCGGTGGCCGCGTTGTTGGTCGACTGTACGATCTTATCGCCCGGGAAGACGTTGTTTTTGGTTCCGGGAGCCATCAGCGGGGCGATGCCGTCGGCGGGGACGTTGCCCGTGTAAATGCCGCGGCGAAGATCGACCTTCATTCCTTTGAATACTTGGCCCGGCAGCAGGACGGTGCCCCGCAGGCGCGGTTCGCAGTTGTCGAAAATGGCGCCTTCGTTGGCGTAAAGCTGGTATTTACCCTGGTCGTTGAGGACCTTGATCGTGTTGTCGTCGTTCTTGGGGAATCCGTCGAACAGTTCGACGAAATCGAGCGTCGGGTTGGCATAGGTGCTGAATCCGTCGGGTCCGTGCATGGTGTAGGGGACGAAAAGGGCGTCCCAGCTATGGCCGGATTCGGGGTATTTGTATTCGCGGGCGAAAACGCATTCGGGATTGTTGTCCACGCTCAGGAACAGGTTGGCATAATTGTCGGCCTGAGCTATTTTGTCCCCGGCTTTCCAATCCGCTTTGTAGAGGTCGTATTTGCCTTCGAGGAGTTTTGCCGCTTTCCAGCTCTGCTCGAAATAGTCCTGGGCGCGGTTGGCGGGAATGCCCGTAAGCTGTTTTCCCGAAGCCTTGTCGTAGACCTTGATCTGGTTGTAGCGGGCAATGGAGCCGGCTGTCAGCATGGCGCGCGATTTGAAACCTGCAGCGGCATAGCGGTTGGCACGGCCGCGCATGGACGCGGTTTCGCCGAGGTTGGCGATTGCGAAATCGAGATCTTCCGAGATTTTATCGAAAACCTCCTCTTCGGTGTTGCGCGGAACCTGGAGTTCTTCCAGCGGCTGCCCGGGGAAATTCTGGACCCGGTCGAGGATGGGGACGCCGCCGTAGCGTTTTACGAGGGCAAAATAGGTGTATGCCCGGATAAAGCGGACTTCGGCGATCCATTGCGTGATCTTTTTCTGGTCGTTATTGAAGTTCGCTGCATAGGACGGAACGGTTTCGATGAAATAGTTGGCCTGGCGGATAATCTTGTAGGCATTGGTCCAGTAGCCGCGTGCGGGGTTGGCGATGCCGCCTCCGCCGTTGGCGTGCTTGGCATTGAGACCCTCGCCCGTGTTGTTGCTCAGGTTGCGGAGGATGCCGGCGCGGAAGAATCCGTCTTCCATGTCGGTCCCGTATTTGAAGTCTTCGATGGGCATCAGGCTGTAAAGGCTCGACATATAGTAGGTGACGGACTTTTCGCTGGCGAAAACGTCCTTGTCCTGCACGATGTTCAGGGACGGCTGGTCGAGGGAGGTGCAGGAAACGGCACAGCCCAGGAACAGGGTCGAAATGATATATTGTAACTTTTTCATAGTGATATCGTTCTGATTCGAGGTTTTAGAAAACGAGGTTGACGCCTATGTTTACCGTTTTGTTCAGCGGGTAGACATAACCCCACTCACTGTTCGGGTGCTCCGGGTCGACATAGTCCAGCGAGCTGAAGGTGAGAAGATTATAGCAGTTGATGTAAACCCGGGCTTTCTGGATGCCGATTTTCGATACCAGTTGCTGGGGCAGGGTGTAGCCCAGTTCGATACTCTTCAGGCGCAGGTATGAAGCATTCTCGGCCGAATGCATCGAGCTCTGGTCCATCTTGGTTCCTGTGTAGGCATAGCGGCCCGATGTCCATTTGGTATTGGGATCGTAGGGATCGGCTGCGGGGTCGGCGGGATGCCAGCGGTCCAGGAACTGTTCCAGTGCGTTGCCGTTCCACATCAGCGGTTCGTTGAACATCTCGGGGAACGATACATGCGACATGGCTGCACCCTGGAACAACAGGTCGAGGTCGAAACCCTTCCACTGTGCCCCGATATTGAATCCGTAGTACAGTTGCGGGATGCTGTTGGTGGCGATGGGATGATGGTCTTCGCCGTCGATCACGCCGTCGTTGTTGTAATCCTGATAGCGGTAGTCGCCGGGCAACGTGCCTTTATCCACGAAGACGGGGCTGTTGATGATGTCGTTCCACGATCCGTACTGGCCGTTGGCTCCGTGTCCGAACATGATATTGGTGTAACGGCCCTCTTCGCAGAACCGCCAGTAGTCCCACGAGTTGCCGAAGTTCTCGCGGACCCGGTCTGTCCATTTGGTGCGGGTCATCGAGATGTTGGCACCGACGTTATAGGTGAAATCCGAGCCGATGCGGTTACGGTGGCTCAATGCGATCTCGAAGCCCATCGTGCGGTCGGACTCCAGGTTCTCCTGCGGCATGGCTGCACCCACGGTTTCGGGGATTGCCGATGCGCGGGTCGCCATCAGACCGTCGCGGTCGCGCTGGAACATGTCGAAGGTGATGCCCAGCATGCCCTTCCACAATTCGGCATCCAGACCGATGTTGGCCGTTTTGACCGTATACCAGGTGAGGAGCTCGTTGGGAAGCTGGCGGAAGCCGAGGCCGGGGACGAATCCTCCGTCGAAAACGCTGCCGCCGGGATACTCTTTGTAGTTGGCCGAAGCCGGGAAATCGTAGCCGGTCAGGAACTGGTAGGAAGATGCGTTCTCGTCGCCCATCATACCGTATGAGGCCCTCAGCTTGAGGTTGTCGATGAACGAGAGCGCTGTGGATTCCTTGATGAAGGGTTCCTCGGAAATGCGCCATCCGATCGAGCCGCCCGGGAAGAAGCCCCACTGGTGGCCTTTGGCGAATTTCGACGAGCCGTCGTAACGGAAGCTGAATTCCAGCATGTATTTCGACTTATAGTCGTAGTTGACGCGTCCGACCAATCCTTTGTTGACGGTTTTCCAGAGGTTGCCCGCATCCATGAAACCGATCTGGTTGAGGGCGTTGCCGGCCAGCAGGTAGTCCATCGAGATACCCAGTTCCCGCAGGGCGTAGAAGTTGTCCTTCTGGTTGACCGACTCTTCGTAGAGCAGCAGCGCGCCTACGTGGTGCGAATTGAACGTGCGGTCGTAGTTGAGCGAGAACTGCATCATCGTGCGGTAACGGTGGTAGTAGTTGCGCTGAATCTTTTCGGGGGTATTTTGCCGTTTGGTCGAGTAGCTGTCGGCGGCGGGGTCGTAAGTGTAGAGATCGTACTCTTTCTGGTGCATGTTGTCGTCGTCGATGGACATGTCGTAACTGAACATGCCTTTTGCCCGGAGACCGGTGATGTAGGGAACTTCGTAGTCCAGTGAGAAGATACCTTCGAAGGTCTTGCCGTTGTGGACGTTGGAGCCGGTCATATCCTTGTCGATGAGCGCTGTGGAGGGGATGATGCCGCCCAGTACCAGGTTGGGGTATTCGGGGTTGTCGTTGGCATATATTGGTTCGCTGGTCGGGGTGCGCCACAGGGCCTTGAAGACCTCCATCGTATTGTAAAACGGTTTTTGACGTTCGTTCATGATGCCGTTCAATTGCAGTGAAGCCGTCAGGCGCTTACTGATCTTGGTTTCGATGTTCGAACGCACGTTGTAGCGGCGGAAATTGAGGTCGCCGGTTTTCCAGAATCCTTCCTGGTACATGTAGCCCATGTTGAGGTAGTAGTTGACCCGGTCGCTGCTGCCGTGCATGCTGATGCTGTGCTGGTGCTGCGGGGCGTTCTGGATGGTGGCGTCGTACCAGTTGTATTCCCGTTTGTCGCCCTTGCGGTAGGCGTCGATCTGCTCGGGGGTGTACATGATGCTCGGGTTGTCGAAGTTGTGCATCTTCTTTTCGTTGAGCATCGTCATGCGGTCGACGGCGCCCACGGGACGGGGTAGGTTGGAGGGAATCTGCAAGCCCCAGTAGAACTGGTATTCGAGGTTGAATTTGCCGTTGCTGTTCCGGCCTTTCTTGGTCGTGACAAGCACGACGCCGTTGGCGGCACGTACGCCGTAGATAGCCGCGGAGGCGTCTTTGAGCACCGAGATGCTTTCTATGTCGTTCGGGTCGAGCATACCCAGGTTGTCGCTGGGGATTCCGTCGATGACGACCATCGGGGTTCCGAATCCGCGCAGGTCGAAGTTCATATCGAAATTACCGGGCTCGGAGGTCCGTTGTACGACGCGGATACCGGGCAGCTTGCCGGTCAGCATATTCTGTACCTGCTGGGTCTTGGTAGCGACGATGTCCGACGATGTCACGGCGGCGACGGCTCCGGTAAGGGTTGCCTTCTTCTGGACGCCGTAACCTACGACGACGACCTCTTCAAGGGCCTTGCTGTCGGTTTTCAGTTTTACGTCGATATGGGTTTTGCTGCCCACCTCGATGGTTTGGGAAATATAGCCCAGGTAAGCAATCTGTAATTTTTGTTCGGGTTTGGCCTTGACCGAGAATGCGCCGTTGGCATCGGTGATGGCTCCCTGGTTTGTGCCCACGATGCTGACGGTGGCACCCACGATTGCCGCACCTGCTTCATCGGTGACGTTTCCCGTCACGGTGGCTTGTGCCAGGGCCGGAGTCAGGTTTCCGATTGAAAGGATCAACGCGATCAGCAGAACCGCCCATGAGTTTCCGGGGCGGAGTTTGTTGAATTGTTTCATCGTTTAAAGAATTAGGTTAGAATAAATAATGATGGTTTTTGATCTTTGGAGAGGTTTTCGGGTCTTGTTTAAGGACTGTGGTTTGGTCGGGCCATTGGGTTTTGGTTTTTATGGTAAGTGGGTTTTGGTTGTTCGAAAGTAGCCTGTATGGCTTAATTCCCGATTAATATCCGCTTAATCGGCGCTATTCGGACGATTTATTTTTTCCTGACGGTGAAGTCGCATGAGCGCTTCGATGTAATAATAGTCGCCGTAGACGATCGGGACGTCGACTTCGGAGCCGTGGGGTTTGTGACCGACGCAATGGAGCAGGAACGCGAGGTTTGTTTTCCCGCTGCGGTAAGGTTCGGAAGAGAGGGTTTGCAGCATTTTTTCAGCGGCTTCCTTGTAACGCCGTCCGGTCGCTTGGTCTTCCGTAAGCCGGGAGAGTTCGATCAGCCCCGAAGCCATGATGGCGGCGGCTGAAGCGTCCTTTGGGGCTGAAGGAATAGCGGGATCATCGAAATCCCAATAGGGGATTCCGTCCCCGGGCAGACGTTGCAGATAGATGTCGGCGGCGCGTTGTGCGGCGTCCCGGAATTCGGGATCTCCGCTTTCGCGGAAGGCCGTCGTGAATCCGTAAACGGCCCAGGCCTGCCCGCGGGCCCACATGGAGGAGTCTGCGAAACCCTGGTGGGTGATACGTCGGATGGCTTTGCCGCTGATCGTGTCGTAAATCACGACGTGATAAGTGCTGAAATCCTCCCGGAACTGGTTGGCGAGGGTTGTCCGGGCATGTTTGCAGGCAATATCGTAAAGACGCCGCTCCCCGCCGTTACGAGCGGCCCAGAAGAGCAGTTCGATATTGATCATGTTGTCGATGATCGTGTTGTGGGGCCATCCTTTGCTTTTGACCATATAGGGCCATGAATGGATGGTTCCGACGGTCGGATTATAAAGCTGGGCCAACCGTTCGGCGGCGCGCAGCAGCGTGTTCCGGTAGAGGGTGTCGCCGGTCAGCCGGTAGGCGTTGGCCATGGATGCGAACGCCATGATGCCCAGGTCGTGGTTGCCGATCTTTTCGGGGAGGGAGTGCAGAGGTTCGGTAAAACGGGCGGCTTCCTGACGGATACCTTCGTCGCCGGTATATTCATAAGCGTACCAGAGAATGCCCGGAAAGTATCCGCTCGTCCAGTCGTCGGTGCTTACGGTGGTCCACTCGTAGTTTCCGGCGGGAATGGTGCGGGGGCTGCGCAATGCGTCCGGGCATCGGGGAAGTGTTTCTTTTAGTTTTTCGATGCAATAGTCCAGCGAAGACTCCGGATTAAAATGTATATGTTTATACATGTTGCTGCTTATGAATGTGGCTAATATGCCACTTAATAGCATGATTTGATACATATATAAGGTTTTTGGGCAGTTTGGATATTGGTATGTGCAAATATATTTTTGCAGGTAGTAACAAATGATTAATTAATGATTAATTTGGTTCTTATCCGATAAAATTAAGCCGTTTTTAATAAAAAAGGACCGTACTATGACAAGTACGGTCCTTGGAATGGCTGCTTATTTTTCAAGCTATGTTAGGGGAAATAAAAAAATCGCGGAATTCCGCGATTTTTTCTGGTATATATGGATTTGTTTTATTCCTGGTATTTCCGGAGCTTCTCGGTATAGGCCTCCCAGTCCGTGATCGGATTTTTGGCGACGCCCGATTCGATAGCGGCCTTGGCGACGGCCGTGGTGACGGCGCACAGCAGGCGCGGGTCCATCGGTTTGGGGATGAGGTAATTGCGGCCGAATTCGAGCTTTTCGACTCCATAGGCGCGCAGGACCATTGCCGGAACCGGCTCACGGGTCAACTCGGCCAGTGCATGTGCTGCGGCGAGTTTCATCGCTTCGTTGATCTTCGTGGCGCGCACGTCGAGTGCGCCGCGGAAGATGTAGGGGAAGCCCAGCACGTTGTTGACTTGGTTCGGGTAGTCCGAACGGCCTGTGGCGAAGATGATATCCGGGCGCGAGAGCATCGCGGTGTCGTAGGCGATTTCGGGATCGGGGTTGGCAAGGGCCATTACGATGGGGTTTTCGGCCATCGTGCGCAGCATCTCGGGCGTCAGCGTGTCGGCCTTCGAGACACCCAGGAACACGTCGGCGCCTTGCAGCGCTTCGGCGAGCGTCGAGATGCGCCGCGTGGTGGCGAGTTCGCGCTTCATGGGGTTGATGTCCTCGCGGTAGACCGTGACTGCTCCCCGGCTGTCGCAGAGCACCACGTTTTCGCGGCGGATGCCGAGTTCGATGAACAGCTTGGCGCAGGCGATGGCGGCAGCTCCCGCACCGTTGACCACGACGCGCATTTTGTCGAGCTCCTTCCCGGCGATCTTCGCGCCGTTGAGCAGTGCCGCCGAGGAGATGATCGCCGTGCCGTGCTGGTCGTCGTGCATCAGCGGGATGTCCAACTCCTCGCGCAGGCGGGTCTCGATTTCGAAGCATTCAGGGGCCTTGATGTCTTCGAGGTTAATGCCTCCGAAGGTAGGTGCAATGGCCTTCACCGTGCGGATGAACTCCTCGGGATCGGTCGCGTCGACCTCGATGTCGAAGGCGTCGACACCCGCATAGGTCTTGAAGAGCATGCTCTTGCCTTCCATGACGGGTTTGGCCGCCAGGGGGCCGATGTCGCCCAGCCCGAGTACGGCGGTGCCGTTCGAGATCACGGCCACGAGGTTGCCCTTGTCCGTGTACTTGTAAACGTCCTCCGGCTCCTCGGCAATGGCCCGCGAAGGAGCCGCTACGCCGGGCGAATAGGCCAGCGAAAGGTCGTATTGCGTGTGATAGGGTTTGGTCGGTACGATCCCGATCTTTCCGGGACGACCTTCGCTGTGGTAGCGCAGCGCCGCGTCGTCGAGTTGCGTTTTTGTACTCATCTCATTTTCCGTTAGTAACCTAATAACTCTAACGACAAATATAGTACAATTATTGTCCCGATCTTAACAATTTTTAGAATTTTTCGAAAATATTTTAGAAATAAAACCGCAAACCCCCGTCGAGCGAGAGGCGTGCGATGCCGTCGTTCCTGTAAGAGCCGGATTCCGAATCGGCATAGTTCGACGTGCTGAAACTGACGCTGTAAGCCCCGACGCTGAAGCCGAGGCCGACGCTCTGCGTGAGTTTGTATTCGACGCCGAGGTCGATGTGGGTTCCCAGGCCGCCCTGGTTTACGGAGAACTTGCCGAGGCCCTCGCTGTATTGGGCATAGCCCAGGCCGATGGATTCGTGGAACGCCCATTTGCGGTTGCGCCCGAAGTTCTGGCGCATGACGAACTCTGCGCCCGCGTAGTGCAGGCGGATGTCGAGTTTCTTACCGTCGAAATCCCCGCCTTCGTATTTTGCCGAGGTGAAATAGCCCGAATAACGCAATCCGAAGCCCAGTCCGCTGCGTGCCGTCCACTGGAAAGCGCCGTTGATGTCGAGCCCTTGCCGGGGATTTCCGGTGATGTTCTCGGCCATTTTTGTCTTGGAGAGCACGAAGGCGTAACCCGCGTTGATCTGGATCGCGCAGGGCTTGCGGTCGGGGTTGGCCGGTGCGGCAATTTGGACCGTATTCGCCGGGATGCTCAGGAGGTTCATACGGTAATTCTGGGCGGCGATATTGTCAAAATAGGAGGCCGTGTAGATCGAGTCGGGCATCAGCAGGATGTCGCCCGCGATCTGGTGGCACGAGCTGCCGAATGCCGTGGGTTCCTTGTGCCAGGTCAGGATCAGCCCGTTGCCGCCGGCCTTGTTCGTGGCGTCCATGGCCAGCCGCATGACCTGCCGGAAACCGCAGTTGGACGAGAATCCGTTGTCGCGGACTTCGACGTTGCCCAGCACCTCGGCCTGGGCGGGCAGGGAGTCGGTGAGGGTGTAGACCAGCACGGTGGAGCCTTCGGGCCGGGCCGGATAGCTTTTCCGGATGCTGGAGTAGATTTTGGGCGCACAGCCGACGCTCAGGAAGAGCAATGCGGCAGTCAGGAGGCGCAACAGGCGGGGAAGGAGGCGAACGTTTTGCATGTGGGTCGGGTTAGGATGATGGGGTAAGTTGCCTCCCCTCGGTCAGAAAAGCGAGGCTTCTCCGCCCCGGGGGGATGTGAATCCGAGGTGTTCGTAGGCCAGCGGGGTCGCTTCGCGGCCGCGCGGGGTGCGTTTGAGGAAGCCCTCCTTGATCAGGAACGGCTCGTAGACCTCCTCGATCGTCCCGGCCTCTTCGCCCACGGCCGTAGCCACGGTGTTGAGGCCCACGGGGCCGCCGTTGAATTTCTCGATGATCGTGCCCAGGATCTTGTTGTCCATCTGGTCCAGCCCGCGCGAGTCGATGTTCAGGGCCGTGAGGGCGATGCGGGTGATGGCGAGGTCGATGTGGCCTTCGCCCTTGACCATCGCGAAGTCGCGCACGCGGCGCAGCAGGGCGTTGGCGATACGCGGCGTGCCACGCGAACGCAGGGCCACTTCGTGGGCTGCGTCGTCGTCGATCGAAACGTCGAGGATGCGCGCCGAGCGTTTCACGATGCCTGCGAGCACCGGGGCGTCGTAGTATTCGAGATGGCACTGGATGCCGAAACGCGCGCGCAGGGGCGAGGTCAGCAGGCCGCTGCGCGTGGTGGCGCCGATCAGCGTGAAGGGCGCCAGTTCGATCTGGATCGAGCGGGCCGAGGGGCCTTTGTCCAGCACGATGTCGATTTTATAATCTTCCATCGCCGAGTAGAGATACTCCTCGACGATCGGGCTGAGGCGGTGGATTTCGTCGATGAAAAGCACGTCGCCCGGGTTGAGGTTGGTCAGCAGACCCGCCAGGTCGCCGGGTTTGTCGAGCACGGGGCCTGACGTGACGCGCAGCTGCGCCCCCATTTCGTTGGAGATGATGTTCGCGAGGGTGGTCTTGCCCAGCCCCGGAGGGCCGTGCAGCAGGACATGGTCGAGCGAGTCGCCGCGCATGAGCGCCGCCTTGATAAAGATATGGAGATTCTCGACGATCTTTTCCTGCCCGGAGAAGGTTTCCAACTCCTGCGGGCGGATCTTGTTTTCGAATTCGAGATCGCTTTCGGTATTGCGTACGATTGACATAATGCAAAGATAGCTATTTTCGGTAAATCTGCGTCGTTCGGGCGAAAAAACAATGCGGAGGAGGGTGGTTTGCGCCGGGGTTTTCCGGGGTGGCCGGGGCGGGATGAAAAATGGCCCGCGAAACGGCGGGTCGGGGCAAAAAAAATCCGGCCCGCAGAGTGGCGGACCGGAACAGCTGCCGATGAGGAGTGGCTACTTCTCCTGCGGCAGATCGAGTTTGAGGTATTTGGTGCCGTTTTCACGGGTCTTGATGCGGAGCGTGATGCCCTTTTTGCCTTCCAGGCGTTCGGCGATTCCGGAGAGGTCGAACGAGAGGTAGTATCCGCGGTCGACGCCCGACAGGTCGCCGTCGGCATTGTGGCGGAGTTCCACGTCGAGGTAGTTCTCGTCGCTTTCGCCGGATTCGGCGGTCGGCTCAACCTCGGGTACGTCGTTGACGATGACCGAGAAGGAGTGCTTCGAATTGTCGGTCACGGCATAGAGCGCATAGACCGTCAGCCACTCTTTCGAGAGGTTGAAGTAGTTCTCATACGCGGTGGGGAATCCCGTGGGATCGTCACCCAGCTCTTCGAGGCGCTCGGGGGTGCTGACGACTTCCGACGTACCGGTGTAGATGTTGTCGACGGCATAGAGGGCGATGTTGTAGTCGTAGCCCTGGATGCCCGAAAGCAGGTTGAACCAGATGATGGCACGCTGCTTATCCTCGGCCTTGTAGCCCGGAATGCGGGACTTGTCGCCCGGATAGAGCGTCTCGCCGTTGTCGCGCTGGAAGTAATAGTCGCCTCCGTCGAGTGTGCGGACCGTGGTGATAAGCGGGTTGTTTCTCGGATAATCGCCGTCGTCGTCGTTGCAGGAAGTAAAAGCGGTGACAGCTATAGCTGCGATAAGGAATAAACCAAATTTTTTCATAATGTCCGTATTTTATGTTACCTTTCGCTCTTAAAACGTCCGGCAGGGCGGAATACTGCATGCAAAATAAATTTTTTTCATCACGTGCAGTCTTTTGCCTTTCGCCGCATTTATAGAGTGTATTGAGTAATGCAGATGGAGGAACAGATACTGGCCGAAGGGTGCAGAAACGGGGACGATACGGCCCGGAAAGAGCTGTACGACCGCTATGCAGGCCGACTGTTGGCGATATGTATGCGTTACGCCGGCGACCGCACGACGGCCGAGGATCTGCTCCACGACGCTTTCCTGAAAATCTACGGGGCGTTTGATCGCTTCACCTACCGGGGACCCGGTTCGCTGCGCGCCTGGATCGAGCGGGTTACGGTGAATGTGGCGCTCGAATGGATTCGCAACCGCAATAAACTGGGAAGCGTGGCGCTCGACGAGGGCAAAGCTGCGGCGGAGGTTGCGGAGCCGGATGTGTCGGAAATGGCCCGTGTTCCGCGCGACGTGCTGATGCAGTTCGTTGGCGAGTTGCCCGAAGGCTACCGGGCGGTTTTCAACCTCTACTGCATCGAAGAGTATTCCCACCGTGACATTGCCCGGATGCTGGGAATCAACGAGAAAAGCTCCTCTTCGCAATTATTTCGCGCCCGGGCCCTGCTGGCCCGCAGGATCAGGGCTTATTTGGAGACGCATTGAATTGGTAGGATGCAGCTCCGGGATATTTAAAAAAGGTGGATCATCCGGTGCTGCCGGACTCACATAGAATTATGAAACAAAACGAAGATTGGACCGATGCCATGCGAAGCGCGCTTCGCGACGCCGAACTCCCGCCCCCGACAGGAGGCTGGGAGCGTCTGCAACGCGAGTTGGGCGGTGCGGCTCAGGGGCCTGTGGCTCCCGAGACCAAACCCCGCGGGTCCGTATGGCGGATCTACTGGCCGCGGTTTGCCGCCGCAGCCGCTGCGGTGCTGATCTGCGTCGTTGCAGGTGAATTCCTGCTCCGGCCGGACAAGGCGTTGGAAAACGATGGGACTGTTATCGCATTGGCAGCGGAGGATGGCGCAACCGCGGTTACCATACCGCAGCAGACCGAACCGGAATCTGTGCAGGATGCCCTTGCGCAGGCGGTGGGACTGCCCCGGGAGCATGTCGTCGAAGCATCTGCCGTCCCGACCCGGCAGGCGCTGCTGACGCTGGCGTCCGGGCGGCCGGTGGAGGCGGTGCAACAGTCCGATGCCGCAGGGAACAGCGGAGAGGTTACAGTACATACTGAAGCCGATGCGGCTCCGAAGGTTTCCGGGGAGAACGCGAAGGAACCCTCCGACGAAAAGGCCCGGCAGGCTTCGAAGCAGGCATCCGGACAGCCTGCTGCACGGTCGGCAACGGGTACGGCCCGCACGGCTTTCTCCGACGAGCCGTTCGTAGCCTACGTCAAGCCGCACAAAACGGCGTCGTTCTCCGTATTTGCCGGCGGCGGCGTGTCGGGCGGTGCAGGGGGGACGCTGGCCCCGCGGCTGCTCTACAACTCGACGACGAGCGATGTTTCGTCGGTGGTCGGCAACGGTGACAACATGGCGCTGCTGCGCCGCAACGAATACGGCGAGAGTTCGTTCCGCCACCACCAACCGCTGAGTTTCGGCCTCTCCGTGCGCAAGGAGTTCGCACACGGATTGTCGCTGGAAAGCGGCGTAAACTACACCCTGCTGCGTTCGGACGTGCGGATGCAGTACTCTTCGGACGATGTGGGCCAGAAGCTCCACTTCATAGGAGTTCCTCTTCGGATGAACTGGCAGTTCCTCGAACGCGGCCGCTTCTCGTTATATATGGGTGCGGGCGGAATGGTCGAGAAATGCGTTTCGGCTAAACTCGGCTCCAAGACCGTGGATGAGCCCGGTGTGCAGTGGTCGGCACTTGCAGCCGTGGGTGCGCAGTACCGCGTAGGCAGCATGGTAGGGCTCTATTTCGAACCTGAAGGATCGTATTATTTTACTGAAACAGAATTACGTACAGCCCGTACGGATTCACCCCTGACGCTAACCCTTAGACTGGGCGTGCGCCTCTCTTTTTAAAGTCTGATTTTTTAAATCGCACATTTATTGTATAAGAGGAGTTCGCACCCCACGTGTGCGGATTCCTCACGCTTATATATATAGGTGTGCCCGAAACTGCTATTTACAGACTCAAAAGTGTTATTTTCTATTGTATCATCGAAATTTGTTACTATTTTTGTCTTATAAATAAAGTGACGCCCGACCTTGCATTCGCCCAAATACGATAAAAAAACACAAGTGCGCTGTTGCGCACCTGTGTGTGGTAGTCCCGACGGGAATCGAACCCATATCGTAAGAACCGGAATCTTATATTCTATCCATTGAACTACGGGACCGGGTGTGCAAAGATGCGAAAAAAAATTTAATATTCGAAGAAAATGCGAGAAAAACAGAATAATTGGCAAAGAATTGAAGCCGTAATCAAGTGGGCAAATATGTCGACCAACTATTTTGCGCGATATATCGGCCTTGCGCGCGGCGAAAACCTCTATCAGATCAAGCGCGGCAACAACGGTATTTCGCTCGACGTGGCCGACCGTATCGTCGCTAAATTCCCCCAGGTGGATAAACTGTGGCTGCTGACGGGCGAAGGACAGATGTTCTCTGAAGAGAAGACGCGCGGTGTGCAGATACCCTATTATAATGTGGATGTCGAACAGGGCATCGCACACCTGGAGCACCTGGAACCCGAGAGCAATCTCATCGTACCTCCGGTGGGGGCGTGCGACCTGGCGATGTGCTATACCGGGCGGGCGATGGGAACCACCGTGCCGCCGGGAACGGTCGTGCTGCTGAAGGCTGTGGACCGGGATGCAATTATTCCCGGGGGTGAATATGTGATTGTCTGCCGAAAAATTGTAACTTTGCGGATAGTTCGGGCCGCCGACGAGGAGGGCAAAGTCCGCCTGGTGGCCGGAGACCGGGAGAATTACGACGACATTGTTTTGAATGTCAGCGATATAGTCTCGGTCTACAACGTGAAAGGCAAATTGATCATAAACAGTTAACGAATATGTTTTCAGGCATCGTGGAACGTACGGCGGAAGTAGTTTCGATCCGTACGGACCGTCAGAACAAGGATTTTACGCTCCGTGCGGATTTCTGCAAGGAGTTGAAGATCGATCAGAGCATAGCACATAACGGCGTATGTTTGACAGTTGTGGACATCACGGAGGATACCTATACCGTGACAGCCATGAAAGAGACGCTCGATAGGAGCAACCTCGGGCTGCTCCGCGAGGGCGACCTGGTCAACCTCGAACGGTCGATGAAGCCCGATGCGCTGCTCGACGGACATATCGTGCAGGGCCACGTCGACCAGACGGCGGTCTGTACGGCTAAGGAGGATGCCGACGGAAGCTGGTACTTCACCTTCGAATACGAACCGCAGGGCGGCGGACTCTGTACGGTGGAGAAGGGCTCGGTGACGGTCAACGGCGTGAGCCTCACGGTCTGCGACTCGAAAGAGAGCAGTTTCCGGGTGGCGATCATTCCCTATACCTTCGAGCATACGAACTTCTGCCGCATCGAAGTCGGGTCGGTCGTGAACCTCGAATTCGACATCGTGGGCAAGTACATCGCCCGGCTGATGCAAAATTACATCAAGTAAGCCTATGGTATACATCAAGACAAAGGAGGGGGCGTCGTTGTGGATCGCCCTGCTCGCCACGGTCATCGTCGCCGTGGGCATGACGTTGCTCGACGTTGTGTGGTGGATCACGCTCTGCACATCGGCGGGTGTGTTCGTCGTGGTGGCGCTCGCGGCGCTGTTTATAATCCGTAAGTATGTGGCTTACAAGCTCAAGCCGATCTATTCGATCGTGCTTTCACGCGACGTGCACACCAACGAGATTTTCTCGGAACTGAAGGACAAGCGCGTCGAGAACATTGGCGAGGAACTGACGGCCTGGGCCGATACCAACGACAAGGAGATCGCCCGGCTGAAGGAGGCCGAGTGTTTCCGCAAGCAGTATCTGGGCAACGTGGCCCACGAACTGAAAACCCCGATTTTCAATATTCAGGGCTATATTTCGACATTGCTCGACGGCGGGCTGGAGGATGAACTGATCAACCGCAAGTACCTCGAACGGGCCGAGAAGAGCATCGACCGCCTGATCAACATCGTCAACGACCTCGACACCATTTCGAAACTCGAAAGCAATATGAACCGCCTGAACATGGAGCGGTTCGACGTGGTGGCGCTGGCCAGGGAGATCGCCGAGCAGGCCGAGATGGAAGCCGACAAGAAGGAGATCCGGATTTCGGTCAAAGGGGCTGACAACCTGCCTTCGCCCTTCTGGGTGTTGGCCGACAAACATTATATCGGACAGGTGTTCGTCAACCTGATCATCAACTCGATCCGTTACGGCAAGGAGGGCGGTCAGACGCGCATCCGGTTCCGCGACATGCTGGACAAGATTCTGGTCGAGGTCGAGGACAACGGTTCGGGCATCACCAAGGAGGACCTGCCGCGCGTGTTCGAACGCTTCTACCGCACGGACAAGGGGCGGTCGAGGGAGCAGGGTGGCACGGGTCTCGGACTGGCCATTGTCAAGCACATCGTCGAGGCGCACGGGGAGCGGATCACGGTCCGCAGCGAACTGGGCGTGGGCAGCACATTCTCCTTCACGCTGAAAAAGGTGAATCTGCAGGATATAAAGTAAAGTATCCGTCCTGTCGGTTCCGGCTTTCCCAGGGCAGTATGCCCCGGCCGGGAGCAGTGAAGGGCGGAGGACGCATAAAGTTTTAATAAATGATAGAACCGTTAAGCATTGTCTGGAATTTCGATCCGGTGCTGTTCAGCATCGGGTCGCTCGACATTCGTTACTATGGCCTGATGTGGGCGCTGGCCATCCTGATTGGCGCGAAATTCTTCGACAATTTCGTCAAACGCGAAGGATTGCCCGCAAAGGTCTCTGAGTCGATTTTCATTTACGGAACGCTCGCTACGATCCTCGGTGCGCGGCTGGGCCACTGCCTGTTCTACGACACGATGGAGTATCTTTCGAAGCCGTGGACCATCATCACGGGATTCCGCGACGGCGGCATGGCCAGCCACGGTGCGGCCATCGGCCTGCTGATCGGCCTGTGGCTCTTTTCGCGCCGCAACAAACTGCCTTACATCTGGTCGCTGGATCGCATCATGATCCCGGTGGGCATCGGCGGTGCGATCGTGCGGCTGGGCAACCTGTTCAACTCGGAGATTTTCGGCCAGGCAACGACCCTGCCGTGGGGTTTCGAGTTCGTCCGTTCGCACAAGTGGGTGAGCGAGTTCGCCCCCAATGCGGTGCATCCGACGCAGATTTACGAGGCGATCTGTTATGTGGTGACTTTTGGCATCCTCTGCTGGCTGTACTACAAGAAAGACACTGCGCGCCGCCGTCCGGGCATCCTGTTCGGAATCGGCCTGATCGGCACGTTCCTCACGCGTTTCTTCATCGAGTACATCAAAACCGAGCAGGAGCCTTTCGAACTGGGCTGGACCCTCGACATGGGCCAGTGGCTCAGCATTCCCTTCATCCTGCTGGGAGCTTATATGATCTGGCGGGGCGTCACACGGCCCGAGACGGTTCCGGCTCCGGCCCCGAAGGCCCCGGCTGCAACGCCTAAAAAGAAGAAAAAATGAATGGAAACCCGATGGAAGAGCAGATAGGCAGGCTTGTCGGCAACCTGCTGGCCGGCGTGGGGGAGGTTTACCTTCCCGGCGTGGGGTCGCTCTACACCGAGCGCATTGGTGCGAAACGGCTCAGCCGGCGCACCGTGTTGCCGCCGTGCCGCACGGTGGCGTTTACCTCGCAGCAGCAGGGGGTGTCGCTGGTCGACGAGATCGCCCGCGTCCTGCTTGAGAGCGGGGAATACGAAGACCCCGAAGCTGAGGCGCAGGCCGTTTACGAGCGCTGGATCGAACGGGTCTATCAGGTCAACCTGCTGACTATCGAGGGGGTCGGGGAGTTGAAATTTAAGAATTTCATCCTCGACGAAGCGTTCGACCGGCGGCTGAACCCGCAGGGGCACGAACCCGTGCGGATTCGCGTACAGCGTCGTTTCGACTGGCCGTTGTGGGTCGGCGTCGCGGCGATTTTGGTCGCTGTGGTTTACGGCGGGCGGGAATTTCTGCTGCTCTATCCCGATGAGGCGGAAACGACGGTCGTGGCGGAAACCCCGGCTGTTCCCGACAGCCTTCCGGCCGTCGAAACGCCCGACGCCTTGGCCGAAGTTCCGGCTGCGGAACTCCCGAAGGCGGATGGGGCGGGTTTGTCGGCGAATGTCGCTCCGGAAACAACCCCGAAAACTGCTCCGAATACCACTCCGGAAAAGGCTTCCGAACAGGAATACAAGGTGTCGGAGACGCCGATGTCGCTGCTTCCGGGCCGCCATTATGTGGTGCTGGGAGTTTTCAGTACCCCGGAAAATGCGGTTCGCGCTGCGCAGCAAGCCGTCGCCAAAGACCCCGTGTTCCGTTGCCGGATTTACTATTTCGGGGAGAAATACATGGTTTCCCCCTTCTCGTCGGACGAAGCCCCGATGTGTGCGGATTTTATCCGTAACCAGAGTGACAATTTCCCCGACATGTGGACCTATACCGCTCGTTGATGGCTGTTGCGGAGTTGATAGCTAAGGCGATAGATTGGTTTTATGTTCGGCCCATCGCCGCGATCCTGCCCCGGCAGGCGTTTCGCTATGCGGTCTGCGGCGGTGCGAACGTCGTCTTTAGCTGGGTCTGCTATTTCCTGGTTTACAATTTCGTACTGGACAAGGAACTGCTCGATTTCGGGTTCGTGGCCATTTCGCCGCATGTCGCGGCAATGCTGATCATCTTTCCGCTGACCTTCTTCGCGGGATTCTGGCTCAACCGCAACGTGGCCTTCCGCCGCTCGCCGATTCCCTCCGGGACACAGTTGTTCCGTTATCTGTTGTCGGTTGCGGGTTCGGTGGTGGTCAATTACTTCTGCCTGAAATTCTTCGTCGAACTCTGCGGTATCTGGGCTACGCCCTCGCAGATGCTGGCGACATGCGTCACCACGGTGTACAGCTTCTTCGCCGCGAAGTATTTCACCTTTCGGCACGCCGAAAAACTGGAATAGAAAAGGACCGGAATTCCGGTCCTTTTTTCATTTCCTGCGGTTCTCTTCCCGCAATTTCTGGAGTTCGTACATCCGGTCGCGGAATTTCGCTGCGGCGAGAAAGTCCAGCGACTTGGCTGCGCGTTCCATGTCCTCGCGGGCCTTGTCGATCAGCGCGTCGATGTTCTCGCTGGCCGTGTAGTTCTTCTGCACGTCGGCCGCCGTGGCGTAGTGGTCTTCGGCGATGGGGTAGACCGTCATGTCGATCTCCGAGGTGTCGACGCGGCTTGCCAGCAGGGCGCTCTTCTGGCCCGAACCGCTCTTCTGCGCCTGTCGCGGCAGCATTTCGTGCTCCATGTTGTAACGCACTTGTTTCTCGCGGCGGCGATTGCTCTGCTCGATGGCGTAGCGCATCGAATCGGTGCAGGTGTCGGCGTAGAGGATCACGTTGCCCTGCGAGTGGCGTGCGGCGCGTCCCGCGATCTGCGTGAGCGAACGGACGTTGCGCAGGAACCCCTCCTTGTCGGCGTCGAGAATCGCCACGAGCGCCACTTCGGGAAGGTCGAGGCCTTCGCGCAGCAGGTTCACGCCCACCAGTACGTCGAACATTCCGGCCCGCAGGTCTTCGAGGATCTGAATGCGTTCCAGTGTGTCGACATCCGAGTGGATGTAGCGGTTGCGTACGCCCACGCGATCGAAATATTTTGAAAGTTCCTCGGCCATGCGCTTGGTGATGGTCGTCACAAGCACCTTGTCGTCATTCTTCACGCGTTTGTCGATCTCCTCGATCAGGTTGTCGATCTGATTCAGCGTTACGCGCACCTCCAGCGGCGGGTCCACGAGACCCGTGGGACGGATCAGCTGCTCTACGATCACGCCTTCGCTCTTCATCAGTTCGTAGTCGGCGGGCGTGGCGCTCACATAGATAGACGTGCCCTGCAACTGTTCGAACTCCGAGAAGGTCACCGGGCGGTTGTCCTTGGCCGCGGGGAGACGGAAGCCGTATTCCACGAGGTTCTCCTTGCGGGCGCGGTCGCCGCCGAACATGGCGTGGACCTGCGGCAGGGTGACGTGGCTCTCGTCCACGACCATCAAGTAGTCCTTCGGGAAGTAGTCGATCAGGCAGAACGGGCGCGTTCCGGCGGCACGTCCGTCGAAATAACGCGAGTAGTTCTCGATGCCGGGGCAGTAGCCCAGCTCCTTGATCATTTCGAGGTCGTATTCCACGCGCTGCTTGATGCGCTGCGCCTCCATCGGGCGTCCGGCGCGCTCGAAGAACTCGATCTGTTTGCCCATGTCGAGGTAAATCTGCTGCACGGCAGCGTTGATGCGCTCCTTGGTTGTGACGAAGAGGTTCGTGGCGTAGAGCGTGATGCTGTCGAGCGAAGCGATGCGCTGTCCCGTGACGGGGTCGATCGACTGGATGGCTTCGACCTCGTTGTCGAAGAACATCACGCGGAAACACTGGTTGCCGAACTCGCCGAACGCCGCCATGATGTCCACCGTGTCGCCATTTACGCGGAACGTCGCCGGTTCCAGGTCGCGTTCGGTGCGGGTGTAGAGCGCTTCGACGAGTTTGTAGAGGAAATGTTTGTAGCTCACGACCTGCCCGACCTTGACGTTGATGGCCGTGGCGTGGAAATCCGCCGGGTTGCCCGCACCGTAGAGGCACGAGACGCTCGACACGACGATCACGTCGCGCCGTCCGGACAGCAGCGTGGCGACCGTGCCGAGGCGCATCTTCTCGATTTCGGCGTTGATCGAAAGGTCTTTCTCAATATAGGTGTCCGACGAAGGCAGGTAAGCCTCCGGCTGGTAGTAGTCGTAATACGACACGAAATACTCTACGGCATTCTCCGGGAAGAAGTTGCGGAACTCCCCGTACAACTGCGCCGCGAGGGTCTTGTTATGGCTCAGGACCAGCGTCGGACGGTTCAGCTGCGCGATGACGTTGGCCACCGTGAAGGTCTTTCCGGAGCCTGTCACGCCCAGCAGCGTGTTGTGCTTCGATCCGTGTCCGATCGAGCTGACGAGCTGCCCGATTGCCTCCGGCTGGTCGCCCATCGGGGCATAGTCCGATACGAGTTTGAAATCCATGGTACAAAGTTATATATTTTTATCGGATATAGAACGGAAATCGCAGGCCGTGGCGTATGCCCGATAACATTCTTGATATTTTTCCGTATCTTTGCAGTTATGATCGACAGGGAAACAGTAGACCGAATTTATGCCGCCGCAGATATCGTGGATATCGTCGGCGAATACGTCACGCTCAAACGCAAGGGCGTGAATTACCAGGCCTGCTGTCCGTTCCACAACGAGAAGACCCCGTCGTTCGTCGTCTCGCCCTCGAAGGGGGTGTACAAGTGTTTCGGATGCGGCAAGGGCGGCAACGCCGTGACGTTCCTGATGGAGCACGAGAACATCACCTATCCCGAGGCGCTGAAGATGGTGGCCAAGCGTTACGGCATCGAGGTCAAGGAGAAGGAGATGACCGACGAAGAGGTGCGTCGCAACGACGATCGCGAGTCGATGTTCGCCCTGAACGGCTGGGCCGCGGAGTATTTCGCCAACTACCTGCATCGGGAAACCGAGGGGCAGAGCGTGGGCATGACCTATTTCCGCCAGAAGCGCGGGATGACTGACGCTACGATCCGGAAATTCGGCCTCGGATTCTGCCCGGCCAAAGGCGACCGGATGTCGAAGGATGCGATGGCGGCGGGTTACAAGCCGGAGTTCCTCGTATCGACGGGCCTTTCGTTGCAGCGCGAGAGCGACGGATCGCTTTACGACCGTTTCCGCGACCGCGTGATCTTCCCGGTGCACAATATTTCGGGCCGTATCGTGGCATTCGGCGGCCGTACGCTGCGCACAGATAAGCAGGTCGCCAAGTACCAGAACTCCCCCGAGAGCGAGATATACAGCAAAAAACGCGAGTTATACGGCCTCTATTTTGCCAAGAAGGCCATTCAGCAGCAGGACTTTGCCATCATGGTCGAGGGTTATACCGACGTGATTTCGATGCACCAGGCGGGGGTCGAGAATGTCGTGTCGTCGTCCGGTACGTCGCTCACGACGGAGCAGATACGCCTCCTGAACCGTTTTACGAAGAATATCACGGTGATCTACGACGGCGACTCGGCAGGTATTCACGCCTCGCTGCGCGGCATCGACATGATCCTCAAGGAGGGCATGAACGTGCGCGTGGTGCTGCTGCCCGAGCCCGAGGACCCCGACTCGTTCGCCCGCAGCCACACGGCGACCGAAGTGCAGGAGTACATCCGCGCCAACGAGCAGGATTTCCTCGAATTCAAGGCCAAGTTGTTGTTGCAGGATGCACAGGGCGATCCGATCAAAAAGGCGGCGCTGATTGCCGACATGGTACAGTCGGTGTCGCAGATTCCCGACCCGATCCAGCGTTCGGTCTACATCAAGGAGTGTGCGCGAATCATGGACATCGACGAGCAGATTCTGATCTCGGAGGTGGCCCGCAAGCGCATGACCACGTCGGGCGACCGCGAGACGGACGAGTTCCTGCGCCGCCAGACGACGCTGAAGCAGCGGGAAGTGAAGCAGCCCGAGGTGGAGTTCGTCAAGCAGGTCGAGGCGGGAAGCAGTTTCGAAACGCTGGAACGCGAGATCGTGAAATACCTGCTGAAATACGGGCATTGCTCGTTCGACTTCAAGGAGGGGCGCACGATGGTGGCGTGCAACGTTGCGGAGGTGATCTTCGCGGAGTTGAACGACGACAACATCGTCTTCCGCAACCCGGTCTACACCAAGATTATGGCCGCCTACCGCGAGCAGTGGGCGCAGCTGGGGACGGGGGTGGAGGTTCCGGCGCACATCTTCCTGAACCACATTGATCCCGAGGTGTGCAACATGTCGGTGGACATCCTCACGTCGGACGACAACTACGTGGCAAGCGAATTGTGGCGCCGCAAGGAGATACACATCGACAGCGACGCCGAGATGCTGGCCGTGGGAGTTCCGAAGGCCGTGACGCTCTACAAGTCGAAGGTGGTCGATACGCTGATCAAGGAGTTGCAGGGCCGCCTCGGCGACGAGGAAATTACGGACGAGGAGATGCGCGACGTGGTGCAGCGCCTTTCCAACTACAACAAAGTGAAAGTATCCATTGCAAAGAAAATACAACGATTGATTTTATAACCCGTATTTGACGGGCTGAATTGTAGGGTGTACAGGATGAATTTTAAGAATATAGCCCGCCGAATACGGGTTACGGCATTGAAAATGCCGGATGTATATTGACATTCCCTCTAAATCTCCCTTTGTCAAAGGGAGACTTTGGGAATAAGGATTTTTAAAGAAAAAGGGGCGGGTCTCGGGTCGTACACGCATCACTGCGCATACCGTGTGCAAACAGAAAATAAACAGAAAGATGTGTAAAACATATCAAAGATAAAAGAATTAGTTACCTTGACCGATTCCCACCCCTGCAGTTAAAATCGCAATTTGTGTGCCGTTTTTGAGTATTATGAGTGAACAGAAAAAGATAAATATCCGGAACAAGCGCGCGACGTTCGACTATGAGATTCTGGAAGAGTACGTTGCGGGCGTTGTGCTCGTCGGAACGGAGATCAAATCCATCCGTGCGGGCAAGGCTTCGATGGTCGATACGTTTTGTTATTTCGACCGGGGAGAACTGTGGGTGCGCGGCATCAACATCTCCGAATATGCCTGGGGAACGTGCAACAACCATGTGCCGCGCCGTGACCGCAAGCTGCTGCTGACGGCGCGCGAACTGGACAAGCTCCAGCGTGCCTCGCAGGACAAGGGGCTCACGATTGTGGGCCTGCGCCTGTTCCTGAACGAGCGCGGCCTGGCGAAGGTCGTCGTGGGGTTGGCCCGCGGCCGCAAGTCGTATGACAAGCGTGAATACCTGAAGGAGAACGATGCGAAGCGGGAGATGGATAAGGCTATGAAAAATCATCGATGATTTATCGTGATGGCGGCCTATTTCCGGGCTTCCCTTGCAGCCCGCGAATGGGAAATACGCTTGTATGTCCCATCCGCCTGCTGCGGCACGAAACCCGAAACTACGCTCACCTTGACGATAAATAAAAAGAGATACTTATGACGAAAGCGATATTTTTGGACGTGGACGGAACGCTGATCAGTTTCAAGACCCACGAAGTGCCTGTTTCGGCGCTGGAAGCGTTGTGGCAGGCCCATGCGCGCGGTGTGCAACTCTTCATCGCGACGGGCCGTGCGGCCGGCGACCTCGGGGAACTGGGCGAGATTCCCTACGACGGGGTAGTGGCGCTCAACGGCGCCGACTGCCTGATGCGCGACGGCCGGGTTGTGGCCCGGCATCCGATTCCGCGGGCCGATTTCGAACGTGCCATGCAGCTTTCCGACCAGTACGGTTTTTCGCTGGCCTTCGAACTGAACGAGGGATTGTTCATCAACCGCCTGTCGCCCGGTGCCGAGGAGTGGTCGCGGATGGTGGCGCATCCCATGCCGGTCGAGACCAATCTCTACGAGCTGTTCGACAACTGCGAATGCTGCCAGATGTGCTTTTTCTTCGACCCGGAGACCGAACGCCGGGTGATGGCCGAACTGCCGTCGCTCGTGGCGACGCGCTGGTGTCCGGTTTTCGCGGATATTAACGTGCGGGGCATCGACAAGGGAACGGGCATGGCGGAGTTTGCGACGCATTTCGGCTTTGCGCACGACGAGACGATGGCTTTCGGCGACGGCGGCAACGACGTGGCGATGCTGCGGGCCGCAGGCGTGGGCGTGGCGATGGGCAATGCCTGCGACGAGGCGTTGAATGCGGCGGATTACATCACCGCGTCGGTTGACGACGACGGCATTCGGAAGGCGTTGGAGCATTTTGGGGTTATAGATAAACAATAAAAATATGTCTTTGATTCTTTGCATTGAAACCGGCACGGACGTTTGTTCCGTGGGGATCGCCAGGGACGGCGAACTGTTGTCGCTGCGCGAAAGCGATGAGGGGCGTGACCATGCCCGCAAAGTCGGCGTATTCGTCGACGAATTGCTGCGCGAGACGGAGATTGCGCCCGAGGACCTCGATGCCGTAGCCGTGGGCAAAGGCCCCGGGTCGTACACGGGGCTGCGCATCGGCGTATCGTTCGCCAAGGGGCTTTGTTACGGCCTGCAGAAGCCGCTGGTGGCCGTGGGGTCGCTCGACGCACTGGCCGAAGTGGCCCGCGAGGATTACGAGGCGGGGATTCTTTCGGTCGACGGTTGGGAGAATGCTTACCTGTGCCCGATGGTCGACGCCCGGCGCATGGAGGTATATGCGCAGGTGTTCGATGCCGATGGCCGGCCGCAGAGCGAGGTTTCGGCCGAGGTGATCAACGCCGAAAGTTTTGCGGCATTTCGCGGTCAGGGGCGTCCGTTCGTGATCTTCGGCAGCGGCGCCCGCAAATGTGCCGACGTGCTGCCCGATGCCAAACTGATCGAGGTGACCCCGTCGGCCCGAGGGTTGGCCCGGCTCGCCCAGCAGGCACTCGACGAGGGCCGGACGGTGGACATCGCTTATTTCGAGCCTCTCTATTTGAAAGACTTTGTAGTGACTACTTCCCGGAAAAAACTCTTCTGAGATTTGTCGTGAAGACGGCGAACTCCGGAATTTCTCTTGCCGGCTTCGACAGTCACATACCTTGTGTATGCTCCTGCCTTGCCGACTTCACGAAGTTCCGGACTTCATTCGCCTTGACGACAAATCGCGATAGGGTGCACGAGGTATTTCACGAAGCCCGGAACTGCGCCCACTCTGACGACAAATCGGAATTATTATGACGCGCGAAGCCCTGATAAAACTTCTGTCGGAGCGGTTTTACGGCAATTTTGCCGATGAAACGGCCCGGTTGGTGCGCGATGCCGATGCCGTCGGGCTGTTGTATGAGGTAGCCACCTCGCCGCATCCGGAGTTGCCGAAGCCCGTGGTTCAGAAAGTGCTGTTCCGGGGCGCCTATGTGCTCGAACGCATCTATTTCGCTGCGCCCGGGGCGTTTCTTTGCTATGCCGATTCCTTTTGCCGGGCCGATTTCCCGGAGTGCGTCAATGCCAGTGCGCAGCGTCATTTCGGGAAGATCATGGCCGACTTGCTGGGGCGTTACGAGCCGGATGCCGGAGTTCTCGGGCGGATTGCCGAGACGGCGGCCGATTGGGCTGTCGATCCGGGAACGAAAGTCGCGGTGAAGGTCTGGGCTGTGGAGGTGTTGAAACATTGCCGGGAGCGCGTCGGCTGGGTTGCGGAGTCGTGGGACGATATTGTCGAGACAATGGCCCTCGATGCGACGCCGGGCATCGAAAGCCGGATGCGCAAAAGCTGGAAAACAAAAAGATAGCATTGAAAACTGCCGCCGCCGGCGAACGTATGTCGGCGAACGACTGGACAGCGAGTAACTAAAAATCCCCGGGCTATTGCGGTCCGGGGATTTTTTTGTAGGTGTGCGACACGGTTATTTCACGCTGCCGATCACTTCGCGCAGGCGTTTCTTGAAATTGTCGCCGATGATCGTCATCTTGTCGGTGGTGTCGAACAGCACCGATTTGTTTTTCTCGTAGGCCGCGAGGTAGTCGGCGATGCGGAACGGGTCTTCGAGGATGAAGTTCGGGCATTGCGACACGTTGAGGTACTCGACGGGCAGCATCAGGTAGGGTTCGACCTTGCCCTGCTCGGTCTTGAATCCGACGGTCAGGTCGACGCAGCGTTTGAAAACGCCGCTTTTGCCGTAGAGGTCGGCCTGATGCGCCACGGCATGGTCGTCGAAGGTCAGTTCCACCTCCAGCGGACGGTCGCAGGCTGCTTCGCCTGTGTAGACCACCGGGGCGAGCGTGTAGGCGTCGTAGGTCCACTCGCCGGCTTTCGGGAAACGGGCGTAGGGGATTTCGCGGCCGTTTACTTTCACCGACCGGGGCGGGAAGGTGGCGGGGAAGCGCAGTTCATAGCTCCGCCGGGCGGGAGCTCCCTCGTAGGAGCCTTCGCGGGGTGCGACGACGGCGCGCAGGGTGTTGCCCTGCTGGTGTTTCGTGACTTTGGTGATGGCGTAGGCCGAGGTGTACTGCTGGCTGATGCCGTCGTCCTCGTAGTGGTTCAGGCAGCCGTCGGCGCCCGGGATGAAGGTTAGCACCAGCGTGTCGCACGGCTGCTGGAGGTTCTTCACCGTTGCAGGGTTCATCGGGAGGATTGCGCCGGCCCGGGCATACCAGGGATTTTCCGAAAGGGTGTAGTGCAGCTCCTCGGTGCGGCCGCCCTCGTACATCGACCCTGTGGCGCAGTCGTACCAGCGGCCCTCGGGGAACCAGATTTTGCGCGCGGCGAGTCCTGTGACGCTGTCGACCGGCTCCACGATAGCCGTGGCGAGGATGTCGTCGCCGAACATGAACTGCTCGGGAACGTTATAGGCCTCATCCTGCTCGGGGTAGTCGTAATACATCGGGCGGCACATGCCGACGCCCGTGTCGTAGTTGGCACGCGCGGCGTCGTAGATATACGGTGCGAGCGTATAGCGCAGGCGGATGGCGTCGCGCATGACGAACAGGTGGTCGGGGAAGAACCAGAGGTAGCGCTCGATGCGCGGGTCTTTGGTCGAGTGGGTTTTGAAGATCGGGGTGAAGACGCCGTACTGCAACCAGCGGGTATAGAGTTCGGGATCGGTCTCTTTGGTCTCCTTCTTGAACATATGGCCGCCGATGTCGTGGCCCCAGTAGCCGTAGTTGACGTTGGACGAGGTGGCCGTGAAGTAGGGCAGGAAGGCCAGCGTCTCCCACTTGGCATAGGTGTCGCCCGAGAAGGCCAGCGGATAGCGGTGCGAGCCGAGGCCGCCCCAGCGGTGGTAGATGAAGGGGCGCAGGGCGGGGTTCTGCTGCTCGGCGTGGTGGAAGAAGGTGTAGTTGAGCCAGAAGGTGTTCGAGAGGCCCGGGGTGAATTTCGACTTCATCCACTGCTGCCAGTCGAGCCACCAGAAATCGACGCCTTCGCGCTCCATGGGGTTCAGCACGGTCTTGAAATAGGCGTCGGCCCACTTCTGTTCGTCGATGTGGAACGGCACGCCCTTGCCTTTTTCGGTCCAGCCGTACTCTTTGGTGAAAGGTTCGTAAACGTCCTCATAGGGCTGGATGCCCGAGGCCGGGTGGAGGTTGAGCGCCACCTTGAGGTCCTGGGTTTCGGTCCACTTCAGGAAATTCGCCGGCGAGGGGAACAGCTCCTTCTGCCATGTGTAGCCCGTCCAGCCGATGCGCTGTCCGTATTCGTCTTTGGCGGGGTTTTTCTTGCGGAGTCCCCAGGTCTCGTGCCAGTCCATGTCGACGATCAGCACGTCGATCGGAATGTCGATGGACTTGAGTTTCTGCACCAGGTCGA
The DNA here is from genome assembly GCA_023443765.1 of Bacteroidota bacterium. Classification (GTDB taxonomy): domain Bacteria; phylum Bacteroidota; class Bacteroidia; order Bacteroidales; family Rikenellaceae; genus Alistipes. Next base: position 17,426 of record JAEZTA010000180.1, on the reverse strand, counting down.
CGAATTCGTTGTCGGAATACTGCCAGTAGCGGCTCCACCAGTAGCCGAAGGTGTACTTCGGGGGCAGCGGTGCGCGGCCTGCGACGAGCTGGAAATCGGCGAGGGCCTGTTTGTAGTCGTGGCCGTAGGCGAAGAGGTAGAGGTCCTGGCGGTCGCTTGCGGGGCGGGCATCCACCCACTCTTTCCACTTCGAACCGTCAGGCGTCAGCACATGCCGCTGGCTGTCGTCGACGACGGACCAGCCCGCGCGCGACAGGAGTCCCTGCTCCATCGGTTCGCGTCCCAGGTTGCGGCCGTCGCAGCCGTCGAGCGTACGGGTCGTACCCATCAGGTTCTGCGGGTCTTCCATGCCGGGGGTCCAGACGACCTCTTTGCCGTTGAGCCGGAAGACGGCTTTCAGGTTCTTGTCGGTGAATTTACCGTCTTTGACATAGGTGAGCGTGAGGGCCGGGGTGGTGATGGTCACTTTCGATTTCGTGTCGCGGACCTTGAAGGCCGGGACCGGGGTTTCGCGGTTGACGAACGTCAGCGTGGCGCGGTCCTCGAAACGCCCGTCTTCGCTCCATTCCATGCGGATCAGCTGCGGCGTGAGCACCGTGAAGCGGGCGTTCCCCGCCTCGACGACCGCTTTGGGGTCGGCTTTGGGGTTGCCGGCTGCGGCTGCGCCCAGCGTCAGGCACAACGCCGTAAAAAGAATTGTCGCTCTTTTCATATTTCGTAAATGGGGTTAGTTTGCATAATAGACACACTCCGCAGGCAAAACGATGAGCTTGCGGCGGGATTTTTTTGTGGCAAGACTATGCGCTGCCGTCGGTCCGTGCAGCGGGTTCTTCCGTGAGGTCGTCCGTATCCTCCTCGCTGCCGGCGATTTCGAGCGTGCGCGCGGCGTGCTGCCGCTTGGTTTGCAGGCGCGCGGTCTTGCGCAGGCGTTCGCCGACGCGGATGATGTTGTCGTTGCCCGAGCAGAGACGTTTGTGGGCGTCCTCATAAGCGTCGCGGGCCTTGTCGAGCGCCGTGCCGACCCCTTCGAGCGAGGCGGTGAAGGCCACCAGCTGTTCGTAGAGTTTCAGTCCGCAGGCGGCGATCTCTTTGGTGTTCTTGTCCTGGTCGTTGTATTTCCAGAGGTCGGCGACGAGTTTCAGCAGTGCGAAAAGGTTGGTCGGCGACGAGATGATCACCTTCTTGTCGTAGGCGTCGGACCAGATGGCCGTGTCGTTCTGCAGGGCCGCGAGGAACGCCGGTTCGTTGGGGATGAACATGATGACGAAGTCGGGCGAATTCAGCCGCCGCTGGTACTCCTTGCGCCCCAGTTCGGTGACGTGCTGGCGCACCGAGGCGACGTGTGCCGCGAGATAGCGCCGCCGCTCCTCCTCGCTGTCGGCCGAAGTGTAGCCCACAAAGGCCGTGAGTGAGACCTTCGAGTCGATGACGATGTCCTTCTTCTCGGGCAGGTGCAGCACCACGTCGGGCCGCAGGTTGCGCCCCTCCTCGTCCTTGATGTTGTACTGCGTTTCGTAGTGGATGCCCTTCGAGAGCGCCGAACTGTCGAGGATGGTTTCGAGCAGCATCTCGCCCCAGTCGCCCTGCACCTTCGAGTTGCCTTTCAGGGCGTTGGTCAGGTTCTGGGCCTCGGTGGAGATCGTCTGGTTGAGCTCCATCAGGCGTTTGAGTTCCGATTTGAGTTCGCCGCGCTGGGAGGTCTGCGTGGTGTAGATCTCCTCGACGCGCTTGCGGAAGTCGACGATGTTCTCCCGGAACGGTTTGAGGAGGATGTCGATCGACTCCTTGTTCGTCTCCTTGAACCGCTGCGACTGCTCGCCCAGGATTTCCGTCGCGAGGTTCTTGAACTGCTGGCGGAAACGCTCTTCGAGTTGCTCGCGTTCGGCTTTCTCGGCGGCGCGCTCCTCGGCGCTGCGCGCCCGCAGGGCCGAAAGTTCCGTATCGGAGGCGGCGCGCAGTGCGGCCAGTTCCGCCTCGGTGCGCGTGCGTTGTTCGGTCAGCGACTGCACCTGCTCTTCGTAGCGCATGCGGAACTCCTTTTCGGCCGAGGCGGCCTGTTCGGCGGCGGCCAGTCGCGCTTCGGCCACCGAAAGGCGGGTCACGGCGTCGCGTTCGCGCGTTTCGGCTTCGGCGAGTTTGCGCGATTCCCTGCGCCAGAGGAGCAGGACGAGGATGAGGATTGCGGTCAGGCCGCAGATCGCCAGTATGGGGAGCAGGGAAGGGGTCATGTGTTCGGTCGTCTATTCCATGCAAAAATAACAATTTATTCCCGGAAAACGACCCGATCTCGCGCCTGATCGGAATTTTCGGGGCAATGTATAATTTTATTTGCCCGGAACGGCGGATCGTTATCCGAATTTTATACCTTTGTTGCTGAATAGAATATACCCTTAATTTTTTCTTTTATGAAGAACCTTTTCCCCATCATGAAGCTGACCTGCCTCGCGGCGGTGGCTATGCTGATCGTCTCCTGCGGCGGCGGGGCCGATTACCGGAACGTCCTGCCTGCCGATTCGTTCATGACGCTGTCGGTCAACCCCGCATCGCTCATGGCAAAGAGCGGCTCGTGCGATGCCGCCCGGAATCCGCTTCTCAACCGCCTCAAGGCTCAGTTGGATAAAGCGGAGAACCTCTCCGCCGAAGAGACGGAATACCTGCTTTCGCTGCTGGAGAATCCCGCAGAGTCGGGTCTCGACCTGAAAAAGGACCTGTTCCTGTTCATGTCGATGGTCGGCACCGACATCAATAACCCCAACGTCAGCGGCGGTCTGCTGTTCCCGGTCGGCGACAAAGCCAAACTGGACGCCCTGATCGCGCGGGTCAACGAAAAGAGCGGAACCCAGACCGTGACCGAAGGTGGTGTTTCCGTCGTGAAGATCGGCGAGGAGTCGGCTGAGACCGGCGTTTGTGCCTATAACGACATTGCCTGCGTGCTCTATTTCATGACGAACGGCGAAGACATCGAGGCAAAGGTACGTGGCTTGTTTGCCCAGAAGCCGGGCGAAAGCCTGATGGGCGACAAAACCGTCGCTGCGCAGCTGGCCGGACAGAATGACGTTAACATGGTCATGTCGTATGCCAACGTATCGTCGCTGATGAATAACCCGATGCTGAGCGCAATGCCCATGATGGACGTGCTGAAAGGAGCTACGATGGTGGGTTCCGTCAATTTCGAGAAGGGCAGCATCGTTTGCGACGCCAGGATGACTTACAAGGATAAGGAGAGCGAGAAGAAAATGATGGATTTTTACGCATATGTGAAGCCCCAGACCGGCGACCTGATGCGTTATGTGCCTGCCAACAGCATCGGCGCGGTCTCCTATGGACTCGACGGCGAGAAACTTTATACGATGCTGGCTGCGATGCCCGGTTACGGCATGATGATGGCCAATCCGATGATCAAGCAGGTGCTGGATGCTTTCAACGGCGACTGTGTGATCTCGTTCTCGGGAATGACCGCAGACAAACGTTATCCGATTGCTTCGCTGCTGGCCCAGGTCAAGGACCCGGCTGTGTTGCAGACGATCGTTACCAACCTGGCGGGTATGCCTATCCAGCAGACCGCCGAGGGGGAATATATGTTCAGCATGGGCGACATCACAGTGTTGTTCGGCGTGAAGGGCAACGTGCTCTACTGCACGACGGATGCTGCTGTGAAGTCGGCGCTCGACGGAGTGGCTATCGAGTCGCTGACGTCGCTGGACCGCATCGTGAAGGGTATGTCCGGCACGTTCTACCTCGATTTCGAGGGCCTGAATGCGCTGGTGGCCCAGCAGGTCGGAGAATATGTTACGCCGCAGGCGGAAGCCGCGTTCTCCGTTCTCAGCATGTTCGACGATATGGAGGCCTGCGGTACGATGGAAGGCGGAACGTTCGTCGTCAACATGACCGACAAGGAGCAGAACTCGTTCAAGACCATTTGCGACAAGACGGGCGAACTGATTCGTCAGTACGTGCCGGAAGCAGGTGACTTGCAGTAAATAACCGGTGGTAATACCGAGCAGCGGCCGTCCGGATTCGAACGGCCGCTTTTTTGAAACTATCAGTCTATGGATTCGATAACTTTGCAGCAGGTGCTGCCCGATGCGTTTGCGGACGACCCGGTTCCCCGGGCGTCGGACGTGTGGGAGCGCGACGTGACATTCCGCAAGGGGGAGTATTATCTGGTCGAAGCCGCTTCGGGGACCGGGAAATCCTCGTTGTGCAGTTATCTGTACGGTTCCCGGAACGATTATGCGGGCCGTATCCTGTTCGGCGATGAAGATTGCCGCACTTTTTCCGCAGCCCGGTGGGGCGATATGCGGCGGCGGTCGCTGAGCCTGCTTTTCCAGGACCTGCGGTTGTTCGGGGAGCTGACCGTGGCGGAGAACCTCGGCCTGAAAAACGAACTGACTGCGTTTAAAACGCCCGCCCAGATCGACCGCCTGCTGGAAGCGGCCGGGATTGCCGGTAAGAAGGATACGCCTGCCGGGAAGCTCTCCTTCGGGCAGCAGCAGCGGGTTGCATTTGTGCGCTGCCTGTGCCAGCCGTTCGACTTCATCCTGTTGGACGAGCCTGTGAGCCACCTCGACCCAGCAAACGGGGAGATGCTTGCCGGCCTGTTGCTGGAAGAGGTGCAGACGCAGGGAGCGGGTGTTATCGTAACCTCGGTCGGCAGCCGGCTCGGACTGCCGTACCATAAAATCCTGACGTTATGAGGCTGCTCTGGAAACTGTTGCGCTGCCATCTGAGCGCGGCCCAGATGGTCGGGTTTACCCTCGCCGGGCTGGTGGGGATGACCGTCGTACTGGGGGCTTTGCAGGCGTACCGCGACATCCTGCCAATCTTGGACCAGCCCGATTCGTTCATGCGCGGCGACTACCTCGTGCTTTCGAAACGCGTCAGCGCGTTCAATACGCTCGGGCTGGGCAGCAGCGACTTCTCGGTCGAAGAACTGGACGACCTCAGGGCGCAGCCGTTTGTCCGGGAGGTCGGGGCGCTGACCCCGGCGGATTACCGGATAACGGGGTCGGTCGGCATGGGCAGCATCCACCTTTCGACCTACCTCTTTTTCGAGTCGGTTCCCGATCAGTTCCTCGACGTGGAGGCCGCCGAATGGAACTACGAGCCCGGCAGCCGGGACATTCCCATCATCATCCCGCGCAATTACGTGAACCTCTACAACTACGGGTTTGCCCGGTCGCAGGGACTGCCGCAGATTTCGGAAGGCATCTTCCGCCGGGTGAGCCTCGGCATCGACATTGCCGGGAACGGTCGCGCGGAGCAGTTCCGGGGCCGGATCGTGGGGCTGTCGAACCGCCTGAATACGATCCTCGTGCCCGATGCGTTCATCCGTTGGTCGAACGAGCGGTTTGGGACGGGCGGCGGTGAGAAGCGTCCGGCGCGGGTTATCGTCGAGACCGACCGTCCGGTCGATGCCGCCATCTCGGATTACCTCGCCCGCAAGGGTTACGAGGCCGAGGGCGACCGCCGCGACGACGGCAAGGCGACCCGCTTCCTGCAACTCGCCGCAAGCGGCGTAGCCGGGGTGGGGCTGGCGTTCAGCGTGATGTCGTTCTATATCCTGCTGCTGAGCATTTTCCTGCTGTTGCAGAAAAATAGCGACAAACTCGAAAACCTGCTGTTGCTGGGCTATGCCCCGGCGCGTGTGGCGCGGCCTTACCAACTGCTGACGTTGGGGCTGAATTTCGGGGTGCTTTTAGCCGCTTTGCTGACGGTCTGGGTGGTGAGATTCAGTTACCTGCCGTCGCTGGCCGCGTTGCAGGAGGGGTATCGTCCGGCTGGCATGGGTGTCACGCTGTTGTGCGGGGCCGGACTCGCCCTGCTGCTTTCGCTGTTTAACGGGCTGGCGATCCGCCGGAAGATCGGCCGTCTGGGCCGCGGGAAACAGTGAACTGTATGTGTAATCATAACCTGAAAATGTGATGAAACTATTTACACTTCTCCTCGTACCGCTGTCGCTTTGCGGCAGTGTCCGGACCGGGAAACCCGCCGGACAGTTTAAGCTGATCTCCTACAACATCCGCTATGTCAATGCCCCGGGCGACGAGGGCGAATTGGCATGGGAGGCGCGTCGGGGACCTTCGGTGGCGATGGTCCGTCGCGAGCGGCCCGACGTGATCGGTTATCAGGAGCCGCGGAGCGTGCAGGTCGACTTCCTGATCGAGCGCCTGCCCGAATATGGGCATGTGCTGGCCGGGAACAGCGCCGACGGATACCTGATGATCCAGTACCTCAAATCGAAATACGACCTGGTGGATTCGGGGCATTTCTGGCTGAGCGAAACCCCCGATGTTCGGTCGATGGGGTGGGACGGCCGCTGCCGGCGGATTACCGTCTGGGTGCATTTGCGCGAAAAGGACAGTCGCCGGGAGTTGTTCTACTTTAACACCCATCTCGACCACAAGGGTACGGAGGCCCGGCTGAAAGGCGCGGCGCTCAACGTGGCGAAGATGGCGGAGATCGTGGGGGAGCGTGCCCCGGTCTTTATTTCGGGTGACATGAATGCCGAGAAAGGTGCTCTCACGGGACGATTCCTGGTTCCCTTCGAAGGGTGGATGCAGTCGGCGCGCGAGCAGGCTCCGCAGAGCGATGACAAGGCGACTTACAACGGATTCGGCCGCAATCCCTTCCATTGGCTCGATTACATCTATTACCGCAATGCCCGTCCGCTGAAATACGAGACGCTCGACGGTGCGGATTATGGCGTGAGGTACATTTCGGACCATTATCCCATTGCCTGCACGTTCTCGCTGCGCTGAGGCGGGCGTGGAAATTGCAGGAAAACACCCCGGAAGGTCGTTTGAATGCGATAAATTTCCTACCTTTGTTTTAGAAAAAACAAATTGTACGATGAACAGAATAGTAGCCCCTTCGATGCTCTCGGCCGACTTTGGCCACCTGGAGCGCGATACCCGAATGGTCGACGCCAGTGCGGCCGAATGGGTGCATATCGACGTGATGGACGGCGTTTTCGTCCCCAATATTTCGTTCGGATTCCCCGTACTGAAAGCCATTCGCAAGGCGACCCCGAAATTTCTGGATGTACATCTGATGATCGTTGAGCCGGAGAAGTATCTCGCGCGCTTCGCCGAGGCGGGCGCCGACTTGGTGACTTTCCATCTCGAAGCGACGGACGATCCCGCAGGATGCGTCGCGATGATCCGCAAGGCCGGGGCCAAGGCGGGTATTTCGATCAAGCCTGCGACGCCGGTCGAGGCCCTGCGCGGTGTCCTGCCGCTCGTGGACCTGGTGCTGGTGATGAGTGTCGAGCCGGGATTCGGCGGGCAGTCGTTCATCCCGGGGTCGCTCGGGAAGATCCGGGAGTTGCGCGCCATGGCCCGCGAAATGGGGCTGGAAACGATTATTGAGGTCGATGGCGGCCTTTCGTCGCACAACGCGGGCGAGGTTTACGGGGCCGGGGCCGATGTACTGGTGGCCGGGAATGCCGTTTTCGGCGCTGAAGACCCTGCGGCTGAGATCGTGAAAATACTGAACGCCTGACGTATATGTTCGCCTGGTTGACAAATCTTTTCGGCGGCGGCGCACAGCAGGTCCTGACACGTGAGGCGATTGATACGTTGCCTGCTGGAAAACTCTGCCGCAGGGTGCTTCGCAGTTTCCCCGATGCGGAACTTGCGAAGGGGGCGCAGCGCGATTTCGTGTATATGCTCATGCTCGACGGCGAGGTGAACAACGGCGGGTTCAACCAGTATTACTACAATGTGGGCGAGGACCGGGAGAAAGCCGTGGCGGCGTTTGCCGGGGCCGGGGCCGCAGAAGCGGCGGAACTCGTCCGGCAGGCCAACGAATGCTACGAAAGTAACCGGGAGAAACTCGAAAAACTCTGGGACGGAACGATGAAGGGGTTTTCGGCGAGTTACAAGGAGCACCTGTTCGACCGATTCGACGAGGCATATTTCGCCCTGATGAAAAAGGATCGTTTCAACGAACTGCTGGCGGCGTTTGTCCGGAGCCGCCCGGAAGAGTTCGTTTCTGAAAAATAAGACGCTTAGCGTTCGGTATGCTGCGCCGTTTCTGCATCGAGTAGGCGGCGCAGTTTGCGTAGCAGTTCGTCGTCGCGGAAATAATCGGCGCCGTAGGTCAGGTTGAATTCGTAGTCGAATTCGGCGGGATTGGCTCCCTGATTGTGCTGGAGGATGGTTTCGGCTTTGTCGAGCGCCTTGACCCAGCGGGCTTCGGGCGTGGCGCAGGCTTCATACTCCTCCCAGATTTCCCGGATGCGGGCTCCTGCGGCTTCGGGCAGCAGAGCGGTAAGCCGGTCTATGGCCGAAAGTTCGGCTGCGGCCTTAACGGCGGGATCGCACTGCTCGACGGCCGGAATATCCCCTTCATAGGCCTCCCCGAGGTCGTGGACCAGGCACATGGACAGTACGCGCTGCAAATCCAGCCCGGGTTTCTCTTCGGAAAGGACAAGGGCCAGCAGGGCCAGCCGCCACGTGTGTTCGGCGGTGCTCTCGTGGCGTCCGGTCGAAGTGTGGGCCGAGCGCAGGACATTTTTCAGCCGTTCGGCTTCGCGCATGAACCGTAAATAATGCTCCAACTTTTCCATAACGGGGTTCTGTTTCAAGCCGCAAAGATACGATATGTCGGATTAAATCGCTAACTTTGCCGTGATTTTAGATTCGCCATGATTTCACTCGACAACCTGACAGTAAGCTATGGGGGCTGGACCCTCTTCGACAATATTTCGTTCCTGATCAACCCGAAGGACCGCATCGGCTTGGTGGGCAAAAACGGCGCGGGGAAAACCACGCTGTTGCGCATCATCACGGGCGAACAGCAGCCCACGACGGGCTCTGTGACGCTCAACGGCGACTGCACGATCGGCTACCTGCCGCAGACGATGCGTGTCGCCGATACCACGACGCTCGTGGAGGAGACCGCCAAGGCCTTCGAAGAGGTGCTGCGGCTGGAGGCCGAAATCGCCGCCCTGACGCGCGAGATCGCCGAGCGCACCGACTACGAAAGCCCCGAATATGAACGGCTCATTCACCGGTTGAACGAAGCGCAGGACCATTACCACATCCTCGGCGGCGAGACGCGCGACGCGGACATCGAGAAGACCCTGCTGGGCCTCGGGTTCAAACGGTCGGATTTCGGACGCGCCACGAGCGAGTTCTCGGGCGGCTGGCGCATGCGTATCGAGCTGGCGAAACTGCTGTTGCGGCGGCCCTCGATCTTCCTGCTGGACGAGCCGACGAACCACCTCGACATCGAGTCGATCCAGTGGTTGGAGGAGTACCTCAAGAATTATAACGGTGCGGTGCTGCTTATCTCGCACGACCGCGCTTTTCTGGACAACGTGACCAACCGCACGGTGGAGTTGTCGCTGGGCAAGGTCACCGATTACAAGGTTTCCTACTCGAAATACGTCGTCCTGCGGGCCGAACGCCGGGCGCAGCAGATGGCGGCCTACGAGAACCAGCAGCGGATGATCGAAAAGACCGAAGAGTTCATCGAGAAGTTCCGCTACAAGCCCACCAAGTCGAACCAGGTGCAGTCGCGCATCAAGCAGTTGGAGCGGCTGGACCGCCTCGAAATCGAGGAGGAGGACCTTGCGACGCTCAACATCAAGTTCCCGCCTGCGCCCCGTTCGGGCCAGATCGTGGCCGAGATCAACGAGGTCGGGATGTCGTTCGGCGCGAAGCACGTCTTCAGCGGTGCGAATTTCGTGATTGAGAAGGGTGATAAGATTGCATTGGTGGGCCGCAACGGCGAGGGTAAAACGACCCTTGCACGCATGCTGGTCGGACAACTGACGCCGACCGAAGGGGAGGTGCGCCTCGGGGCGAACGTCAACATCGGTTACTACGCCCAGAACCAGGATGACCTGATGGACGGTGAATTTACGGTGTACGATACGCTGGACCGCGTGGCTGTGGGGGACATCCGGACCCGCCTGCGCGATATTCTGGGTTCTTTCCTCTTCCGTGGCGAGGACATTGACAAGAAGGTCAAGGTCCTCTCGGGCGGCGAGCGGGCGCGTCTGTCGATGGCTCGCATGATGCTGGAACCGAGGAACCTGCTGGTGCTCGACGAGCCGACGAACCACATGGACATGCGTTCGAAGGACATCCTCAAGAATGCCATTATGAAATACGACGGCACGGTGGTAATCGTGTCGCATGACCGCGAGTTCCTCGACGGCATGGTCCAGAAGGTTTACGAATTCCGCGACGGCGGGGTGAAAGAGTATCTGGGCGGTATCTACTACTTCCTCGAAAAACGCAAGTTGGAATCGTTGCAGGAGATCGAGCGGAAGGATGCTCCCGCCAAAGTTGCTGCTCCGAAAGGCGAAGAGTCCGCTGCATCGGGCAAACTCTCCTACGAGCAGAAGAAGGAGCAGGAGAAGCAGGTTCGCAAACTCAGAAAGGCGGTGGAGACCGTGGAGGCTGAGTTGGCCGCCGTTGAGAAGCAGATTGCGGAATACGATGCCCGGTTTGCCGCTGCGGCCGAATACAACGAAGCCGATTACAAGGCTTACAACGACCTGAAAGCTCGTTACGACCATCTGATGCACGAGTGGGAGAAGGCGTCGTATGAGCTGGAGCTTGTCGAGGGGCAGTAATTTGCGATTTTATGCGGCTCTTTTCGGCCGTCCCTTGTCCGTCCCGAATGGAAAATACGCCTTGTATGTCCCATCCGTGCCGGACTTTACGATGGACAAAAAATGAATACATTTTAAGCTATGGATAATATTATTTTCGGGATTCGTCCCGTGGCCGAAGCTATCGAGGCCGGAAAGCAGATCGAGAAACTCTACATCCGCAAAGGGGCCGAAGGGCAGCTGATGCAGGAGCTGAAAGACCTTTGCATGCGCCATCACCTCCGCTATCAGGAGGTTCCGGTCGAGAAACTCGATCGTCTGACGCGCGGCAACCACCAGGGGGTCGTGGCGCAGATTGCAGCTATCGAGTATGTTCAGTTGGAGGACATCCTGGAGCGGGTGCCCGAGGACGAGACGCCGCTCATCGTGTTGTTCGACGGAGTGACCGACGTACGTAATTTCGGGGCTATCGCCCGCTCGGCCGAGTGTGCCGGGGCGCACGGGCTGATCACGCCGCTGAAAAATTCGGCTCCCGTGAACGCCGATGCGATCCGTTCGTCGGCCGGGGCGCTGACGACGATCCCGGTGTGCCGCGTGGGGTCGATCCGCAATACGCTTAAGGCATTGCAGGCCGAAGGCTACCAGGTCGTCGGCGCTACGGAAAAGAGCCGTAAATTGCTTTACGACGCCGATTTCCGCAAGCCTACCGTGATCGTGATGGGCGCCGAGGATACGGGCATTTCGAAGGAGGTGCTGAAACTCTGCGACGAGCAGCTGGCCATTCCGCTGATCGGGCATATCGAGTCGCTGAACGTGTCGGCAGCTGCCGCGGTGATGCTTTTCGAGGTGGTCCGCCAGCGTATCGGCGAAGGCAGCGAACAATAAAACCGAAAGACAATGAATGCCAAACTGGAATATTGCCTGCGTTGGCTCCGAGAGGGGGCTGTGCGGGTCGTGCGGTCGTATCCGATCGAGATGCTCCTTGCGCTCTACGCCTGCGTGTGGTGTCTTTTGACCTATGAACTGGATTGGAGCGGGAACGACCTGTTCGAAAAACTCGCCCCCGTGCCGCTGTTTTTCGCGTTGGCGCTGGCGCTCAACGTCCTGGCGGGCCGCGGGCCGTGGCGGCGGGTCTACTGGGTTTGCTGGGCGCCGATCGTACCGCTAACCCTCTGGAGCGGGCTCGGGGACTGGGTGGATAGCGCTCCCTACGTTATTTCAGTTGGTATACTGGCGCCGTTGCTGCTCCTGCTGAGCCTCCGTGCCGTGCAGAACGACCGTTTCATCAGTGGGGCGATCATCTGGCTGCGTTCGGGACTGCTGGCCTTTGTATTCGTCAACGTTGCGCTGGGGCTTTTCTATGCGATACTCTATTCGACGACCTATATCTTCGGGCTCGATGGCCAGTGGATCGAACATGTGGCGATCTGGGCCGCCTCGATCGGCGGGCCGGTGGGTATACCGCTGCTTTTCCTGATGATGGCCGACCGCTGGCGCGGGGCCGAATGCCGCGGCAGCCGCATCCTCGAAGTGTTGCTGAACTACATCGTGACGCCGGCGCTGCTAATCTATACTGCGATCCTCTACCTCTACATGGCCAAAATCCTCTTTACGTGGTCGCTGCCCGAGGGCGGCGTGGCCTACATGGTCTTCGGGTTCACGATGACGGCCCTCGTGGTCAAGGCGTTGCAGCAACTCGCCGAAAAACGGATATACGACTGGTTTTTCGACCGTTTCAGCCTCGTGTCGCTGCCGCTGCTGGTGCTGTTCTGGATCGGTGCGATACGTCGTACGAGCGAATACGGATTGACCGAACCGCGTGTCTACCTGCTGGTGTGCGGCGGGTTGATGACGCTCTGTGTGCTGTTGTTCCTTTCGCCGCGCACGGGCCGCTACCTGTGGGTGTGCCTTGCGACATGGGTGAGTTTCGCGGTGCTGGCTTATGTCCCGGCGCTCGAACCGGAGCGTGTTGCCACGCAGTCACAGTTGCAGCGTGCCGAGCGGATCGCCCGGTCGCTCGACCGCCTCGATGCCGACGGGCGACTGGTGCTGGCCCCGATGCCGCTGGCCGACACGGTCTATAAAAAGGAATACCGCCGTCTTTACGAATCGCTCAACTACATCCGCTACGACAGCGCGGCTTTCACCCGTTTTGGGGTGGAGGACCTCGACGATTTCGCTGCGATTTTCCCCGACGGGATGCGCGACTATGTGAGGTGGGGGTATGAATACACCTCCTCGTCGTACGATGGCCTGCGGAGCATCGACGTTTCGCTGCCCGTCAATGCTTCGTTCGAGGTTGTCGGGGGTTATTCGCGTTACCATACGAATATCAATTACTGGAGCGACGACGGTTATCGTTTCGAAGACGATACGCTGCGGTTCTGGCTGGGCGCAAAACAACCGGTGCTGGAGATTCCGGGTGCGGAATTGCTCGATGCCCAGTTGGCAAAAAGCGGGTTCGCGCCTGTGGAGGATGCCGTTCCGAGCGATGAACAGACGTTGCAACTGCTCGATTACCGCAGCGAACAATGCCGCATCGTATTCGATCGGCTGACGATCAATCGCGAGGATTCGCTCGCGACGTTGTCCGACGTGTCGGTACATTCCGTCTGGATGCGATGACATCGGTCCATGTGCATCCCCGGTTGGGCGAGGTGACACTTTCGCAGACGCTGCGCGCCCGCCGGATTTCGATCTCGGTGCGTGCGACGGGCGTTGTGCGGCTGTCGTATCCCTATGGGGTGTCGCAGAAGCGGGCCCTGGCTTTCCTCGAACAGAAAGCGGAGTGGATCGAGGCCGCCCGCGAACGGCTGGCCCGCAAACGCGCGGCGTTGCCTCCGCAGTTGCCGCCTGCTGAGGCGAAGGCCCGCATCGAGGAGCTGCGCCGTGCCGCCAAAGCCGACCTTCCCCCGCGTATCGAACGCATTGCCGCCCGGACGGGATTGAAATATGCCAAACTGACGATCCGTGCTTCGCGCACGAAGTGGGGGAGTTGCTCGGGGCGGAACCACATCTCGCTAAGCCTTTTCCTGATGACCCTTCCGGAGCACCTGCGCGACTATGTGATCGTCCACGAGCTCTGCCACACGGTCCACCACAACCATTCGCCCCGTTTCCATGCGCTTGTCGACCAGCTGGTCGGAGGGCATGAAAAAGCCCTTAACCGGGAGTTAAGGGCTTTCACGATTCGTTGAACCGGTTATTTCTGACTGAACATCTCTTTTTCGTCCTTATAGGTGAACGCCATGAAGACGATCGAAAGGAAGCAGGCTGCGATGAGCAGGATGAATGTCCAGTCCCATCCAGCTGCATCGGCCACGGAGCCGATCACGATATTCGCCAGGATGGCCGTACCGAGGAAGTAGCCGAAAAATCCGGTTAGTCCGGCTGCCGTTCCGGCCGCGTTCTTCGGGGCCAGGTCGAGGGCCTGTACGCCGATGAGCATTACCGGGCCGTAGATGAAGAATCCGATGGCGATCAGCGACATGGTGACGATGACGTAGTTCGACGAGAACTGCCAGTAGAGGAAGATGAACACCGCGACGATCGCCATGAAGAGAATCGTAGGGATGGCGCGTCGTCCGTGGAAGACCTTATCGCTCAGCCAGCCGCAGATCAGCGTGCCGGGGATGGCGGCGAATTCGTAGGCGAAATAAGCCCAGCCGGCCTGTTTGATGTCGTAACCCTGTGCGTCGCGGAGGTAGGTCGGCGCCCAGTCGAGGCATCCGTAGCGGACCATGTAGACGAAGGCGTTGGCGATGGCGATGAACCACAGCAGTTTGTTATTCAGGACGTACTTGAAGAAAATTTCGCGGGTCGAAAGCACCTCTTCCTGCTTGGCGCTGTAATTCTTCGGGTAGTCGTCGCGCCACTTCTCCACCGAGGGGAGGCTGCACGACTGCGGGGTGTCGCGGATAAGCACGTAGGCCAGGATGGCGACGAAGATGGCGACGACCGCCGGGAAGAGGTAAGTGCCTATCAGGAAATAGAATTCCGAGTGGTTGCCGTAGAACCAGGAGCCGAACCAGATAGCGCCGTAAACGGCCATCGGGCCTACCAGGGCGCCGCCCACGTTGTGGGCGCAGTTCCAGATCGACATCTTTGTACCGCGTTCCTTGACCGAGAACCAGTGGGTCATGACGCGGCCGCACGGAGGCCATCCCATACCGTTGAACCAGCCCACCAGGAAGTTCAGGACTGCCATGAGGATGATGGCCAGTTGCTTGTGCTCGGGGCCGAGCAGCGTAACCGGGACGATCATGAACATCATCGAAATGGCAGCCAGCACCAGTCCCAGCGGCAGGAATACGCGCGCATTGCTGCGGTCGGAGACGCTTCCCATCAGGAATTTGGACAGGGCGTAGGCGATGGCGTTCATCGAGAGTACGATACTCAACTCGCTCTGGTCGAAGCCGAGGAGTGTGAGTTCCGGAATCGCCATCGAAAAATTCTTTCGGACGATGTAGAATCCGGCGTATCCGATGAAGATGCCGAGGAATACCTGCAGACGCATGCGCTTGTATTTCGCATCGACTTTGTCGGCCTCCATTTCCGGTTTATACGCAGGGGGTTGTAGCAATTTCCACATAGATTAGGTTGGTAGTTTTAGGGCCCGTCCGCCGTGTCCGCTGCTGCGGCTCCGACTTTACCCCAAAGCCCCTCCTTGTCGGGACGGGGCTTCGGTGGTATTCGGATTTCGGAGGTTAGGCGGTTTTCATTTTATTCGGAAGTAAGGCAACCGGTGCGCCTACTTGTCTCCTGCAAAGATATAATTTTTTGCCAGATTGGTGAAACTTTCGACCTGTGCGTCGATCCAGGCCTGGTCGTGTCCCATCTCGCGGGCCATCGTCTGGGCAACCTTCGGGGCTGCGGCCATCGCCTCGCGGGCGTCGACGAACAGCAGGCGAACGCGGCGTGCCAGCACGTCCTCGACCGAGAGGGCCATCTCCTCGCGCACGGCCCAAACCACTTCGGCCAGCGTATAACCGAACTTCGGCGAGAGTTTTTCGCCCAGCGCGGGGTTCTCCTTGATCATGTTCAGGATCTTCGGCTCGTCCGAACCGTAGACGTACATGTGGTCGGCCAGGTCGGGGTTCTTGCGGTAGCCGTGGATGTGCAGTTTCTTGGTCACGCACTTCCGCTTGGGAAGGCCGTTGATCTCGATTGCCTTGTCTACGGTATCCTCGGCCATCAGACGGTAGGAGGTCCACTTGCCGCCGGTGATCGTTACCAGGTTGTTGTCCGAGGTGATGATCTTGTGGCTGCGCGAAATCTCCTTCGTGCTCTTACCCTCCTTCTTGGGCGCCGCCAGCGGACGCTGACCCGCGAATACCGAGAGAATGTCTTTATAGGTGGGCGCCGGGTTCATGTAGAGGCTGGCCGTGCCGAGGATGAAGTCGATCTCCTCCTTCAGCGGACGGGGTTCCTCCTCGGGTGTGGGGCGTACGATGTCGGTGGTTCCGACGACGACTTTGTCGTGCCAGGGCACGGCGAACAGTACGCGGCCGTCCGAGGTCTTGGGGACCATGATCGCATAGTCGCTCTGCAGGAATTTCATGTCCAGCACGATGTGCACGCCCTGGCTCGGGGTGACCATCTTGCTGTGGTCGGGGCTGTCCATGTGCATGATGTCGTCGACGAAACAGCCGGCGGCATTCACGACGCTGCGTGCGCGGACGGTGTACTCCTCGCCCGAGATGTTGTCGACGAACTTCACGCCGGCGACTTTGCCCGCCTCATCGTGTACGATACCCGTCACAGTGGCTTCGTTCACGACCGTACCGCCGTTCTCGACGCAGGTCTGGGCCAGGTTGATGGCCATGCGCGAGTCGTCGAACTGGCCGTCGTGGTAAACGACACCACCCTTCAATCCTTTCTCGACCGAGGTGGGGATGTATTTCATCACCTTCTTGGCCGAAATGTATTTCGAACGTCCGTAGCCGAAGCCGAACGAAAGCATATCGTAAAAAGTCAGTCCGCAGAAGTAGAGGAAATTGTCCCAGTAGCGGTAGTTCGAGATGACGAACGCCTGGTCTTTCACCAGGTGCGGGGCGTTGGCTTTCATGCGGCCGCGCTCGCGTAACGCTTCGAGAACCAGCATCACATCGCCTTTCTGCAGGTAGCGTACGCCGCCGTGTACGAGTTTGGTCGAACGGCTCGACGTGCACTTTGCGAAGTCGGTCTTCTCCAGACACGCTACGCTCATCCCGCGTGTGGCAGCATCGACCGCAACGCCGAGTCCGGTTGCACCGCCGCCTACGACTATCATATCCCAGATTTTGCCCTTTTCGGACAGTTTTTTGATTTGTGATGCCCTTTCCATACTAAATATCTTGATTTATTTCGTTTCGGAACAAAAGTACAAATGATTTTGGCTATTTCAAAATAAAATGGCTTTTATTTTGAAATATTCTGATTGGTTGTTTTATTTCTGTCGGAAAGGAAAATTATCGCGTCGGACTGTATGTATTTCGAATTATTTTCGTATATTAGTATCTCTAAACACTAAAATTTAAATTGCGCATGAATAAAACAGGTGAAGAACCCCTTTTGAGCCTTCCGGAGCGGCACAGCCGCATTCTGGCACTGTTACAGCAGAACGGTTCGATTTCGGTGACGCAACTCTCCGAACTCTTCAAGGTTTCGGAAGTGACCATCCGCAAGGACCTGTCGTACCTCGAACAACAGAAGAAACTCTACCGTACCCATGGCAGCGCCATCCTCATAAGCCCCTATATCAGCGATCGTCACGTCAACGAGAAGGAGAAGAAAAACGTGGCCGAGAAGCGTGCCATCGGCGCCGCTGCCGCCGCACTCATCTCGCAGGACGATTCGATCATCATCGCTTCGGGTA
>JAEZTA010000175.1 GCA_023443765.1 Bacteroidota bacterium | reverse complement strand
TAATGACAAACAACAAATCGACTCTCGCTGGGAAGATGACGCAGTATCGCTGGGTCATCTGTGCGATGCTCTTCTTCGCAACGACCGTTAACTACCTCGACCGTCAGGTGCTCTCGCTGACGTGGGACGAGTTTATCAAACCCGAATTCCACTGGAACGAGTACCACTACGGCCTGATCACTTCGATCTTTTCGTTCGTCTATGCCCTCTGTATGCTCTTCGCCGGCCGTTTCATCGACTGGATGGGGACCAAGAAGGGTTATCTGTGGGCCATCGGCATCTGGTCGGCAGGCGCCTGTCTGCACGCCCTGTGCGGTATCGCCACTGAGGCGTGGGTAGGTCTTCCCAATGCTGCTGCGCTGCGCGCCGTCGAGGCCGGATCGGCTTTGGCTGCGACCATCGCTATGGTCAGCATGTATTTCTTCATCGCCGCACGCTGCATCCTCGCTTTGGGTGAAGCCGGTAACTTCCCCGCAGCTATTAAGGTGACCGCCGAGTACTTCCCCAAGAAGGACCGTGCCTATGCCACCTCGATCTTCAACGCCGGCGCTTCGATCGGCGCACTGTTCGCCCCGCTGACCATTCCGCTGCTGGCGAAGGCCTGGGGCTGGGAGATGGCCTTCATCGTGATCGGTGCGCTGGGCTTTGTCTGGATGGGCTTCTGGGTCTTCATGTATAAGAAACCGTCGGACCACCCGAAGGTGAACTCCGCCGAGTTGGAATACATCGAGCAGGACCAGCACGAAGTGATCAATGGCGAGGCTGTCGGAAAGGAGCAGGAGGGTGAGAAAATCTCCTTCTGGAAAACGCTGAGTTTCAAGCAGACGTGGGCATTCGCTTTCGGTAAGTTCATGACCGACGGCGTGTGGTGGTTCTTCCTCTTCTGGACCCCTTCGTACCTCAATTCGCAGTTCGGGATCAAGACCTCCGAAGGACTGGGCATCGCGCTGATCTTTACGCTCTACGCCATCACGATGCTCTCGATCTACGGCGGCAAGCTCCCGACGATCATTATCAATAAAACGGGCCTGAATCCCTATGCCGCGCGTATGCGTGCCATGCTGATTTTCGCATTCATTCCGCTGCTCGTGCTGCTGGCGCAGCCGATGGGTACGATCTCGCCGTGGTTCCCGATCATCCTGATCGGTCTGGGCGGTGCAGCGCACCAGTCGTGGTCGGCCAACATCTTCTCGACCATCGGCGACATGTTCCCCAAGTCGGCAATCGCTACCGTGACGGGTATCGGCGGCATGGCCGGAGGCGTCGGCTCGATGATCCTGCAATGGTTCGCCGGCTGGCTGTTCGTACATGCCGAGGAGACCAACATGACTTACATGGGCTTCGAAGGCAAACCGGCCGGTTATTTCGTGGTCTTCTGCATCTGCGCCGTGGCTTACCTGATCGGCTGGATCGTGATGAAGGCACTGGTTCCGAAGTATAGACCTATTGTTGTTGAATAACAATTAATTAGCTATGATCAAACAACTGAATAAGTCGACCGTCGAAAAGGTCGGCCGCCCCGTTCGCATCCTGCAGTTCGGCGAAGGCAACTTCCTGAGGGCCTTTGTCGACTGGCAGATCGACATCGCCAACGAAAAAGGCGTTATGGACGCCGGAATAGCTGTCTGCCAGCCGATTATCGACCCCGAACACAAGGTGCTCGGCATGATCGACATGCTCCGCAAGCAGGACAACATGTACCACGTCTACCTGGAGGGCATCGAGAACAAACAGCCCAAGAAGGATGTGCGGCTGGTGAAGAGCGTGATGGACTCGTTCAACCCCTATGTCGACTATGCGAAATACGAGCAGTATTTCCTCTCGCCGGAACTGAAAATCACCATTTCGAATACCACCGAGGCGGGTATCCGCTATGAGGAGGGCGACGACCTGACGGCCGAGCCGCCGAAGTCGTATCCCGCGAAGATGACGGCGCTGCTCTACAAGCGCTTCAAGCACTTCAACGGCGACCCCACGAAAGGCCTGTGCATCATCTGCTGCGAGTTGATCGAGAACAACGGCTCGACGTTGCACGAATACGTCATCAAACACGCCGAATACCACAAGCTGGGGCAGGATTTCATCGACTGGGTGGAGAAGAACTGCCACTTCTGCGATACGCTCGTCGACCGCATCGTCCCGGGATTCCCCCGTGAGCAGATCGACGAGATCAAGCAGGAGATCGGTTATGACGACAACCTCGTGGTGAAGGCCGAGTTGTACCACCTGTGGGCCATCGGCGGCCCGGGCTATAAGGAGGTGATGAAGGAATTGCCGCTGGACAAGGCGGGCCTGCATGTGATCTTCATGCCTTCGATCAAGCAGTTCCGCGACAAGAAAGTCCGCATCCTGAACGGCTCGCATACGGGCATGGTTCCCATCGCTCTGCAAATGGGCTGCGAGACGGTGATGGACGCTTTCAACACGCCCGCGATCGAACGGTTCATCAACGAAATGGTCGCCGAGGAGGTGATCCCGATGATCGACGAGGACCGCGAGGAACTGACGAAGTTTGCAGCCGGGATTCTGGAACGCTTCTACAACCCCTTCATCAAGCATATGCTCCGGTCGATTTCGCTCAACTCGCTGTCGAAGTGGGAGGCGCGCAACTATCCGACCGTTAAGGACAACTGGTTCAAGGCGCACAAACTCGCCGAACGCGAATGCTTTACGTTCGCCGCGCTGATGACCCTCTACGGGCCTAAGAGCGGCTTCGAACCCGACGATACGAAGGAGTTCGTGGAGTATATCCGCGCTGCCTGGGATTCGAACGACCTGGAAGCGACGATTGCGAAGATCGTCAGCAAAAGCGGCATCTTCACCGTCGATTTCTCGGAGGTCCCGGGCTTCGTTCCGGCCGTTGCGGGCTATGTCCGCGACATCGAGACGCTGGGCATGAAAGCCGCTTTGGCCAAACTGCTGGAGAAATAAGGCGGAACGATTCCGGTTCACAGCCCCGGATCGGCGTTTCGAACGGCTTACGTCACGGCCTTTGGCCGTGTTTGCAAGTCTGACCCACCCCCAAGCCCCCGCTTCGGCGGGGGCTTGAAGAAACGCTGCGGTGGATGGCTATTTAATTATCGGGGTAGGATATGGCATCTTTGCAGAGGCCGGTCCTGCCTTTTTCAGACCTTGACGAATATGAAACGATTCCTGAAAATCAATGCCGCGGATAACGTCGCCGTGGCGCTTGCGGACCTTTCGAAAGGCGAAACGGTCGATGTCGACGGCGTCGGCGTGACGCTCCGCGAGGACATTGCCCGCGGCCACAAATTCGCCCTGCGTGATATTGCCGGGGGCGAGGACGTTGTGAAATACGGCTATCCCATCGGGCATGCCACGGAGACTGTGCCGCAGGGCGGATGGATACACTCCCACAACCTGAAAACCAATCTGCGCGACGACCTCGAATACGCCTACACCCCGCAGGTCTACGAGGTGGACTACGCCAAACGCGACGTGAAGGTGATGGGCTACCTCCGCCCGAACGACACGATGGGCATCCGCAACGAACTGTGGATCGTGCCTTCGGTGGGGTGCGTCAACGGACAGGCGCAGGCCATCGTCGAGCGCGTGAAGCGTGAGTGCGACTGTTCGCACCTCGACGACGTGCGGGTTTACACCCACAACTACGGCTGTTCGCAGCTGGGCGACGACCATGCCAATACGCAGAAGGCGTTGGCCGCGCTGGTGAAGCATCCCAATGCGGGCGCCGTGCTGGTGCTGGGCCTCGGGTGCGAGAACAACCAGGTGTCGGCCCTCAAAGAGGTGATCGGCACGTGGGACGACGAGCGCGTGAAGTTCCTCATCGCGCAGGAGGTCGAGGACGAGATCGAGGCCGGCTTCGAGATTTGCCGCGAACTGGTCGAGAAAACGAAAGCCGATAAACGCCAGCCGCTTCCGCTCTCTTACCTCAAGGTGGGCTTGAAGTGCGGCGGGTCGGACGGCTTTTCGGGCATCACGGCCAATCCGCTGGTGGGGTTGTTCTCCGACTGGCTGATCGCGCAGGGCGGCACAACGGTGCTGACCGAGGTTCCCGAGATGTTCGGCGCCGAGACGATCCTGATGAACCGCGCCTCGGACCGCCGGGTTTTCGACGAGACGGTCTGCCTGATCAACGATTTCAAGCACTATTTCCGCAAATACGACCAGCCGATCTACGAGAACCCTTCGCCGGGCAACAAGAAGGGCGGCATCACGACGCTCGAAGAGAAGTCGCTGGGCTGTGTCCAGAAGGGCGGGGCGCAGCAGGTCGTCGACGTGCTGACCTATGCCCAGCCGATCGTGAAACCCGGCCTGAATCTCCTGCAGGCTCCCGGCAACGACCTGGTGGCCGCTTCGGCATTGGCTCTCTCGGGCTGCCAGCTTGTGCTCTTCACGACGGGACGCGGCACGCCGTTCGGGGCGTTCGTGCCTACGATGAAGGTTTCGACCAACACGCAGCTCGCCGGGTTCAAGGCCAACTGGATCGACTTCAATGCCGGAACGCTGGTCGAGGACGAAGAACCGCAGGTCGTGCTGGACCGCTTTATCGACAAGGTGATGGCCACGGCCGACGGCGAGCACCTGAAGCACGAGAAGACGGGTTTCAAGGAGATCGCCATCTTCAAGACGGGTGTAACGCTTTAGCTGCGCTATGCGTTGTCTCACGCTATTCGCAATCCTGCTCTGCCGGGGCCTCTGGGCTTCGGCAGAGGCGGTCTATACGGTCGACTGCAACGGCGGCGGCAATTTCCGGACGATCCAGGCGTGTTTCGACGCCCTGCCGTCGAAACCCACGGAATGGCGTACGGTGCGGATCATGCCCGGAATCTACCGTGAAAAGGTCACGCTCGATGTCTACAAGGACAAGGTGGCCATCCTGGGCCATGACAGTGTCCGCATCGTCTGGAACGACTATGCGGGTAAAATGGTCGACGGCTGCGAACTGACGACCTACGACAGCTATACGATGTCGTTGCAGGCCGACGATGTGTTCCTGCAGGGAGTTACGGTCGAGAACGACGCCGGACGGGTGGGGCAGGCCGTAGCGCTCGAAACCCGCGGCGACCGTATCCACCTCCGTGGCTGCACGCTGATCGGCGATCAGGACACCTTTTTCACGCGGGG
Source organism: Bacteroidota bacterium (assembly GCA_023443765.1). Lineage (GTDB taxonomy): Bacteria > Bacteroidota > Bacteroidia > Bacteroidales > Rikenellaceae > Alistipes. The sequence goes on along the minus strand of JAEZTA010000175.1, from coordinate 1,124 downwards.
CTATGTTTCGCGGGTGTTCGTCGAGCACTGCCAGATCGAGGGGACGACCGATTTTATCTTCGGCCCTTCGATCGTTGTATTCGACGGCTGCCGCATCCATTGCAAGGCCGACAGCTTCATCACCGCCGCTTCGACGACCGAACGTAACAAATACGGCTATGTCTTTTTCAACTGCGACGTGACGGCGGCCGAGGGGGTGACGCGGGTTTATCTGGGGCGTCCGTGGAAATCCACGGCCCGCACCGTGTGGATTCGCTGTGAACTGCCTGCGGCGATCCGCCCCGAGGGGTGGCGCGACTGGCACGATGCGGCGCGCAAAGGCGACGTTTACTATGCCGAATGGGGCTGTACGGGGTCCGGGGCCGGTCGTTCGGGGCGCGTGGCGTGGTCGCGGGAGCTGACCGACGACGAAGTGATGGCATACACCATTCAGCAAATCTTTGCCAAAAAGACCGGCTCCGAGCAGTTCCGCGACGACTGGGAGCCGCTCGGAAGATTTTCATACGAACTGCCCGAATAACGAAAAGACGGACCCCGTAAGGGCCCGTCTTTTTGTTTCTATTGTTTTTGAGATTCGGCGCAGGCCATCACTTCGAGGCACATGCGGCTGTTGTGGTAGGGGCATTTCCAGAATCCTGCTTTGTCGTCCGTGCGGTTGACGGAGCCGTCTGCCCGGATGCTCCAGAACCATTCACCCTGCCGGGGATCGACCAGATGGGTCCGGATGTATTTCCATGTCTTTTTGGCCTGGGAAAGAGCCTCTTTCTCGCCGTGGTGCAGGTACAACCATGTGAGGCCTACGACACATTCGGCCTGTACCCACCAATGACGTTCGCGGTCGGGGGTTCCGTCTGCGTGGTGCTCGTAGATCATGCTGCCGTCGGGGGTGTAACCTTCCAACGCAGCGTCGGCAATCCGTCGGCAGTGCTTTTTTACACGCTCCGTCAGTGCTGCGTCGCCCACCGTAAGGGCGGCTTCGAGCAACAGCCATGAAGCCTCGATGTCGTGACCGTAGGAGTAACAACCGCGGCTCTGCTCGTTCCACTCGTTGTCGAAGAAAAGCCCCAGGTGGTGCGTTTCGGGCGATTCGATCTTTTCGAGGAAAATCCCGATCAGGTTCACCA
>JAEZTA010000163.1 GCA_023443765.1 Bacteroidota bacterium | reverse complement strand
CACGTAGACATAGGTCTTGTCGCCCTCGAATTCCACGGTGCTTTCCGGGAGGGTGAGCACCCCTTCGCGGCTCTGGATCATCACGCTGGCGTTGGCGCTGTACCCGGCGCGCACGAAAACGTCGGCGGGAATCGTCACTGCGGCCTTGACTTCGAACAGGATCACGCCGTTGTCCTCCGTGGCCTTGGGCGACACGTATTCCAGCGCAGCGTCGAGTTCGACGTTCTGCAGGGCGCCGATGGTGAGTTTGACGGGCATGCCTTCGTGCAGTTTACCCACGTCCGTCTCGTCGACATTGCCCCGGAAGAGCATGTTCGACATGTCGGCCACGGTCGCGATCGTCGTGCCGTCGTTGAACGTGTTGGCCTGGATCACCGAGTTGCCGACCTTGATCGGCACGTCGAGGATCATACCGTTGATCGTCGATCGGATCTGCGTGTTGCTCAACTCCTTGAAGCGGCTCGAAATACCGTTCTTCACGATTTCGAGATTCTCCTTAGCGTTCTGCAGCTCCTCTTCGGCCTTTTCCAGCGCGGTGCGGCCCTGTTCGGCCTCCTCGTCCGCGACGACGCCCTTTTCGTGCAGGGCCTTCGTGCGGTCGTATTCGCGGCGGGTCTGCGCCAGCGAAATCTCAGCCACCGAGACGCGCGATTCGGCGCTCGACAACTGACCCATTTCGGGGACGACCTTCACCGTGGCGATCACCTCGCCCTTGCGGACCAGCTGCCCGGCCTCTTTGTAAACGTCGGAGATGATACCCGAAATCTGGGGCTTGATCATCACCTCGTCGCGGGGTTCTACCTTGCCCGTGGCCACCACGAACTGTTTGAGCGTGTCCAGTTTCGGCTCCACGATCGTGTAGACGACCTTCACCGGACGGGTTTTCTGCCACAGGAACAGGAAGGTCCCCAGTAAGAGCGCTGCGAAGAGCACTCCGGCAAAAATCTTCAGAAACTTTTTCATAGCCGCAAATATGGTTTTTAATTTTTAATTCTATTCTTCGCGTATGGCGTCCACCGCCTTGATCCTCAGGGCGCGTGTTGCGGGAATGACACCCGCCAGCAAGCTGCCCGCCACGAGGATTCCGAGGGCCGTGATGCCTGTGCCGAACGAGATCATCCACGATATTTCGAATCCGTCCTGCGCCACGGTGACTGCCTGGTAGTAGATCGAATCGACGACCGACAGCAGTCCTACGGCGGCCGTGAGGCCCAGTACGCCCGCAATGAACGTCAGTACGAAACTCTCGGAAAGGATTTGTGAGATGATGGCCCGGGGCGGTGCGCCCAGCGCACGGCGGATACCGATCTCCTGCGTGCGCTCCTTGACCAGCACCAGCATAATGTTGCTCACGCCGACGATGCCGGCCAGCAGCGTTCCGAGGCCCACGATCCATGTCAGCAGCGCGATGCCGCGGAACAGTCCCATCACCTTGTCGAAAATCTCGGCCGTAGCCATGGCCCAGACGGCTTTTTCGTCGTCGGGCGAGATGATATGGCGGGCGAAGATCGCCTCGCGGCACGCCTTCTCGACCTCCTTGCTGGGGGTGTCGTCGCGGCCCGCCACGGCGAGCATGTGAATCTGGTTGCCGCGGCCGAACATCTGCTGGGCGAGCGATACGGGTACGATTGCCGTGCGTTCGACGTTGCTGAACGACATGGCCGAACTCTGTTTGCGCAGGACGCCGATCACGGTGAAATAGCTGTTGTTCATCTTGATCACCTTGCCCGTAGGGTCCTCGACGCCGGGGAAAAGGTCTTTGCAGATTTGCGTTCCGATGACGCAGACCTTGCGTTTCTGTACCATGTCGACCTCGTTGATAAAACGTCCGTAGAGGATTTTCTGCGGGTTGATCTTCTGGTAGTCGGGCGTGTAGCCCATCATCGTATAGTCGCCCTTGCGCTCGTGGTAGCTGCAATGGAGTTCGCCGCCCCAGTAGACTGCCGAGGCGTACATCACTTCGGGGAGTTTCTTGACGGCCTCGACATCTGCGTTATCCATCCGCCACCAGCGGTTCTTGGGCATGCCTTTGTAGGGGATACCCGTCTGCTGGGGCTGCATGAGCAGCGTGTTGGTCGACATATCGCCCAGCTGCGCCCGGAACAACCGTCCGAGGCCCATGCCGGCGCCCAGCATCACCGTGAGCATGAAGATGCCCCAGAATACGCCCAGCGCGGTCATGATGCTGCGCTTGCGGTTGCGGGCGATGGTCTGCCAGATTTCGTTCCAACGGTCTGTATCGAAGAATCCCATGGCTCTATTTGTTGTAACGCAGGGCGTCGATTGTCTTTAATTGTGCGGCGCGGTAGGCCGGGATATAACCGGCGATCAGGCCCGCGATGATGAGCACCATCGTCGCGCTCACCGCCACGCCAAGGTCGAGCGTCGGGTTGAGGAACACCGAGTTCATGCCGTGCCCCGTTTGTTCCGTCGGCGCCTGGTTGAGCATGTAGTTGACGCCTTCCATGACGGCCACCCCGAGCACCATACCTATATAACCGAATGCCGCGGTGATCATCACCGACTCGGTGAGGATCAGGCGGATGATCGACGCCGGTTTGGCTCCGAGGGCTTTGCGGATGCCGAATTCGGCGGTGCGCTCCGTGACGGTGACCAGCATGATGTTGCTCACGCCGACGATACCCGCCAGCAGCGTCCCCAGTCCGATAATCCACACGAAGAGGTTGATGCCCCCGAAGACCACCATCATGTTCTTGTACTGTTCCATCGTGTTGTCGATCCAGATGGCGCTTTTGTCGTCCGGGGCGAAATGGTGCTCTACCGAGAGGCGGCGGATCAGGCGGTTTTCGAAATCCTCCATCTGCTCGTCGGTGTCGACACCCCGCAGGGTAAGGATCGTATTGTTGATCTCGGGGTTGTTGGCGGTGTAGATCAGCTGTCCGGTCGAGAGGGGAATCGTACACGAAGAGTTGTTGCGCTGGGCGTCGCCCTTTTCGATGCCGATCACCGTGAAGACGAGTCCCCCGACCTTAATCTGCTTCCCCAGCGGGTCGGCGCCCTTGAACAGTACGCGGCGCATCGGTTCGTCGATGACGATGACCTTGCGGTATTGCTTCACGTCTTCGTCGTTGATATAGCGGCCTGCCGAGAGTTTGATGCCCTCCATCTGCTGCACTTTCGGGAGCGATCCCCGCAGCCAGACCTGGGTGAATTCCCGGCCGTAGGTAGCTTTCTTGCCGTCGAGCCATTTGTTGGCGGCGATTTCTTCGATTTCGGGGAATTCCCGTTTGAGAATTTCCAGGTCGCTGTTCCACATGCGGATGCGGCGTCCCTTGTCGTAGCCCATCCAGGGTTTCGAGGTGCGTCCGCCGTAGAGGTCGATGGAGTTGGTGGCGTAGTCGTCGAAGTTGGCCAGCACGCCGTTCTGAAGTCCGTTGCCCGAGCCGAGCAGGATGACGAGCATGAAAATACCCCACGCGACGGAGAATCCCGTGAGGAACGTGCGCAGCTTGTTGCGCCGCACCGAAGTCCAGATTTCCAGCAGCAGCTCCCTCATCGCTTTCCGAGCCCCGTTTGGTCGATGCTGCTGATGACGCCGTCTTTCAGGCGGATGATTTTATCGGTCTGGTCGGCAATCGACTGCTCGTGCGTGACGCAGATGATCGTCATGCCCATGTCGACGTTGACCCGGCGCAGCAGGTTCATCACCTCCTGCGAGGTGACGCTGTCCAGTGCGCCCGTAGGCTCGTCGGCGAGAATGATCTCGGGCTGGTTGATCAGCGCCCGGGCGATTGCCACGCGCTGTTTCTGGCCGCCCGACATCTCGTTGGGCATGTGCATGGCCCACTCCCGCAGCCCCAGCATGTCGAGGTATTCCAACGCCTGCGCATTGCGCTTGCGGCGCGGGACGCCCTGGTAGTAGAGCGGCAGGGCGACGTTTTCGACGGCGTTTTTATAGTTGATCAGGTTGAACGACTGGAAAATATAGCCGATCATCCTGTTCCGCGCGGCGGCGGCCTGTGTTTCGTTGAGGTTCTTGATCAGACGGCCTGCGAGGTAGTAGTTCCCGCTGTCGTAGTCGTCGAGGATGCCGAGGATATTCAGCAGGGTCGATTTGCCCGAGCCCGAGGCTCCCATGATCGACACCAGTTCGCCTTTGCCGACTTCGAGGTCGATGCCCTTCAGTACGTGGAGGGGCGAACCGTTGTTGTAGGTTTTGTTGATGTTTTCAAGCTTTATCATATCCGTCTGCGGGCCGGGTGAGGTTTGTCGGGGTAACGGTTTGTTACGTGTCCGGGGACAAAGGTAATAAAGAAATCGTGAAAAACAATTTATTTTTATCGAAAATCAATAAAATGTTACCCCCCCCCGATAAGAGTGGGGTTACAGTTCGTTAGTTGACCGATCAAGTTATCCGATGAGCAGCCGGCGGAGCGCTGCGACATCGGGGGCGAAATGGCCGGGATGCGCGGCTTCCAGTTCGCCGGGCGAAGCGTAGCCCCAGCCTACGGCGATCGAGTCGATCCCCGTTTCGGCGGCCCCTTCGATGTCGTAACGGCGGTCGCCGATCATGACGGCCTCGTGCGGGGCGATTTGCAGTTCGCCGAGCGCATGGCGGATCACGTCGGCTTTGGTTGTGCGTGTGCCGTCGAACGTACTGCCGCTGATCAGCCGGAAGTGCTGTTCGAACCCGAAGTGTTCGGCGATCTGCCGGGCAAAGGGCGTCGGTTTTGAGGTAGCCATGACATTTACGCAACCGGCGGCGGTCGTTGCGGCCAGCAGACTGAGGATTCCGGGATAAGGTTCGTTCTCGAAGATGCCCTTCGGGGCGTAGTATTCACGGTATTTGGCGACGGCTTCGGTGGCTTCGGCGTCGGTCATGCCGTAACGTTCCCGGAAGGAGTCCGCGAGCGGCGGCCCGATGAAGGGGCATAATTCGTTCAGGTCTTCCACTTCGATGCCGAAGTGGCGCAGGGCATGCTGCACCGACCGGGTAATGCCCGGCATGGGGTCGGTCAGCGTGCCGTCGAGGTCGAAAAAGAGGTATTTCCAATGCATACTATCTAAAATAAAACCCGGCTCTCGGGAGCCGGGCGGAGGTTACGGTTTGAGCCGCAGGAACGAGTAGCCGAAGCGTTCCGCTGCGGCGCGTTCCAACTCTTCGCGGACCGAGGGGTGCGCCACGGCGATCAGCGCCCGGGCGCGCTCGGCGAGGTTGCGGCCCCGGAGGTGCGCCACGCCATACTCGGTGACGATGTGCTGGACCATATGGCGTGTGGTGACGACACCTGCGCCGGGTGTCAGCAGCGCCTTGATCTTCGATTCGCCTTTGGGCGTGGCCGAAGGGATGGCGATGAAGGTCTTGCCGCCTTCGGACAGCGCTCCGCCGTACATGAAGTCGTGCTGCCCGCCGACGCCCGAGATGATGCGCGTGCCGACCGAGTCGGCGCACACCTGCCCCGTGAGGTCGACCTCCACGGCTGAGTTGATGGCCATGACACGCGGGTTCTGACGGATGCGGAACGGGTCGTTGGTCCACGCCACATCCTTCATCACGAGGTCCTTGCGGTAGTCCATATAATCGTATAGCCGCCGCGAGCCGAGGGCCAGCGAGGCCACCGTCATGCCGGGCATTACGACTTTCTGCGAGTTGTCGATCACGCCGCTTTCCAGCAGCGGCAGCACGCCGTCGGTCATCGCTTCGGTGTGCAGCCCCAGGTGCTTGTGCCCGCTGAGGGCTGCCAGCACGGCATTCGGGATGCCTCCGACGCCGATCTGGAGCGTTGCTCCGTCGGGAATCAGTTCGGCGATGTAGTTGCCGATCCTAAGTTCGGTTTCGGTCGGCACGGCTGTCGGGACTTCGACCAGCGGGGAGTCGACCTCCACGGCCGCCGCGAAGCGCGAGGAGTGGATCACCGCGTCGCCGTAGGAGTAGGGCATGGCCTTGTTGACCTGCGCGATGACCATTTTGGCACACTCCACGGCCGAGACCGCGAGGTCGGCCGAGACGCCGAACGAGCAGTAACCTTCGGCGTCGGGCGGCGAGACGTTGACCAGCGCCACGTCGACGGGCAGCGTGCCGTCGCGGAACAACCCGGGGATTTCGCCCAGGAACGCCGGGATCGTCTGCCCGTAACCGTCGGCCAGCCACCGGCGGGTGTTGTTGGCGACGAACAGGCTGTTGACGAGGAACGATTCCCGGTATTCGGGCCGGCAGTAGGGGGCGTCGAAAGCCCCCACGGCAAATGCCGAGTAGACCTTCACCCCGCTGAGTTCCGTCCCGCGGTCGGCCATAGCCGCCACGAGCACCTCGGGGATCGAGGTGCTGCCCTGGATGTAAACGCTGTCGTTGGATCGGATGAGTTTTACCGCCTCCGCGGCAGTCGTAAAGCGCATAGTGGTCTTATTTATGGTTTTGGGCAAAAGCCTGCAAGCGTTCTTCGAGCATGTCGAACTGCTCCGGGCGGTTCATCTGCGAGATGCAGACGCGGATGCCGTGCTGGCGGCTTCCGGTCGAGGTGAGCGAGATGGCGCAGATGCCGTAGAGCAGCAACTCGCTCAGCAGTTCGGCGCTGGTCATCGCGCCGTAGCCGATGGTGTAGAAAAATCCGTCGCTGACCTTCTCGTCGCGGTCCTTGTCGTAGACGATGCGGAATCCGTGGCGGAGGAACGTCTCCTTGGTCAGCTTCGCACGCCGGGCGTACTCCGAGGCTTCGCCCACGAAGTCCAGTTCGCCGTCGGCCGCCGCGCGGAACATCGCCGCCAGGGCATGCTGCGCCGAGTGGCTCGTTCCCGACGATGCCGCATAGAGGAAGACCAGCACATAGGCATCGCCCAGCCGTCCGATGTTGTAACGTTCGCGCAGGGCGGGGTATTCGCGGTGGAAAAGCGCGTCGGAGATCGCCGCCACGGCGATCCGCTGTCCGGCGTAGCTGAATATCTTCGACCCGGAGACCAGCAGGATGTAATTCTTCGTATAGCGCGCCACCGAATTCTGGTAGGGGGCTTCGAAAGGCCGTCCCAGCGGTTTGCGGAAATCCATGCAGAGGTAGGCGAGGTCCTCGATGACGATGGCGTCGTATTGCGTGGCCAGCTCCCCAATCGTGCGCAGTTCGTCCTCCGTGAGGCAGATCCACGCCGGGTTGTTGGGGTTGGAGTAGACGATGGCCGCCACGTCGCCTGCTGCGAGGTAGCTCTCGATCTTCGGCCCCAGCTTGTCGCCCCGGAAGTCGTAGATGTCGAACGACTCCGAGGGGATGCCGAGGATGTGCACCTGGCTCCGCTGCACGGGGAATCCCGGGTCGATAAAGAGTATCTTGCGCTTCTGCGGGTCGAGTTGCGAGCAGAGCAGGAAGGTCGAGAAACTTCCCTGCATCGAACCGACGGTCGGGATGCAGCCCTCGGGGGCTACGTCGACATCGAGGAAGGCTTTGAGAAACCGTGACGCCTGCGTCTTGAGTTCCGGAATGCCGAACATGTTGGGGTATTGCGACGCGATGCCCGACTGCAGGGCGAGGCATTCGGCCTCGATGCCGACCTGTTCGGGCGGCAGGCCGGGCACGCCCATTTCGAGGTGGAGGAACTCTACGCCTGTCTCGCGTTCCATGATGCGGGCGATGTCGCCCGACTGGCGGATCGTGGCCTGCGCGATGTCTGCGATGTCCATCTGCTCCAGTGCGCTGCGGAGCGAGGACCTGTCGAAGGGTATTTTCATCGTTTTGCCTGTTTTTGAGCCGCTTCGTAGCCAGCACGGAATGCCGTGAGGTTCATTTCGACGACCTGTTCCCCCTTACGGGCGAAGATGCTGCGGATACCGGCCTCCAGTTTTGCAACGTCGATTCCCAGGAACGGCGCAGCAGCGCCCAGCAGCACCATGTTGGCCGAACGGGGCGATGCCGCAGCCCGGGCGACGGCGTCGGCATCGAGGGCCACGACATGCGGAAGTTTCGCCAGTTCGCGTTGCAGCTCCTCGGCGGCGGGGTAGTTCGGGATGTTGATCAGCGGCGTGGTGTTGGTGATCACCCAACCTTCGCCGGAGAGCCACGGCAGGTAGCGCAGCGCCTCCATCGGTTCGAGCGAGACGACGATGTCGGCCCCGCCGCGCGGAATGAGGTCCGAACGGATCGCCGACGAACTGATGCGCAGGTTCGACTGTACGTCGCCGCCGCGCTGGCTCATGCCGTGGACCTCGGCCTGCTTGATCTGCAATCCGTCTTCGAGGGCGGCCCGTCCGATGACGGCGGCGATCGAGAGGATTCCCTGCCCTCCCACGCCCGAGAGTATGATGTCGCGTTTCATAAAGCTGAAAGTTGAAAGTGTAAAATTGAAAGATTCGGTGCCGGAACTTACCGGAGAATCGATGGGGTGTACGTCTGGTGAAAAAGAGCGTTGAGTGGTTGTCGGCGTTTATAGCGGAAACGTAGAACTTTCAACCTTCGACTTTCAATTTTCCACGTTGGTGCCGCTTTGCCGTCTGGATACATTCGCGGCGCGGAATGATGACCGATACACCCGGGTAGGCGATCTCCTCGCGGATCATCGCCTTCATCGCTTCGCCATTCTTCGGCAGGGGGACGACCACGCGGATGTGTTCGGGGTCGACGCCGATGCCGGCGCATATCTGTTCCAGGCGGCCCGTTCCGGCCGAATCCTGGCCGCCGGTCATGCCCGTCGTGAGGTTGTCCGAGATGATGACCGTGATGTTCGACCGTTCGTTCACGGCGTCCAGCAGCCCCGTCATGCCCGAGTGGGTGAAGGTCGAGTCGCCGATCACAGCGATCGAAGGGTGCTGTCCGGCGTCGGCGGCGCCTTTGGCCATGGTGATCGAGGCGCCCATGTCGACGCAGGTGTCGATGGCGTGCAGCGGTGCGAGCCAGCCCAGCGTGTAACAGCCGATGTCGCTGAATACTTTTCCGGAAGGATATTCGCGAACTACCTCCGTCAGTGCGTGGTACATGTCGCGGTGGCCGCATCCCTGGCAGAGCGCAGGCGGACGGGGTACGACGATCTCACTCGCAGTTTGTGTCGGGCGCGGCGTCATTCCGAGGGCTATGCGCACGCTGTCGGGCGTCAACTCCCCGGTGCGGGGCAGTTCGCCGCTCAGGCGGCCCCGGATCGTTAGGGGATTGGGCAGTATGCCCCGGACGGCCTCCTCCACGACGGGCTGACCCTCTTCGAGGACCAGCAGCGTTCCGCATTCGGCGGCAATCTGTTGTACGAGGTTGCGGGGGAGCGGATATTGCGCGATCTTCAGCACCGGGTGCGGGCATCTGTCGGGATAGTTCTCCATCAGGTAGTTGTAGGCAATGCCGCAGGCGATGATGCCCAGTCGTTTGTCCGTTCCCTCTGTGTAGGCGTTGAACGGGCTTGCAGCGGCTTCCTCCTCCAGACGGGCATAATCTTCCAGCAGGGTTTTATACCGCACGCGCGAGTTCCCCGGCATGAGCACCCACTGGCGGGCCTGTTCGGGATAGCTCAGCGGATTCTCAGCGCGCGCTTCGCCCACCTCGACCACGGCACGCGAATGGGCCATGCGGGTCGTCAGGCGCATCAGCACCGGAATCCGGTAGCGCTCCGAAAGTTCGAAGGCGGCCTTCGTCATTTCGTAAGTCTCCTGCTGGTCCGCAGGTTCGAAGGTGGGTATGAGGGCGAATTTGCCGAAAAACCGCGAGTCCTGCTCGTTCTGCGACGAGTGCATCGAAGGGTCGTCCGCCGCCACGACCACCAGTCCGCCGTTGGCTCCGGTCATCGCCGAGTTGACGAAGGCGTCGGCCGCCACGTTCAGCCCCACGTGCTTCATGCAGACCAGCGCGCGCTTGCCGGCGAACGACATGCCGAGCGCCTCCTCCATGGCCGTCTTCTCGTTCGACGACCAGGTACGGTGCACATTGCGCTCCGCTGCCAGGGGGTGTTGCTGGATATATTCGGTGATTTCGGTCGAGGGCGTGCCCGGATAAGCGTAAACGCCCGACAGTCCTGCATGGAGCGCCCCCAGTGCGAGGGCTTCATCTCCGAGTAAAAGTTCTCGTTTTGCCATGTGAATTGAGGTCTGTTTCGTATTTTACAAATTTAGGAAAATTTAATCAAAATGCAACCTTTGATGACGATTTATTATACCATCGGGCGGAATCCCGAATAAATGTCTGTTTTACCCCGTTCTTTAGTTGAAATGTGTAAAAATGCGACTGATTTGGCCGGGACAGAAAAATGTCCGAATTACCTATATATTGGTGCAAAATACTTATATTTGCAGCCGTACCCCTTGTTGCGAGGCCCGTTTTCGGGGCTGTAAAGCAGAATTGTACCCCGGTTTCCGGGTGTCGGGGAATATGCGATATGGAGTTGAAAAGGACCGAAACTGAAGATTTCGTAACTAGGATCAACGGGAAAGACCCCGATGCCTGGGAGGAACTTTACGTTCGTTACTACAAGGCCCTCTGCTCTTATTCCGCATCGCTCGCAGGCAGCCCCGCTACGGCCGAAGACCTCGTACAGGAATTGCTGCTCAAACTGTGGCAGTCGGACCGTACATTCTCCGTG
>JAEZTA010000145.1 GCA_023443765.1 Bacteroidota bacterium | reverse complement strand
ATTTGATCCTTCTCCCCGTGCCTGGCAGGCAGCGACCGAACGCGGGGCCCAGTTCCTAAATTTTCGCGCACCGACCGGAACACTCCGGCGCACTATCTCTAAATGAATGATACCCCGTATGAAGAGCCGTTAAAGAGCGGAACGTCCCTTTGGGATACTCGTCGCTAAAGCGCCTAGGCTTCGGCGATTAAGCCAATTTTCCTTGAAAATTAGGCAGCGAGTGCAAGGCTGTTATTGCCATTTGTAATTTGAGCATCGGGATTAACGAGCCGCCACACAGCGCTCGGCGTGCTTACAATCAAACTCTGCCTGCTGTCAAAACCAGGCACCCCCGGTCTTTCCGCGCAAAGTCAATCGGAAACTGATGCAAAGATAGTACAATTTTCCGGATTTCCGATCTTCCGTTCCGGGAAATCGCACGCGGCACTCCCCTTGCGCTATCTTTTCGAAAGCAGGTGGCGGAGTTTCTGCCGCAGTTTATCGCCCGTAAGCGGTTTGGGAAGGTAGTCGGTGCACCCGGCATCGAGCGCCCGCTGCCGGTCACGGTCGTAGGCGAATGCCGTCACGGCGACGATCGGAACCGACGTATCGTGCAGCCGTATCTGCCGTGTGGCCTCCAGACCGTCCATGCGGGGCATCTGGATATCCATCAGCACCGCATCGGGCTGTAACTCCCGGAATAACCGCACGGCTTCGACCCCGTCCCATGCGTGCACGACCTCATATTCTTTTTTGAGCGTCATCAGGACGAGCAGGAAACTGCTCTCCGTATCCTCGGCGACCAGTACCACCTGCCGCTTCCCCGTTGCCGGGAGATTCGGGGTCTCCGCATCCGACGCATCCTCCTCCGTTTCGGAGAAGTCGCCGGTGCCGATGGGGATCGTAAACCAGAAGCACGATCCCTTGCCGACCTCCGATTCCAGACCGATCTCCCCGCCCATCTGTTCGACGATCGACTTGCAGATCGAAAGCCCCAGGCCCGTTCCCTGGACAAAGCTGTTGAGTTTGACGAAGCGTTCGAAAACAGCCGTCTGTTTCTCCGGGGCGATCCCCGTGCCGGTATCCTCGACCTGGAAACGAATCCGGTCGCCAATCACCTCGTAATCCAGCGAGATATACCCCTTTTCCGTAAATTTCAGGGCATTGTTGATAAAGTTGGTGATGATCTGCATCAACCGGTTTTTGTCCCCGTAGATCATTCGGCGGGGCTCGCGGCGACCGAAGCGCAGGTCGACCGGGCGGTCGCCGACCTTCAGGCTGAGGGCGCGCACGGCTTCCTCGCACATCTGATTGACATCGACCACGTCGTAATTGAACTCAAACGTCCCGGCTTCGATCTTCGAAAGGTCCAAAATGTCGGAGATCAATTTGAGCAGCAGGTCGTTGTTCTCCTCGACCAGATGCATGAACTCCCGGCGCTCTTCGATGTCCTCGGTTTCGGTCAGCAGGTTCGAGAAGCCCACGATAGCATTGAGCGGCGTGCGTATTTCGTGGCTCATATTGGCCAGGAAGGCTGATTTGAGACGGTTCGACTCTTCGGCTTTCTCCTTGGCCTCGCGCAGGTCCTGTTCCAGGGCTTTCTGCACATTGATCTGCAGCGATGCACCCACAAGCATCTGCGGCTTATAGTCGGCATCCCACTCCATGACGATGGCGAAACTCTTGACCCAGTAATACTCCGTCGCCCCGGGAACGTAAAAGACGCGGTATTCCTGTTGCAGGATGTCCGTACGCCCTTCGTGCAGATCGACGTATGCCGAGCGAATGCGTTCACGGTCGTCGGGATGGATCAGGTCATAGTAGATATCCGAAGGGACGATCAACTGGTTGTTTTCAATGTCGTAGGATCCCGGGGTATATTCGAAGTCGCAGTCGATCAATTCCGTACGCTTGTCCCACGTCCACGGCGTAAGTCCCGTAGCCCGCAGTACGAGTTTGTATTTTTCATAGAGTTTTTCGCGCTCCTTGTTGTGCTCATCCATACGCAGCTGCGCAAGGTGCTCTTCCGTACGGTCGATGCAGAAGATGTCGTCCACCCCTGCTTCGCTGCTACGGAATGTCAGGCGTTTGAAATAGCGGTCGCCCGTGTCGCCCGGAACGACGAAAATATCGGCTTCCAGGCTGAGGCAGCGCATTTTCCCGTAGGAAGGAAGCAGGTCGCTCAACTTCTTGCCGACGACATCGTCGCCGCTGCATCCGAAGGTGTGTTCGAAAGCGGTGTTCACATCCAGGAAAACGAAATCCCCGCCTCCCTTGAGGGGCTTGCGGCGGATATAAATCACCGGCATGTTGTCCACCAGTCGGCGATACCGCGCCAGGAGGTCGTATTCGCGGCGGAGCTGGCTCTGCCGCTGGAGGAAAAGCCGCAACCAGAGGCCGCCGCCTACCACGATAAGCAGAAACAGCGACAGCGCCGAGATGAACTGGAATTTGTATTTTTCAAAGAATCCCGGCGGAACCTGCGAATAGACCGCATCCCGGGGAAACAACACCTCAGGTACGTTGTGGCGGTCGAGGTGGGCATAGTTCAGGTAGAGGGCCGGGGTTCCGCCGTCGCGCCACGGAATGTCGCGGGCGGGTGTTCCCGAGAGTATCTCCTGTACCGTGGCAATCACCTCCGGAGCGAAATCTGCAGCCGCGATGTAGTAGCCTCCGGCAAAATCTCCCACTTCGGCGCTGCGGTCGGCAATCGAGAAAACAGGTGTACGGGTGAATGCGAAGAGCACCTTCTGAACGTTGTCGTCGAGATAGCTGTGCATCGCCCTGTTGCCCGTAACGAACCACGAATAATAGATCAGCCCGACCGTGTCGTCGAACCCGGCGAGCCGGTCGAGCAACTGTTCGGTGCTCAGTTCGGGAGTGCTGAGCAGTTCGAGCTTTAGTTCGGGGAAATCCTCCCGGAGCGTCTTTTCGACCTCCTCCCGCACCCGCAGGCTGATGTAACGGTGGTCAGAAATAAAGGCCACGCGCTGCATCCGGGGCAGGAGCTGCTGCATGGCCATCACCGTTTCGCGGACATAGGACGGCTGACGGAGTACGGTCACGTTATACCCTTCGGTCACCTGCTCGGCAGGAAACATCGTCCGTTCGTTCAGGTTTCCCGAGAGCAGGTCCTCGGTACGGGCCGGCATCCGGCTGCGGGAATAGAGGATGAGCGTCGGAATATCCTTCCACTCCCCGTCGAACAGCGGCCGTGTGACCAGCCACCCCGGATCACCGATAAAGATAACGGCGCGCGGGGGCTCGGGGTATTTTTCGAGCAGCATATCGCACTTTGTCTGTGCCTCTGCGAGCGAGGTCATTTTCGGAACCTGCAGCACGTCCGTTTTGATCGCCACACCCTGCCTGGTGACGCCCTTGACGAGTGATTCGAGGATCACATCCGACCACGATTCGCCGAAATTGGCGGAATTGAGCAGCAGGATGTAATTCCCCTGCGCCGGCGGAACGTCGGCCCGCACAGGCATATACAGCCCGGCAGTCAGCAGGCATATTACAATGACGCAAATATTTCTTCTCATACAGTTTGCAGCGGACGCATAAAATCCGGCTAAAAGTAACGAAAAACATCGGATTTCAGCTATTCAGATAAAAAATATTCGGCCGGAAACACAAAATAACGATGGCTATTCAGCGAAAAAGCCGGCCCACGACAGGACCGGCTTTTCCAAAATACACACATGCAGGCTATTCGCCCGAAAGCAGCGCCCGCAAGGTGTGTTTCAGTTTGTCACCCGTAAGGGGTTTCGCGAGGTATTCGTTACACCCGGCATTGAGCGCCCGCTGGCGGTCGCGGTCGTAGGCAAATGCCGTCACGGCAATGATCGGAATCCGGCTGCCGCTACTGCGAATCAGCCGCGTAGCCTCCAGTCCGTCCATCACGGGCATCTGAATATCCATCAGCACAGCATCGGGGTTAGCCTGTTCGCACAGTCGTACGGCCTCCTTGCCGTCTTTGGCGCGTATTACGTCGTACTCCTTCTTGAGCATCAGCGACACCAGCAGGTAGTTGCTTTCGGTATCCTCGGCGACCAACAGCAGGGGCCGTTTGCCTTCTCGGGAGGCGGTCAGGAACGGAACCGGCGCTTCGGCCGTGTGCTCCGGAACGCACTCGCACGAGCCGATCGGCACGGTAAACCAGAAGCGTGAGCCCTTGCCCACTTCCGAATCGACCCCGATGTGGCCGCCCATCTGCTCGACGATCGACTTGCTGATCGAGAGTCCCAGTCCGGTGCCCTGTACGAAGTTATTGAGCTTGACGAACCGTTCGAAGATATTTCGCAGATGCTCCTGGTCGATACCCGTTCCGGTGTCCTCGACCCAGAAATGTACATCCTCCCCTTCGACCGCATAATCGAGCGTGATGCTGCCCTCGGCGGTGAATTTCAGGGCGTTATTGATGAAGTTGGTGATGATCTGCGTCAGGCGGCTCTTGTCGCCCAGCAGGTAGCACTGCTCCCCATGGCGGGTGAAGCGCAGTTCGACGGGGCGGTCCTGCACCTTGATGCTCAGTGAACGCACGACCTCCTCGCACATCTGGTTGACATCGACCGAACCGTAGTTGAAATCGAACGTCCCGGCCTCGATCTTCGAAAGGTCGAGGATATCGGAAATCAGTTTGAGCAGCAGGTCGTTGTTCTCTTCGACCACATGAATGTAATCGCGCCGTTCCTCGGCATCGTCGGTCTCGGCCAGCAGGTTCGAGAAGCCCACGATGGCGTTGAGCGGCGTACGGATTTCGTGGCTCATGTTGGCCAGGAAGGCCGATTTGAGGCGGTCGCTGACCTCGGCCTTGTTCTTGGCTTCGATCAGGCGCTTTTCGGTCATCTTCAACTCCGTAATATCGTAGTTGACGCACACCATTTCGATCTTCTTCGGATCGTTGTTCATCGGGTTGCGCACCACGTTGATCCGGGTCCAGTTCTCCGTGCCGTCGTCGTTCAGGATATGCAGGTCGAGGTTGAAGCTGTCCGATTCGTTCGCCTTGACGCGGGTGATCTCCCGGATGATGGCGTCGCGGTCGGCCGGGTCGACGTGCGGATAGATGCCGATGATTTCCTTGAGCGGCGTTTCGGGCTTCTCACCGAGGTTCAGGAACCACTGGGGAGCGCCGTCGCCCTCCTTGGTCAGCAGGTCGAACCGGCAGTAGCCCATTTTTCCCAGGCGGCTCACCAGCGAGAACGAGGTTTCAAACTCCGCCAACCGCGAGTGGGCCCGGTTGATCTCCGTATTGTCGATGTTGATCAGCATGAAGTTTGCCAACCGCCCCTGCGTATCATAGAGCATGTTGATCGTCGTGTAAATCTCCAGGAATCCGGTTTTTCCGGAAACATAGTAGCCGTTGAGCCGGTCGAAGGGATAGTTGAGTCGGAACGCCTGTTCCTGGCCCTTGCGAACTCCGTCGCGGATCTCCTGCGGCACAAGCGGATTCTCGAAGAAGTTAAGCCCCATGGCGTCCTCCTTGCTGGCGACGCCGAAAATCTCCATGTCCTTATTATTGATGTCGACCAGTTTGCCGTCGGGATTGTAAAGCTCCACGCCGACCTGGATATTGTCGAAGATGTTGCGCAGCAACTTCTCGTTGCGTTGGATCGTCTCGTGTGCCCGGTGGATATCGGTCTGGTCGAGGAAAAAGCCCGTAATTTCATCCTCCCCCGTGGAGTAAAGGACGTAGTGCAAATACCGGTTCACGGGTTCGGCAACCGTGTCGCGGGCGACATAGTTCCCGGTCCGAATCACTTCGTTAAGACCCGAAAGGTGATTTGCCAGGTCGATACCCAGTTCGGATGCGGTGTGTCCGACATAAGTTTCGCGGGGATAGCCCACGATTACGTCGGTAGCGTCGTTCGAATCGACGATCCGGTAGTCGTACACGCTTCCGGTCTCGTCGTAGAGCATCTTCATCCGGATATAGCCCAGCGGCATATGGCGGTAGAGGCTTTGCAGATAGAGCCGGTCGTCCTGTGCCGCCTGTTCGGAACGCTGCAATTCGAGACACAGACCGATGATGTTGACCAGCGAGGCGAACCACTGGCAGTCCTCATTGGTCCAGTTGCGCGACTCCCCGACAATGTCGATCCCGGCATATCCCCATACCCTGTCGCGGGATACCAGCGGCATGATGATCAGCGATTTGATGTCCTGCACCGCCAGTAAATCGTGCTCGCTGGCAGCTTCGGGCGGCAATTCGTCAAGGCTCGAAAGAATGATCGGACGGTTTTGCTGGATATG
>JAEZTA010000117.1 GCA_023443765.1 Bacteroidota bacterium | reverse complement strand
TGCCGATCTTCACGAGGTTGCAGTTGGCGTAGCGTGAACGGACATCCTCGACGAAGATGTTCTCGGCCGGAGTGAGCGACAGCGCTTTGAGGCAGATCGCGTCGTCGCCGCAGCTGCAAAGGAAGTTGCGGACCACCACGTCGCTGCAACCGCTCAGGTCGATACCGTCCTGATTGTTGGTGCCGGTGTAGCAGCGCACGGTGACGTTCTCGACGCGCAGGTCCCGGCAGGCTTCGTAATACTGGGTCCAGTTGGCGCTGCGGGCCAGCGTGACGCCGTCGATCGCGACGTTCCTGCATTCGACCATGCGGATCAGGCGCGGGCGTTCGTGTTCGTTGTTGCGGCCCCGCCAGGGATAGCCCTCGAAGAGCGAGTAGCCGTCGAGGATGCCGCCGCCGCAGATCGTAATGTTCGAGGCTTTCTCGGCATAAATCATCTGGAAGTCCTCCTTGCCGCGGAACGAGGGCAGGGAACAGCGCAGGGGCGGGAAATCGTCGTGGTTGACCGAGCCGCGCAGAATGGCGCCGGCCTCGACGCGCAGCGTGACGTTGGATTTGAGTTGCAGCGTTCCGGTGACGTAGACCCCGTCGCGGACCCAGACCGTGCCGCCACCCTTGCGGGTGCTGCATTTGTCGATGGCGGCCTGCAGGACGGCGGTGTTGACCGTCGCGCCGTCGCCGACGGCCCCGGCCTCGGCAATGTCGACGACGAAGCCCGCGGGGCGCACCGTCTCGGGCCATTCGCCCAGCGGACGGATTGCCACGAGGTACATATTATGTGCACTGCTGCCGTTCTCGCCCAGCGTCACGCACTCGCCCCGGCGGTAGGGGCGGCGATAGCAGGTGAAGCGCTCGCCGCGGTCGTTGGTGATGTAAAGCGGCGTGCGGACGAACGTGTCGAGCCAGGCAGGTTTCTCGGCGATGGCGTCGTTGTGGGCCACGAGGACCTCGGCATCGGCCTTCACGTCGAAGTAAGCGATGTCGCCGCGGTCGAAGCGTTTCGATCCGTAGGCCGGCTGGATCCAGTCGGCGCCCTCCAGTTCGGGCGACAGGGCGGTGACGGTGACAGGCTCTTCGCCGTACATCGATACGCCCGTGCGGAGGTTGCCCTGTTCGAGCCAGTGCGAGATGTTGTAGTTGAACTGCCAGACGTCGAGTACGTCGAGGCGTGTGATCAGCCGTGTATCGGCATGTGCCGCCGCTGTGGCGGCGAGCAGACAGCAGGTCAGAATGAATCTTTTCATCGGTCGTGTTTCGGTTTTCGTTCGGAACAAAATTACGCTTCCCGGACGAATGTAATGTGCAATAAATGCCGGGATAGGTGCTGAAAAATGCCTATTTTCATTCGATCGCAGGGTCGGAAAAAGGTTCATGGTGCCGGGAAAGCACCATGAACCGATTTTCAGCATTATTTGATCTCCGTCAGTTTTGTCGGTACGGGGATGTCGCCCCACGTTTGGAGTTGGTTGGGAGCGCCGCTGTCGTCGAGCGTGTAGTAACCGACCGGACACGGCATCGGACCTGTCCACGGCACCGGGCAGGGGTCATCGAAGGGCTGGGTGATACCTCCCGTGTTGAGGAAGTTGAAGACTTTGGCCGTGCCGTCGTCGTTTTTAAGCGACGGTATACCGAATTTGGAATCACCCGAACCTTGTGACGTGTTGACCAGGAAACGGAAAAGCAGGTCGTCGGTTTTGTTGTAATCCCCATCGTTTGCCTGGCCTTCTTTATAGCGCCATATGCGGATGAAGGGTGCATCTTTCGTCGTTGTCTTATGACCCGTCCAGAATTTGCAGGTGTGGCCGAGGAAGCATTTGATCTTACCGTCGTCTTTTTTGCATTCTTTCCAGCCTTCTGATTGACTGCCGTCTTCATATCCGGCTCCGGCAATCGCAAAACGCGATGTGGAGAGACAAGCCCAGTAGAACGGCTGGTCGGGGTCGGCGATGGTGGGATACTCGTAGGGATAAGGTGTTGCCGTAAGGTAAACGGCTACCGAACCTACTTTGTCAATCCCTTCGACAGCAGGCGATGCGACAGCCCAGCTCTGGGTATCATTGAATTGATTTTTTTTAGCGGTTCCTCCTCCGGAGCAATATACGATGCAGGCGTAATTATCATCGGGAGAAGAAATGGTTGTGGCCGTCGAGCTGGTACCGCGCATGCGGTTGCCCCACTGGTCGGTCACCATGACGCCCGTGGCGGGAACATACTGATAGGGGCGCAGTTTGCACGTGCCTGCGGCGGCGCTGGCGTCGTCGGAGGTCGCTGTGATGAGTATCTCCGTAGCCTCGCAGTTGGCCGGGTCGAAGGCGAAATCGGGATTGATGGTCACCAGTCCGTCGGCATCGACCGTGGCGACGGATTCGTCGGCCGAACTCCACTGTACGGTCTGGATATAGGCGTCCTCGGGAACGGTCTTGTAGGTCAGCTGCAGCGTCTTGCCGGCGAGGATCGGGTCGGAGAGGGTCTGGCCGAGGACGATCTGTTGCACGCCCGGGCATTGGGCCGTCACGGTAAAGGTCGCTTCATAGGCGCCGTCGTCGGTCTTAACGGTGATCGTCGAGGTGCCGGCGGGAGCGTTGGACGGATCGTTGACCATGTAGACGTTGAACGAAACGTTCTGCGTGGCGGGGTCTTGTGTACCTTCGGCATCGACTGTCGCAACGAGGGTGTTACTGCTCTCGACGCTGATGCGGCTGTTTTCGGGAATCTTGATCTCCTCGTCGTCCGTGGTGAAGACCACGCGGATGGCCTTGGTATGGCTGACGGTGAGGCTCCCGGCGAGGGCGTCGCTGGCTCCGCTGCCGTCCTCGTTGAGCGACAGCGCCACGCCCGTGACCTTGATGGTCTTCAGGCTGATGGGGATTTCCGTGCGTACGTCGTTGTTGCGTGTCGACTGAATGACGATCGTCGCGTCGCCCAGCTCCTGTCCCGGAACGAGCGTGAAGCCCGGACGGCCGTCGATCTCCTTCTTCTCGATGTCCACGACGTTCTCGTTCGACGTGTCGAGCGTCACGCTCGTGTCGAAGGTGTCGTGTACGAAGATTTCGAAAAAGTAGTCGCGGTTGCCCGTGGAGTTGCGGACGAAGGTGATCCGGCCGTCGACCGGTTCGTTGAGCAGCAGATCGTAGACGCGGATGCCCGATTCGACGGTCACCGAGACCGCACAGGTGGCTTCGATCTCTGGATAGGCCGTACTGTGGGCTGTGATGACGGCGTCGCCCAGGCCGGTGGCGCGCACGGCGCCGTTTTCGTCGACCGTAGCCACGGCGTCGTTGCTGGAACTCCAGCTGATTTCGCCGTCGGTGGTCTCCGCCGGGTCGAAAGAAGCATAGAGTCGGCGGGTTTCGCCGATGATGAGTTCGCTGAGCGAACTTTTTGACAGCGTGAGCTCTTTCGGTTTGTAGTAGACGTTGCCGTCTCCCAGCCAATCCGAGTCGCCGCAGGCCGTCAGGGCCAGCGCGGCCAGCGATAAGAGGATCAGTTTTTTCATGTCAGGTTATGTTTTTTGGTTGTTATCGGATTATTTGCGGGGAACGGCGCCTGTGAAGGCATTCTTCTCCAGTCGCAGGTATTTGAGCCGGGGCAGCGACTCCAGCACCGCGGGCACCGTGCCCGAGAGGCGGTTGCCGGCGGCCTTGAACGCCGTCAGTTCGGTGAGGCCGGCCACCGAAGCGGGGATCTCGCCCGTCAGCTGGTTGTAGCTTACGTCGAACGAGATCGATTTGGCGGGTTTGGCCAGCAGGGCCATGTCGCCGATCGCCGCCGGGATCGGGCCCGTCAGTTGGTTCTTGTTGAGCAGCACCTTGATCTCGCTGCCGCCCTTGCCGTCTTCGCGGGGTTTCGAGGTCTTGGCTTCGGCACCCAGGAGGATCAGTTCGCCGGGGATTTCGCCCGAAAGCCGGTTGTCCGAAAGGTTGAGCGAGGAGATCAGCTTCAGGCTGCCGATCCGAGGCGAGAGGCTTCCCGTGAGGCCGTTGCCCGAGAGGTTGAGCGTGCGCATGCCGTCCAGAGCGTAAACCGCCTCGGGGAGTTCCCCCGAGAGGCCGTTGGCGGGCAGTTCGAGTTTGCTGACGCGGCCTTTACGAATTTCGTTGATGCCGAACCAGCCGGTGCCTTCCTGGGCGTTGTAGACTTTCACGTCGTCGGCCGTGGCGTTTTTGAAATCCCAGCCGGAGTTATTTTTCCAATTGGCGCCGCCCGTGGCCTCGTAGAGGACCCGCAGGGCTTCGAAATCCGCCGTGCTGATCTGCGCGGAGATCGGACCGCAGAGGAGCAGTGCTGTGAGAATGGGTAAAATTCGTTTCATTGCAGGTTGTCTTTATGGTTTATTGTTCGATTCGGTATTCCTGGAGTAGTTTGCGCAGGTCGGCGCTGCCCTTGACGGCATGCGCCGGGAGCCGGCGCTCCGTTCCGAAGACGTACATTTCCGGGGCGTGTTCTACCGTTACGGTCTCCTCGCGGTAGCTGCCGTCGGTGTTGCGCAGCCCCCGGGTCTGCAGGCCGAACTGCTCCGCCACGAAGTCGTACATCGCGCGGCGTTTGTTCACGCCGTAGTCGTGCTGCTCCGAGGGCAGGTGGACATTGCGGACCTTGTCGCAGGCCCCGAAGAGTGCATAGACCTTTTGCAGGTAAGGGTATTCGATCTGCGGCACGGTCACCGTCCAGTCGTGGCCGTCGGAGATCACCAGTTGCGGATGCGGGGCCGCCAGGGCGCCCAGTTCGGCGTTGTTGGTCATCAGTTCGCCCGACAGGATGTGGATCGGGAGCCCGCTTTCGCAGGGGCATCCGCCGAAGAAGTGCGACGAGAGCATGACCACCGGGACGCTCAGCGTGATGCGGTCGTCGAGCGCCGCGATCACCATCGTCTGTGTGCCGCCGCCCGAGGCGCCCGTGACACCGACGCGGGTCGTGTCGGCCCACGGCTGGGCGCAGAGGTAGTCGAGGATGCGGATGCTCTGCCAGGTCTGCATGACGATCCCCAGGTCCGTGCGGTGGTCCTTGAGGTTGAAGGCCAGCGCCGATTCGCCCCAGGCCCACATGTCGTAGCTGAAGACCGCGGCGCCCATTTTGGCCAGCATGGCGCAGCGGAGCTGCTGGTCGGGGCGGTAACGTCCCCGCTCGTCGGGGATCGAGGTGTCGGTCTTGTCGTAGAAGTGTCCGTGCGGCGAGAGCATGACGGGGATGCGTCCCCGGAACCGCGCGGGCATGTAGAGCGATCCCGAGACCCAGACGCCGGGCAGGATCTCCAGTGCGATGTTCTCGACGGTGTAGCCATCGTGTGACCGCAGGTTGCTCCGGATCGGTGCGAGGTCGCATTTTTTCAGGCTGTCGAGCCCCAGCGTCGCAAGGATATGCGTGCGGATGCGGGTTTTGCGGGCCTTGAGGGCTTCGCGCGTAGGATAGAGTTCCAACAGGCGCTTCAGGTGCTTCTCGCCCTCGGCGTAGGGCTTGCGGAAATATTCCCATTTCCTGATTTCGTAGACGCCGGGGCCCTTGGCCGTCCAGCACATGTCGAGCGGCCGCAGTATGTTGTCGAGCGTGGCTTCGGCATCGTCGTAGAAACGCCACGGGGCCGATTTGACGATGCGTCCCCTGATGTTCTTCTCCTCGTAGAGCAGCTTGATGCCGTACTGTTCCCCGACCTGCTGGAGCACCTCTTTCAGCGGCCGGTCGTAGACGTTCGAATCGAGCCACTGTGCGTCGAGGCGCGCGGCGGTGAGGAGGAACAGCGATATGACTAACAGTCGTTTCATGGCGGTTATTTGAACGTGACTTCGGCGTTGACGCATTTCAGTCCGATCTGTCCGGGGGTGAGGATTTTCTCGCCGCCCACGGTCAGGTTTTCGAAAACCACGCCCTCGATGTCGCCCCGGGCGGGGCATTTGATCTCGGGAGCCTTCGGGAAGGGGGTGAGGAACGAGCAGTTCCGGATTTCGATGCCGCGGATCGAGCCGACGGGGGAGTCTTTCCGGCGGGCGTTGACCGAGAATTGGAACATCATCCGCTTGCTGTCGGGATGGCTGCGTTCAAACCGGTTGTTCAGGTAGCGTACGTTGCTCAGGGCCGTGCCGTCGGAGACATAGAGCGCCATGCCGCGGTCGGATTCCAGCACGTCGTTGTCTTCGAACGTGATGCCCGACATCCGCGCTCCGCGGGTCTCGGTGCCCACCTTGAGCGACGATTTTTTGGTCAGGAAAACACAGCCTCGTACGGTGATGTTCTCCGCATCGCCCAGGTAGTTGGAATAACCCGTGGTCTTGACGGCCACGTTGTCGTCGGAGCAGTAGGCGAAGCAGTTTTCGATCAGCAGGTTGCGCGAGGCGTCGGGGTCGAAGCCGTCGGTGTTGCTCAGTTCCGTGTCGTTCATCAGCTTGATGTTGCGGAGGACAACGTCGCGGCAGAGGAGTATCTGGGTGTTCCACGATCCGGGGTCCCGGAGCATCACGCCTTCGAAGTGCAGGTCCGAGGAGTTTACGGCCAGCAGCAGGCGCATGCGGGCTTTGTCGCCGAACTTCTCGCGCAGGGCGCGACCGCTGCCGTCGATGGCGCCCAGTCCCGTGATTCGGACATCCCTGGCGTCTTTGACATAGATAAAGCGGCGGGTCTTGACCTCGTCGGTCGACTCGTAAGGCGCCGTCGAGGAGGCGTCGGCCCGGAGGACCGCACCGCGTTCGAGATGCAGGTGTGCGTGCGACGGCAGGCGGAGCTGGCCGCAGAGATACTCCCCGGCGGGGAAAACCAGCGTGAGGCCTCTCTTCGCGCATGCGTCGATGGCGCGCTGGACCGTGGCGGTGACGTTCATCGTTCCGGTGTTGTCGATGTCTTTATACTCCATGATGCTCGTTCCCGTGACTTTCTGCGCCGGTTTCTCGGCAAAGATGAAGAGCTTCGCGGTGTCGTTCAGCCGCACGAGGTACTGACCCGCCTCCGGGAGGCGGAAACGTACCGTGTGTCCGTCGACCGAAGGTTCGATGCCGCGGCTCAGGGGGCTGATCTCGGCTGAGGAGACCTCAGCGGGGAACGTCACGGTGAACTCCGCGGCGCCCTCCGGCGTGCAGGAAACGTAGTGGTAGTGCTTGAAGGGCTCGACCTGCTGGGCCGCGCCGTTCATGCGCACCTCGTATCCGGAAGCCGAGACGGCTGCGGTCCACAGGAGCAGGGCAGGGAGTATGGAAAGTCGTTTTGTCATTCGAAACGGATGTTTTCGGTGAAACGGATCTTGGCGCCCAGGTCGTCGAGCGAGCGGACGGGACGGCCGCCGATCGTGACGTTGCTGAACGTAAGGCTGTCGATCGTGTGGTCGGCATCCAGCCCGGCGATTTCGGCAGGGCGCGGGAAGACCGTGGCGAAGTCGCAGTTGCGGATCATGACGTTGCGGATTTGCCCTTTGCCGTGGCGTTCCGAGATCTTGAAGTGGATCGGGCGGCGCTGGCTGTCGGGATAGTTGCGTTCGATGCGGTTGTTCGAGAAGGTGATGTTTTCGAACAGTGCCCCATCGTTGCAGTAGAGCGCCAGGGCACGGTCGCACTCGACGACGTCGTTGTCCTCGAAGAGAATGTCGGACATGCGGGCGGCTTTGGTTTCGGTGCCCACCTTAAGCGACGATTTGCGCGTCAGGAAGACGCAGCCGCGGACGACGATGTTTTGCAGGTCCTTGTTCAGCCCGAGGTTGTTGGTGGTCTTGATGGCGATGTTGTCGTCCGAGCAGTAGGCGAAGCAGTGGTCGATCATGACGTTGGTCGAAGCATCGGGGTCGAAACCGTCGGTGTTGGGGACCGTGGCGTCGTTGATGAGCTTCACGTTGCGGATCGTCACGCCGTCCGAGTAGTGAATGTGGGTGTTCCACGCCGCGGGGTCGCGCAGCAGGATGCCTTCGATCACCACATTGCGCGAATTCCGGATGCGGATCAGGTTGGCCGGCTTGCCCTGGGCGCGGAGCGCGGCCCCGCTGCCGTCGATAATGCCGCGGCCGCGGATCGAGACGTTCTCGGCGCTGTCGACGAGAATCAGGCGGCTGAAGGTCATCCATTCGCCGTTGTCGGTGTAGTGCTCCTTGTTGCGGATATGGTCGGCTTCCATCCGGCCGTCGTCGGTCGGGTAGTCTTCGCGGTCGTCCGAACCCTTGATGATCGCCCCGTCGGCGAGGTAAATATGTGTGTTGCTGCCGATACGGAGTGTCCCGGTAGGGTAGACCCCGCGCGGGAAGATCAGCATGCGTCCCGTGGCCGACGCCTCGTCCAGCGCACGTTGCAGGTTGGCGGTCTGGAGCCCGTTGCCCGAAACGAAATCCGTGGCGTTGAGCGTTTGGCCGTCGATCGCCGGAGCCTTTTCGGGCTTGTCGGCCAGCAGGAACAGCCGGTCGCGGTCGTTCAGGCGCGCCACCCACCAGCCTGCACCGGGGAGGGTGAACCGGGCTTCGGCGCCTTCGACCGTGGCCGCGATGTCGCGGGCCGCAGGGCTGACCTCGCACCCGATGAGCGGCTCGGCGGACTCGATGAGTACGGGGATGCTGCCGTCGAGGGCGAAATTGACGTAGAAGATATCCTTGTAGGCCTCGACGGGCAGATCGACGCCGCCGACGGTCACGCGGTAGCGGTCGGTTACGGTGTGGTGTTCGGGCTGTGTCGCCGCCGTCGGCGTGACTTTGGCCCCGGTACACGCCGGCGCTGCCGACAGCAATGCCGCCAGCGCCGCGTATCCTATGTATCGGGTGAGTTTCATCTTACAGTTTCTTGTCGGGGAATTTCTTCGAGGTCAGGGCCTTGAATTCGGGGATCAGGACCACACTGTTGGATTTCACGGTGTAGGAGTCGGTGCGGGTCTTGGTCTTCTTGTTGCGGATGCTCTTGAACGTCACCGAGGGATTGATGGCCGTGATGAGTTTGTAGGCCCGCTTCTGGGCCTCCTTGTCCAGCGTGCCGAGTTCGGGACGGACGACCGCTGTGATGGCTTTCAGGTCCGTGTCCTCTACGGTGCGCAGTCCCTTCGCGGCGCTTTTTTCGCCGGTCCAGACCGCCTCGCCGCCCTCGGGGATGCGGTCGATGAGTTCGCAGACGGCCAGGTAGTTCATGTCCTTGCCGTCGCGCACGATCATTTTGGCGTAGTAGCCGGTCATGTAGTCGACGTAGGCTTTCGGCAGCTGCTTCGATGCCAGGTGCTTGGTGATGGCGCGCGAAACGTTGTACTGGCCGGCGATGAAGTTGTAGTCGTCGGCTACGATATAGCCCCGGTCGCCGGTGTAGCGGGCCGTCGAGGCGAGGATCGTCGAGAAGGCATCGAGCATGTAGCGGAACTCGGGCGTCGAGATGTCGATGCCGGGGTTCTGCTCCTTGACGAACGCTTGGGTGAGGGTGCGGAAATCCTGCTGGCGGGCGATCGGGAACGACACTTCACCGGGGAAGCGGCGCATCTCCTCGGGAGCCGTGACGAAATTGGCCTGCGAGGCGTTAACGGCCACGTGCTGGCGTCCCTCCCAGCTCAGGCGTGGTTCGGAGATGCCCGGCAGCGGCGCGGGATCGACATAGTCGACCACTTCGACGGTCGCTGAGGCCGGTTTGAGGCCCGTTGCCGAAGCGGTGACGGTCACCGTGCCCGTCTTGCCGACGGCGCGGATGAGGTTGATGACCGGGGCGTCGATGTACATCGTACCTTCGTACTCCTCGTGCTTGTTGCGGTCGCTGATGTAGACATCGGGACCGACGAGCGCTGCGGGACCTTCGACGTGGAATTTAAGCGTGTTGTTCGCGCCGTAGACGTGTACGCCGTCCTTGTCCACGATGTCGACCTTGAACTCGACGATGTTGTCCGCCGTGGACATCATCCTGTCCGCCGACAGTTTGATCGTCAGTGCTGCGGGTTCGCCCGACATCACGACGCGGTCCTTCACGACCGTGCCGTTGCGGTGTGTGGCGACGGCTTCGATCGTGCCGCGCTCGACGGCCACGTCGGGGAATTCGACGCAGAAATCGTTGCTGACATCGGGTTTCTTCTCCCCGACCTTTTTGCCGTTGACATAGAGCTCGACTTTCGCGCAGTTGGAATCCACGGTGATGAGTTTCTTCTGCCCGATATACTGCGAACGCCAGAAATGCGGCTGGATGTGGACCATCGGCGTGCGCGAGAAGTTGGCCTGCCAGAGGTAGTAGACGTATTTGGGCGTGCGCCAGCTGTCGACCCAGCCTTTGGGGTTGACGTGCTTGAGCGGTGCGCCGACGTATTCGCGGTCGGCGCCATGGTCGGCATAGAGCCAGACGGTGCCGTTGTGTTCCGAGATGGGTTTCCTGGGGTTGCGCGAGAGTTTGTGCTGCCAGTACTCCGTGCCGGCCCACTGGCTGTCGGAGGGTTCGAGGTTCATGTCGTCTTTGTCGTACCAGCCGCGGATGGTGCAGCGCAGGTAGCTCTCGACGGGCATCTCCTTGTCGGTGTGCTTGCAGAACTCGGGGTTGTACGAGTCGTTGTAGGGCTGGCGCACGGTGATGATGCGCGTGGGGTCTTCCTCGACGGCGTAGCGCGAGTCGCAGGCGTGGTCGGTCTCGTTACCCATCGACCAGATGACGATCGAGGGGTGGTTGCGGTCGCGGCGGATCATCTCGCGGCAGTTCTGCTCCTGTACCTCCTTCGAGAAGTTCTGATTCTTGATGTTGGGCAGCTCCTCGTTAATGCAGATGCCGTTGCGGTCCATGAAGTAATAGACCGACGGGTCGTTGGGGTAGTGCGCCGTGCGCATGTAGTTGATGTCGAGGCCGAATTTCATGTCCTCCATATCCCGCTGCGCAATCCATTTCGGGAAGGCGTGCCCCAGCCACGGGAACTCCTCGTGGCGGTTGATGCCGTGCAGGTGGGTGACTTTGCCGTTGAGCACCAGCCGGTGCAGGTCGTAGTCCCACGAGATGCTGCGGATGCCGAAGGTCGAACGGTAGGTGTCGACCAGCTTCTTGCCCACGTAAACTTCGCTGTAGGCGTTATAGAGGTAGGGTGAATCGGGACTCCACAGCTGCGGATTGCGGAATTTGGGGATCGACTGGTCGAATTCGGCGATCTGCCCGGCGTCGATGCGCTGCGAAGCGTTCAGCTGTTCGCAGACGTTGCCGTCGGCGTCGGTGACGACGGTCCGCAGGGTCACTTCCGCTGATTCGGGATGCTGGTTCTGCACGTAGGTCCTGATTCGCACGGAGGCCTGCTTCTCGTTCACCTCCGGGGTGGTGATGAACGTGCCGCCCTCGTGTTTGTACGATCCCTGGAAGGGAATGCTCACGGGATCGGTGATCGTCAACCGTACGTCGCGGATGATACCGCCGTAGACTGCCCAGTTCCCGGCGTTCATCGGCGGGATGCGGTATTTGTCGTCGAGCGAGTTCTGTACGGCCACGGTCAGGATGTTCTCGCCGCCGAAATTCACGGCGTCGGTGGCGTCTACATAGAAACTCGTGAAGCCGCCCTTGTGGTCGCCCAGGTACTTGCCGTTGAGGTATATTTTGGAATATTTCTGCACGCCGTCGAACTCGAAGCGGATGCGGCGGCCTTCGTACTCGCGGCCGATGTCGATGCGCTTGCGGTACCAGCCCCAGCCGTTCCACCAGTAAGGATTGTCCGACGCGGCGACGTTGCGGATGTAGGGGTGCAGTTCGCGCGTGGTTTCGTAGGTCTGCCACGTATGGGGGACGCAGACGTAGCTCCAGGCCGAGTCGTCGAACGACGGGGATTCGTAGACGCCCTTGACCTCCTCTTCCTGGGGGACGTAGTTGAACGTCCACTCGGTGTTGATGGTCTTCGTCAGACGGTGGCTTTCGGCCGGGGCGTAGCCCTCGGCTGCCGCGGTCAGCGTAAAGGCCGCGGCGGCGAGGACAGTCAGTATCTCTTTCTTCTTCATCTATGAACTATTTATGCTTGTTTGGTCAATTTCCGGTGGGGCCGTAGTCGGCGCCATCCACCACGTCGAACACCACCCGGAATCCGATCTCCTCGGAGCGTGTGCCGGGCTGGATCTTCAGCCGCATCGTGGTCTTCACGGCGTATTCGGGCTGGTTCCACGAGCCGCCGCGCAGTACTTTCAACTTGCCGGTGGCAGGACCCTGCGGGTTCTCGACGTAGATAATTTCGCCCTTGACACCTTTGCCTTCGGCATCGAGGTAGGGAATTTCACCTTCGGTTGAGACTGCGTTTTTCAGACACTCCCTGTAATAATCGGCACCGTACCAGTCCGAGCACCACTCCATGACGTTGCCGCACATGTCCGTTAGGCCGAGGGCGTTGGAGGGGGAGGTCTTGCCGTCCTTCATCTCGCCGCAGCGGTGCGCCATGCGACCAATGCGCTCAATGCGGTTGCCCTGGGCGTCGGTGATGACTGTCACAAGACCGGCTCCGTAACTCGCGTTTTTGGAGTTGAAGAACCATGCGGCTTTATTCGAGGAACTGTTGCTGCTGTAAGAGAGATAGCGGTCTCCTGAATTTTCTGCTGTGGCGGCTTTGGCTGCCATTTCCCATTCGGCCTCGGTCGGGAGGCGTCCCCCGAGCCAGCGGGCGAAGGCGTCGGCCTCTTTCCACGTAATGTGGACTACGGGGAAATCCTTGCGTGAATTCCCGTCGGGATCTTCCCATTTCCAGAAAGGTTCTTTGGGCATCTTCACTACGTTGGGGTTCGCTTCGACGAATTTTTCGAACTGCTCGACCGTTACGTTGCCCTTCATCATGCGGATATGCGTGGTGAGTTTCACGTAGTGGGCAGGACGCTGGTCGTAGAGCGTCGTCGAACCATCGTCATCGGTGCCCATTGTGGCATATAGGCATTGGTCGGGACTGCCCCAGGCCTTGTTGAAGTCGATGTCGGCCCACTGGTCTTCGGGAATGATGTCGTAGGGCCTGGCGGAGGATTCGAGTACGATGTCGGGCACGTCCTTTACGCTGTCTTCGTTCTCGTAGAGCGAGTCGGGCGTGTCGTTGCAGGCGGCAGTGGTCAGGGCCGCGGCGGCCAGGAATGCAAAGCGGAATGTATAGCGTTTCATCTTTTCGTTGGTCGTTTTGGGGTTAGTTCCATCCGGGGTTTTGCGTGAGCTTGGGGTTGGCGATACGCTCGTCGGCCGGGATCGGCAGCAGCAGATGTTTGGTCTGTGCGTTCTTGCTCAGCTTGATGAACGGAATGCTCAGTTCGGGCGTCTTCTTGCCGTCCATCGGGTTGACGAAGGACTGTTTCAGGTCCTCGGCGCTCATCTCGACGATCCGCTGCGTGAAGGCTTTCATCACGTCGAGGTAGCGGCCCGTGCGGCGCAGGTCGTAGAGGCGGTAGGCCCCTTCGCCGGCGAACTCCCAGCGGCGCTCCTGCAGGATGGCGTCGGCCAGTTCGTCGTGCGAAAGCGTCGCGTCGAGACCGGTGAGCGTGGCGCGGCTGCGGACGAGGTTGAGGAAGAAGACCGCTTTGTCCGGAGCTCCCAGCTCGTTGTAGGCCTCGGCCAGCATCAGGTAGGCGTCTGCCGTGCGGAGCAGGATGACGTTCGGGCCGGCCAGGTTCTGGTTCAGGGCGGCAACGTCGTAACCTTTCAGGAAATGGGGTTTCGAAGAGCTGGTGATCTGGTAAGTCTGGCGGTAGCGCATATCGTCGGTATTGTACGAATTGAAGAGGTCGTACGAGGGCGTATAGCTTTGGTAGCCGTTGGTTGCGCCTTCGATTTTCTCACCGCTCGCACCCTTCAACTCCGAGGGGGCCACCTCGCGGTGCCAGGTGTTGTTGTACTTGTCCTCGCCTTTGGCGGTGATCTCCCACAGGATCTCCTTTTTACGCTCTTCAAATTCCTTGTAGCGCGTGTCGAAGATATACTTGTATTGCGAGCAGAGCCCGTAATTTTCGTTTACCTGGGTGCCGTCGGCGAAGAGTTTGAGCGTCTCGATGACGTTCATGTACTCTTTGCGGACGAGATACATCTGGGCCAGCAGCGTCTTGGCAGCGGCCCGCGAAACGGTCAGCGGATAGCCTACGCCCGAAGAGACGGAGATGACCGAGGGTTTCTCCTCGACGATCGTCGCCACCCACTCCATGTCGGAGATGATGGTCGAATAGACGGCGTCGACCGACGAACGCTCGGGACGGATGTTGTCTTCCTTGATGGAGTAGACAGGAACCGTCATCAGGGGCACGTCGCCCCACAACTGGACAAGGTTGAAATAGGCCCAGGCACGGATGAATTTGGCTTCGGCGATAATGTTGTCGGTGTTGGCGGGACTCAGGTCGGGACGGCGTTCCAGTTGGTCAATCAGGATGTTGCACTGCTCGACGGCGGCGTAGAACTTGCCCCAGATGTTTTTGACGATCGAGTTGTTGACGTTTAGCGTCAGGTAGGTGACTCCCTTGCGGTCGACGTTGGTCGACGAATAGTCGATGTTGTCGGTCATCGTGTCGGTGAGGTACATGAAGTCCGTTCCGAAGACGGTGTTGCGTACCTGGTAGTATGCTCCGTAGAGGAACAGCATGGCTTCCTCCTCGTTGTTGAAATAGTTGTCGAGGGGGATTTGCGTCTTCGACTCCTCGTCCAGAAAATCGCACGATCCCAGCACGAATGCGGAAAGCAGAATGAAAAGTATCTTTTTCATGATCGGGCAGTGGTTTTAGAAAGTGATGTTGACATTGATGGTGAAGCTTTTGGAAGCCGGATAGCTGCTTCGGTCGATGCCAAGGGTCGAGTTCGACGTTCCCACCGAGCTGCTCATTTCGGGGTCGAATCCGCGGTATTTGGTCCAGGTCCAGAGGTTGGTTCCTTTGAGCGAGAGCATCAGACGCTGCATGCCGATTTTCCGGGAGATTTTCTCCGGCACGGTGTAGGTGAGCGAGAGCGTTTTCAGACGCAGGTACGAACCGTCTTCGATCCAGCGGTCGATGACGTTCTGGGTGTAGAGGCGCGCCGTGGAGGGCGATTGCTGCGACGAGGGCAGCGGTTTGCCTCCGCCCATCCAACCCTGATCGCCTGTGATCGGGTTCGAGGGACGCCATGCGCCGAGTTCATCGGCGTAGGAGTTGTTGTTTCCGGCCTGATACAGATCGAGCTTGGTGACGTTCGTATTGATGATCTTACCCCCGAGGGCGTAGTTGAAGAAGACGGTCAGCGACCAGTTCTTGTAGTTGAACGTGTTGGTGAAACCGCCCATGACGTTCGGAAGGGCCTGGCCCAGTACGACCTTGTCCTGATCGTTGATCACGCCGTCGCCGTTCTGGTCGATGTATTTGATCATACCCGGGCGGGTCTGGATGTTGAGCGGGTCCTCGACCCAGACGGCATC
This sequence comes from Bacteroidota bacterium, assembly GCA_023443765.1. Lineage (GTDB taxonomy): Bacteria > Bacteroidota > Bacteroidia > Bacteroidales > Rikenellaceae > Alistipes. The sequence goes on along the minus strand of JAEZTA010000117.1, from coordinate 3,456 downwards.
GTCGGCGTAGACTTCGTCCCAGCTCTTGTAGATCGAGGTTTGGTAGCCCTTGATGACGCCCAGCGGCTGCCCGATTTCCAGGAAGGTGATGTCCTGGTTCACACCGTTGCCCATGTGGTAGAGCACGACGTGGTCGTTGCCGCCCAGGTCGGTGATCTCGCTGTTGTTCCAGCCGATGTTGAAGTCGGTGTTCCAGCTGAAGTTGCGGTGCTCGATGTTGCGGGTGTGAATCTCAAATTCGACGCCCTTGTTGTCGATGTTGCCGACGTTCGCCGAGACCTGCGAATAACCCGTCGTCTGCGGCAGACGGTAGTTGTAGAGCAGGTTGTAGGTCTTCTTATAGTAGGCATCCACCGAGAAGCGGACGCGGTTTTTGAACAGTCCCACGTCCAGACCGCCGTTGTATTCGTGGGTGGTCTCCCATTGCAGGTTGGGGTTGCCGATCTGCGAGATGGTCGTGCCGTTGTAGGCCTGCCCGTTGACCAGCACCTTGTTCGAGGAGAGCATCGTCGGCGACTTGTATTCGCCGATGCGGTCATTGCCTGTCACGCCGACGCTGAAACGGGGCTTCAGTTCGGAGATCCATTTTACGTTTTTGAGCCACTTCTCCTTGGTCATTTTCCAGGAAACCGAGGCTGCGGGGAAATAACCGTAGCGGCTGTCCTCGCCGAAGCGCGACGATCCGTCGGCACGCAGCGAGAAGGTCGCCGTGAAACGTTCGTCAAAGGTGTAGATGGCGCGGGTGAAGAACGACAGGTGGTTGACCGCCTTGTAGCTCGATCCCGGAACGCCGACATAGGCTCCTGCCCCGAGGTTGTTCCACATGAAATAGTCGGTGTCGAAACGGGTTACGTCGATGTCGAAGCCGTCCGATTCCTGACGCTGCCAGCTCTGGCCGAGGGTCCACATCAGGAAGTGTCTTTTGTTGAACGTTCGGGAGAAATTGATAAAGTTTTCGTTACTCCACGTAATGCCCTGCGACGTTTCGCGCGTCGCCTTGTTGTTCTTGTCGATATGCGACTCGGTGCTGTAGATCGACCGCAGGACATAGGCGTAGTCGTTGTTGTTGTTGTACTTGTAGCCAGCCGTGGAATTGAAGCTCCAGAACTTCTGCTGGTCGATGTCCCAGCGGAAGACGGCGTTGAGTTCGGCCGTCATGCGTTTGTTCCACTGGTTCGAGTTCAAGGCCTTGGCGGCTTCGGTGTTGATACTCTTGATCTCGCCGGTCTCCTCATCTATATAGGTGCCGTCGCCGAGGTCCGTGCCGTTGATCGTGCTGGTGGGTTTCTGCATCAGCATACGCAGCGTGGCGCCGGAATCGCCGGAACTGATCTTCTCGGTCTGCTGACGGCTGAGTGAAGCTTTGATGTCGAGGTGCAGGCGCGGCGAGAGGTTCATGTTGAACTTGGTCGTGAAGCTCAGACGTTCGTTGCTCGAATTACGCAGAATACCCTCTTCGCTGAGCCAGCCGCCTGAGATGTAATAGCGCATGTCTTTCGATCCGCCCTGCAATGCGATTGTGTAGTTGTGGCGCTGGGCGATGTCGCGCAGCAGGCGTTTCTGGTAATCGTTCGTGGTGAGCGTGTCGGGACGCAGCGTGTTGAAGCCGCTCACGCCCCACATCATGCGGGCGAAGTTATCGTACTCGGCATACTGCTCGCTGTTCATCATCTCGATCCGGTAGCGCGGGATCGAGAGCCCGTACTCGGCGTTGACCGAGAGCTGGGGTTTGCCGATCTGGCCGCTGCGGGTGGTGACCATCACCACGCCGTTGGCTCCGCGCGAACCGTAGATGGCTGTGGCAGCGGCGTCTTTCAGGATCTCGATGCCGGCCACGTCGTTGGGGTTGAGCAACGACAGGGCGGTCTGGTCCGAGGGGATGTTGTCGATCACCACCAGCGGGCTGGTGTCGCCCGAAATGGAGGTGCCGCCGCGGATGCGCATGGCTACCTCGCTGCCCGGCTCACCGGACGCGGTGATGACCAGCACGCCCGTTGCATTGCCCTGGAGAGCCTGCTCAATCGACGAGACGGGGGTCTTGTTGATGTCCTTCTCGCTGATCACCGCGATCGAGCTGGTGAGGTTGCTGCGCGGAACGTAGCCGTAGCCGACGGCCACGACCTCCTCGATCTCGACGGCCGAAACCGAGAGCTTGGCGTCGATTTTCGTGCGCCCGTTGACCGGGACGACCTGGCGCGTGTAGTTGAGGTGCTGGAATATCAGCGAGTCTTTGGCTGGGACGTTGGTCAGCATGAAATCGCCGTTGACGCCCGTCGTCGTACCTTTATAGGTGCTGGCGACGATGACCGATACGCCGATTATCGGTTCGCCCGATACGGCGTCGGTGACAACGCCCGAAACGGTGAGGCGCTGTTGTGCCTGGAGCGAGGTCGTCAGCAGGAGTGCGGCGAGTGTGGCCAGCACGGTCACTGCCGGGCGCTTCAGTTTCGATACGAATAAAAAGTCAAAGTTTTTCATTCATCAGTTGGTTATTTTAGGTTAACGTTTGTTCGCAAAAGCGGTAGTACAAAATTATCCGGGAGGGGTGGAACGGATGTCGAATATTTTTTCGATTATGTTCGTTTTAGGCCGTATTTGGACCGGCCGGGATTCAGCGTTTGCCGTTACCTCTGCCGGCCGAGTTCTCCAAGGCGTTCTCGATCAGGTTGATGACCATCTGTACGGCGGCTTCGTCGTATTTGACGGGGCAGGGAACGGCTTCCGGGGTGCGCGAGGGGTCGAGCCGTCCTGCGGTGAGCAGGCCCGAGAGCAGCAGGCAGCCTTTGCCGCCGCCGAATCCGATGCGCAGCACGGGGGTTCGCGTGAGGTTCTTCCCGGCGGCGGCCAGCGGCACGAGTTCCGCGGCGCTGCCCCGGGCCGAGTTGCGGTAACCGCTGCCGAGGTCGGTGACGCGGACCGGGGCTTTGGGGTTGACCGACAGGGCCAGCGCCGGGGCGTCCTCCACCAGAAATTCCACCTTGCGGCGCAGTTCGCGTATCACTTCTTTGTTGTCGGGTTGGGAGTCGAATGCGAAGAATCCGCAGAGTTCGTAGGCGTAGTAGTCGCCCTGTTCCATGCGGCCGACATCGGCGCCCCGGCGGCTCCACTGTGCCGAGAAGGCTTCGCGGCTCAGCCCCTGCACGTCGAAATCGGCGGCGGGGGCGATCAGCCCGCCCCGGAGTCCGTTCCAGAGGGCCGTGTGGCGGGGCGTCAGGCGGCGCCACAACTCCGTATGGACGGAATCGGGATGGATGTGGCTTTCGGGTTCGGCCGCCTCGGTGCAGGTGAGCGACAGCCCGCCGAAGAGGTCGTAGTGCGTTATTTTCGGGTCGGTCACGCGGGCAACCCCTTGCAGGGGACCCAGCTGGCCGTCCTCGGCGGGGTAGCCCTGTCCGAGGCCGCGTTCGCCGATGTCGAGCATTACGACGCCTGCGCCTCGGGCGACGGCTTTTTCGA
>JAEZTA010000108.1 GCA_023443765.1 Bacteroidota bacterium | reverse complement strand
ATTCCTACTCCGATCGGCGTAACCGGCAGAAACGGCAGCGCATGCTCGACCGGTTTAAACAGAGCAAGGAGAAGGAACTCTATGAATCGAAGATCAGTTTCTTTACCCATGTTACGCACGAGATACGCACACCGCTTACGCTTATCAAGGGTCCGCTGGAAAGCGTACTAGCCAAAGATACGGTGACGGACCGGGAAACTTTGGAAGATTTGCAGATCATGCGGCAGAATGTCAACCGACTGCACGACCTTACGAACCAACTGCTCGATTTTCGTAACTCCGAGCAGGAGAGTCTCGTCCTGAACTACGTCAAATGTGATGTGGCGCAGTCCGTCCGGGATATTTTCAAGCGTTTCCAGCCTTTGGCCAAACAGAAAGGCTACCGCTTTTCGCTCGACGTGGCCGATGCCGCCTTCCTTGCCACGATCGACACGGAGGCTTTTACTAAGATTGTCAGCAACCTGCTTACCAATGCCCTGAAATATGGTGATTCGTGGATCGAGGTCTGCCTTGATACTTCACAGGCACCCGAGGGACGATTCGGCATTTCGGTTAAGAACGACGGCGAACCCATTCCCGACGACATGAAGGAGGCGATTTTTAAACCGTTCATGCGATATACAACCTCCCGTAACAGTAACGTCCCGGGTACAGGTATTGGCCTTTCTTTGGCCCGGTTCTTGGCCGAGCAGCACGGTGGGGCACTGACTGTCGACAATGCGGCCGGTCGCACTTGTTTTACACTGATATTGCCTGTCGAACAGGAACATACGTTCGATATAGGAGTACAACCCGAGAGTTGGGATGACGATGCGGACACTGTCGAAACCGATTTTTCGCATCCTGATGACGATCGTACCACGATCCTGATTGTGGAGGATGATCCGTCGCTGCAGAAATTTATCCACCGCCATTTGGGGCGTAGATACAGTGTACTTCTTGCCGAAAACGGCGAGGAAGCCTTACGGCTGTTGTCGGATCATCTGGTCAACATCGTTGTCAGCGATGTGATGATGCCTGTTATGGATGGAATCGAGCTTTGCCGGGCGATCAAATCCAATGTAAATTACTGTCATATTCCCGTCATTCTGCTCACGGCGAAGACGCTTGCGCAGTCGAAGATCGAAGGAGTTGAGGCGGGCGCAGATTCTTATATCGAAAAACCCTTTTCGATGGAATATCTGTTGGCCGTGATCGGAAACTTGATTCGTAACAGGAGTACCTTAAAGAAGATTTTCACCCAATACCCCATGACGGCACTATCGAATATGACGACGCTGGCCAAGGCCGACGAGGATTTCCTGCGGCGCATCCACGACGTTATCCGGCTCAATGTGTCGAATCCCGACCTGAAAATGAAAAGCATTGCGGAAACCCTCAACATGAGCCGGGCAAGTTTCTACCGGAAAATCAAAGGTGTGCTCGACCTCTCTCCGAACGAGTACTTGCGGATTGAGCGGCTCAAGGAGGCGGCCCGGTTGCTGCATGATGGTGATTACCAGGTCAGTGAGGTTTGTTACATGGTTGGGTTCAACTCCCTGTCTTATTTTTCCAAGTGTTTCTATAAGCAGTATGGGGTGTTGCCGAAGGACTATGCCCATGAGAACGGAACGTCGTAAGTTCGTCTGCTGCGAATGATAAGCGCCCGGAAGATTACCTTCCGGGCGCTTATTTTCTTGTGTGGCCTATTTGCGGACGATCGTTCCTTTCAGGAATTTAATCTGAGACCATTCGGCCATTGTTCCCGAGTAGGAGCAATGAGTGGCTGCCAGCCAAATGGTGTTGTCGTCTTTCTGGAAGAGACTGCCGTAATAGAATCCTTCATTATTGGGCATGGCGCCGACCGGTGTGGACTTCGAGGCGTCGCTCCATCCGTGCCCCGTGTTGTCGCAGATGGCGATACGGGGATAGGCTGTCTGCCAGATGGAGTTTTTGGGGTTGACCTGTGCCATGACGACAACCTCGCCGGTAGTGAGCTGGATCGTGTAGGGGGCTGCGCCGTCCGTGCTGCCGTTGTTGAGGGCCATTTGTATGTGCCAGCGGCCGTCCGAAGCCTGGCCGCGCCATGGAATGGGATCCCATTCGCCGTCGAGGGCGCGATGAACGAGCGAGGGTGAGCCGTAGCCGTTGTGGTTGATCACCTCGATCGAGAACAGGACACCTTTGTTCCCTTGCAACACCACGGCCGAAGGCATGCCATCCCGGCGGTCGGGGGAGTAGCAAGCCCGGATGTATTTGGTCCAGGTTCGGCCGTTATCGGTCGAACGGGCACAGAGAATCTCCTGCGGCAGCGGATTGGTGACTTGCCACCATTGGGCTTCGCTCGACACCAACAGTTCCAGTTCGCCGTTGGGCAGTTGCACAACCATCGGTTCCCAGGAACGGCCGCGACCGACGATGACCGGTTCGCTCCACGTCTTGCATCCGTCCTCGGAGATCAGCGCCAGCGTGTGGCAGTTCTCGTTGGTTTCCACAGCGCCGATTGCGGTCACCGAAAGCAGGAAACTACCATTCTGGAGCCGGAGAATTTCGGGATTGATGAAGCGCTTGTATACCTCTGCATATTTGGGATTGTTGACCGAGAGCAGTTCCCGGGCTTCGGACCACGTGGCGCCGTCGTCCGTGCTGGTCTGCATATATATGGCCAGGAACGGGGTACCGATAGTTCCGCCGTGGTAGACGCAGGCGATCGTACCATTGTCGACGTGGACCAGGCGCGGATAAGCTGCGAAGATATTCGCCGGGGAGATGGATTTTAGTCCCGTGGGCTTTTCTTTTTCGGTAGCCCACTCGATCTTATGGTTTACAGGGGTCACGGTCTGGTCGACTTGGAAACCCGAATAATCGGACATCGTTTTAACCTGCTTGGTGAGGCTTTTCTGCTGACCTCCTCCCTTGGCCTCTTTTGAGCCATATTCTATGCGCATAAGATAGGTCGTACCTGGTTCCAAACCCGTGAGACGCTCAGTGGAATATTTGTAATTCCATTTGTCGGTCACCGTATGGGCTATCGGTTTCAACGCATCCTCGTTCTCGCCGAAATAGCAGTTCACTTCGAGCGTTGCCCCCGCCGGAATACGGCCGTCGAGTTCGAACATGCCGCTGACGGTTGTCTTTGTGATTTCCCAGTCATAGGTTGTCCATTTCATCTCCGGTAATTCGAAGTCGGGAATGGGTGTCCCTTTCTTCGTGTCGTCGTCCGAGCAGGCCGTCATCGGCCCGAGTGTCACGAGGAATAAAAACAGTGCGAATTTTTTCATGGTATTTAAATTAGTAGTTGATTCGTTCCGTGTTGCGAATTTACACGTCAAGGCGAAGTTTCATTGAAAAAAGAATCTCTAAATTTGAAAATTTTGTTTCAATCGCGTTTTGCCTTCGTATGTGTCCAATAACCTTTTTTTTTGTGATAACTGCACACCGTTTACAGCCTCGGTGTACTTTTGTCGTGTAGTTGAAAATGGGACGAAATTCTTAAATTTAGAGATTCTTTTTTCAATGGGAAAGAGCCGATGCTTCTATTTTTGTGCTGGGTTCAGAGTATCCCGGAGAACTTCGCTCCGGATTACAAATATAGAATATACTACTCCTAAAATTACAAATGATATGAATCGATTTTACATCAAGACAAGCGTATTGCTGCTCTTCGGGGCGGCGCTTCTTGTTTCGCTGCCGGGTTGTACGGACGACACGGAGGAACAGGCCCGCCAGGAGGCGAAGCTGACTACCTTCGTCCCCGAGGCCGCCGGGAAGAATACCATGATGACCCTCAACGGGGAAAATCTGGGAGCTTCGCGCAAGAACACCCGGGTGTGGATCAATGCCACCGAGGTGGAGGTAATCAACGTTACCCAGACGAAAATCAACGTCCGTGTGCCGGACAAAGTCGGCAGCGGTCCGATCCGTGTGATGATCGGTGACCGTGAGTTGACTTACGACACAGCATTCAGCTATGTCCCCGACTACCTCGTTTCGACCCTTGCGGGTTCGGGTGTTGAGGCGAGCGGTACCAATTATAAAGATGGTCCGGCCGCCGAAGCCACCTTCCTGCGCATCGCCGACATTGTTTACGATCCTACGGAAGATGCGGTATTGGCCCTTGAAACCGATGCCAGTCCGCGTCGTCTGCGCCGCATCAAAGACGGCGAGGTGACGACCGTGATTCCCAAATTCGATGTCGGGAACGTGAATCTCAACAATCCCAAATCGCTGGCATTCTCGATCACGCGCGACACAATTTTCGTCGGTAACGACAATTCGAATAATGTGAAAAACCTGCATGCAGTAGGTATCCTGTTGCGGAGTGAGAATTTCGCCGTTGCGCATCCCTATATTTCGACCGAACAGGCGATCTCTCCGAACATCAACTATGCTGTGGCCAATCCTGTCTATGGAACCTTAGTCTATTATTGCTATTCCGGCAAAGTCTATGTTTGGGATGCCGAACAACAGCAGGCGTCCGAATTGGGCGACGTGCTTGGTTTTATCAAGGAGAATAGTGCCGGAGCCACGGGCAGTGAGGGTATGGTTCGCTTCTCGCCCGACGGCAAGACGCTCTATGTCGTGCTGCGTACGCCTTATCACGGAATCTTGAGCGCCAACTACGATCCGGTAGCGAAAAAACTCACCAGTCCTTTCCGTAAGTTTGTCGGTAGTGGTAAATCCGGAAAGGCCGACGGCTCGCGGACGGATGCTACCTTCAATCAGCCCATGTCGTGCTTTTTCGGCCTGGATGGCAACATGTATGTTGCCGAGCGTGAGAACCATTGCGTCCGCCGCGTGACCCCTGAGGGAAATGTAACCCTTTTTGCCGGAACGATGGTTAAGGGCGATGTCGACGGACCTGCCGGCGAGGCACAGTTCTTCCTGCCGCGTGCAATCACTGTGGATGCCGACGGAGCGTTCCATCTCTGCGAATACCGTGATGGTACGGCTGGTGCCGGCAACCGGATTCGGACGATCAAACCGGAAATGTAGCGGCCAAATGAAAACATTACTGGCAATCATCCTGTGCGGCGCTGTGGTGTCCGCATGTTCCGCGGGGCAGGAGCGCCCCGGCGAACCACTTACACTGGCTGATCCATTTGTCCTGTTCTACGAGGGAACGTATTATGCCTATGGTACGAGCAGCGACGACGGGTTTGAGGTCTATCGGTCGGATTCGCTGACATCCTGGGAATGCTGTCCGCGGTTGGCGCTGGACAAAGCCGATTCCTATGGTGAAAAGGGCTTTTGGGCCCCCGAAGTCTACCGGAATCCTGGAAACGGCCGGTTCTACCTTTTCTATACAGCTGCCGAGCATCTTTGTGTGGCAACGGCAGATTCCCCGCTCGGACCTTTCCGACAGTCGGAAAAACGTCCCATGTTTGAAGAGAAGGCGATCGACTCGTCCCTGTTCATTGATGACGACGGTACGCCCTATCTTTTCTTCGTGCGCTTTACGGGTGGTAACGTTATCTGGGGAGCGGAACTCGAAAGCGATTGGATGTCGGTCAAAATGGAGACGCTCCGGGAGTGTATTGTTGCCGAGCAACCTTGGGAACTGGCGATGGGCCGGGTGGCGGAAGGCCCATCGGTACTGAAAAAAGAGGGTGTTTATTACCTGATCTATTCGGCCAACCATTACAAGAGCCAGGACTACGGTGTTGGATATGCCACATCCGATGCCCCGTTAGGCAACTGGATCAAAGGCGATGGACCCATTCTCTGCAGGCCTGAAGGCGGTCTGGTCGGTACGGGGCACGGAGCGTTGTTCCGCGATCGCAACGGCTGTGATCGGTATGTATTCCACGCCCATTGCGACCGGGAGCACATTCATCCGCGTGCACTGCACATCGCCGATGTCGATGTCGCCGGAGGCCGGGTGGCAATCGACTCGCGGAGCATCTTTACACCGACGGTCCGCCGGGATCGGACCAAATGAATTTTTACCGAATAACCTAATAAAAACACGAACCATATGTTCAAGCAGATTACTACGTTTATACTCATGCTCTGCTGCGTATCGGCGGTTTACGGACAGGCGAAGTTGACGGGAAAGGTCGTCGACGGCAAGCAGAAGGAACCGCTGGCGGGCGTCAGCATCGGTGTCAAGGGAACCTCACGGGGGACCGTAACAAATTCCGGCGGCGAATATACGATCGACGTGTCGCGCGGGGAGATGCTGGTCTTCTCATTTTTGGGAATGATTTCCCGGGAGGTGGCATATACCGGTCAGGCTGTCCTTGACGTTGTCATGGAGGACGAATCTCAACAGATTGAGGAACTGGTCGTCATCGGTTACCAGACGATCAAAAAGGCCGACCTCACAGGGGCCGTTTCGGTGTTTAATCCCGACCAGATGAAAAACAAGACTGTCACCGGAACTGTCGGCGATGCTTTAGGGACGCTTCCGGGCATTGATGTCCGCACGTCGGGCGCACCGGGCAGTGAAGGTAAGGTGGTCATCCGCGGTACGGGAACCTTCGGGTCGAGCAATCCGCTCTATGTCGTGGATGGAATCGCCTCGGGAGCCAACCGCGACTTCAACTTCAACGACATCGAGAGCATCCAGGTCCTGAAGGACGCTTCGGCTGCTGCGATCTATGGCTCCCGGGCCGGTAACGGCGTCATTATCATTACGACTAAGCAGGGTGGTGAGGGTAAGATGAAAGTCAACCTCTCCCAGCGTACGACGCTGCAATGGGTTCCCCGTTACAACCTTGCGGGTCGCGACCGCTGGATCGAATTGAACGATTATGCCTTCTATAACGGCGGTGTGGCGGCGGCCAACCATTTCGATGCGAACACCGACTGGCAGGACGAGGTCTTCAAATTGGGTGTCATTACCGAGCAGAACGTTTCGCTTTCGGGCGGAACCAAACAGAGCCGCTATTTCCTTTCGGCAAACTACCAGACCAACTCCGGAACAGTCATCGGGACCCAGAGTGACCGTATCACCGTACGCGCCAACAGTTCCTCGGCGCGCGATTTTGGCAAACACCTTACATTCCGCATCGGTGAAAACGTGGCGATCAGTAATTACGCCATCGATGAGATGAATACCTCGCCCTTTACCGATGTCTACCGCATGTTGCCGACCGTTCCTGTCTACAACTCCGCCAATCCGGGCGGTTACGGCTATGGCGACGGTACGCGCGACGTGACTTTCGGATCGAACCCTGTGGCCAAGGAGGCATTGGACGATACTCGAAATACCAACCTGCGAATCCGCGGTAATGCCTTTGCGGAGTTGGAATTCCTCAAAGCGCTGAAATACCGTTTCAATATGGGTTTCGACTTCAGCAACGACCAGCACCGCCATCTGCGCAAAGAGGGCTCGTGGATGTATCAGCAGCCGCTCGATGCCTCGAACCTCGAAAAACGGCAGGCCCAGTACCAGGGCTTTGTCTTCGATAATACATTGGAATTCAATAAGGAATATGGTAAGCATAGTATTTCGGCCGTGCTCGGTACGAGCTACATTACCAATAATTATGAACGTATTGAGGGCAGTAAGATTAATGTGCTCATGAACAGCACCTCGTCGTCGTATTACGAACAGTTGGATGCTGCACTCAACGACCCCAAGAACAGCGGTTACCGGAATATCGAGAAGATGTTTTCCGTATTCGGTCGTGTAAACTACACCTACGATAACCGTTATCTGTTCAGTTTTACGATGCGTCGTGACCAGTCATCGAAATTTGCGCCTGCGAACGATACCGGTTACTTCCCCTCTGTATCGCTGGGCTGGCGAATCAGCCAGGAGAATTTCTTCAACGTGCCGGCTATCGACGACCTGAAGATTCGCGCCAACTACGGTATGCTGGGAACCTCGAATATCGGTTACTGGGATTGGGTGGAGTTGATCAACGCTTTCCCGCAGGCGGTTTTCAACAACCAGGTGGTGACCGGTATGACACAGGTGGAGCTGCGCAATACAGACCTCAGTTGGGAGAAGATGACCCAGTTTAATGTGGGTTTCGACCTTACGATGTTGCGGAGCCGACTTTCGATCACGGCGGACTATTTCCACAAAGAGACCAAAGACGTGCTGACTCCGATGCGCATCCTGGCTTCCACGGGACATAACGGGGATTCGCCCTATGTCAACGCCGCAACGCTGCTCAACCGGGGTATGGAGTTCTCGTTGACATGGAACGACCGGGTCGGCAAAGATTTTCATTACAGCCTGAATGTCAACGGTTCGTTTGTGAAAAACAAAATCAAGGAATTGGGATATGATCAGGACGGTTTTGTGGAATGGAATACCAAATCGCTCGTCGGTCATCCCATCGGCGACTGGTATCTGGTCAAGACCGACGGAATTTTCCGCACCGAAGAAGAGGCATTCGCCCACCGCACACCCGATGGGCGTCCGATCACCATCAACGAGTATACTCCGCAGGCCGGTGATGTCAAGTATATCGATTTCAACGGCGACGGACAGATTACCGATGCCGACAGGCAGTATTGCGGCAGTTCGATCCCTAAATTCGAATTGGGCGTCAACATTTCGCTCGAATACAAAGGCTTCGACCTGCAATTGCAGTTTGCCGGCGCCTTCGGACACAAGGTTTTCAACGGTGCACGCAGCTCGATGGATGCTTTCAGCGACAATTACGCTTATCGGGCCGATTACGATCCGTGGACTCCGGAGAATCCCGGAGCGAAGGACCCCCGCCCGATTTACGGCGATTCGCGCAACGTGATCCAGTACCAGGACCGTTGGCTGGAGAATGGAAGCTACCTGCGGCTCAAGCAGGCCGCCATCGGCTACAACCTGCCCAAGTCGTTGCTGAAAAACACGTTCAGTAACGTCCGGATTTATGTGAACGCGCAGAACCTGCTGACTATCACCGGATACACCGGTCTGGACCCGGAGTTCCTGAACAGTAATATCTGGATGCGCGGTTACGATGCCAGTTCGTTCCCCAACCCCCGGGCCATTACTTTTGGTGTCCAGGTGGAATTCTAACACATCATAAAAAGGAAGATCATGAAAAAATATAGGTTGATATTCATCTTTTGTATCGCGTGGATGCTGGGTTCCTGCGACGTGGAGGTGGAAAGCCCCAATAATATCCTGCTTAAGAATTACTGGAAGACGGAAACCGATGCTGAGTACGGTGTGAACGCCATTTACAACACTTTCTACAAGCCCGGCGGCTATATGCGCTGGATTTGGTTCCGTTTCGACATCACCTCCGACGAGGGTTTCAGCAAAAGCCCGTGGGCTTCGCTCAAAGAGTGGACGCAGTTCCGTTATAGCAACTACAACTTTTCGGAGGGCAATATGCTGACCTACAAGCTCTGCTATCAGGCTATTTTCCGCGCCAATCAGGTGTTGCACTATGTGCCCGAGATACCGTTCGAGGATCCCGTCAAGAAGGAGCAGCTGCTTGGGCAGGCTTATTTCCTGCGGGGGCTCTACTACTACAACCTCGCTGTCCTGTGGGGTAGCGATGCCCGCAGCCTCGCCATCAACCTGGAAGAAGAACTTCCCAAACCCGGTCTGCAGCCCGAGGGCCATACCGGGACCGAGGTCTACGAACAGGCGATCTCCGACTTCGGCAAGGCGCAGCAATTGCTGCCTGAGGAGTGGAAGGGTGACGACAAGGGCCGTGCGACAAAGGGTGCAGCATTAGCGTTCCGTGCTAAGTGTAATATGCAGCTCCACCGCTGGGAAGAGGCCAAGAAGGATCTTTTCTGGCTTGTCGAAGGTTCGGGTAAAGCCTATTATAACCTCGTATCCGACTATGCGGACAATTTCCGGAGCACGACTGAGAATAATGTGGAGTCGGTCTTTGAAATCCAGTATTCCGATGCGCACAAGGCTCCGGCCGGCGACAGCGATTTCGAGGTCGATCCCAACCTGGGATTACACCGCGCCCAGTTCTTCGGTGTGCCGGGCATCTGCTGGACCGACGGAGAGATGCGTCCGTGGGTCGTGGAAGAGATGAAGAAAGAGAAGGACAAAAATAACGGTTATGACATCCGCCTCAAGTCTACGGCCTTCTATTCCGAGATGCACAGCGATTTCCCCAATAATACCCGCATCTACAACCTGACGAGCAATGGCGGAACCTGGGGCCAGAGCACCTGGAAAGGACGTGTATTTATCCGCAAATACAGCAGCAGCGATGAACGTGATAAGGAAGACTACTACAATCCGATCAATGTCCGTCTCATCCGTTATGCCGATGTGTTGCTGATGTACGCCGAGTGTATTGCTGAAACCGGCGGCTCGCCCGACGATGCCGCACAGTACGTTGATCGGGTGAGGGCCCGAGCCAACATGCACCCGCTGAGCAAGAACCACGCGGAAGCCTTGCAGAGCCGTGAGGAGTTCCTCAAACGGCTCCAGACCGAGCGCGTGTTGGAGTTGGCGACCGAGGGGCATCGCTGGGCCGACCTGCAACGCTGGGATTTGCTGAAAACTGCTGAGGGCGTGGAGGAACTCAAGGCGCGCGATGCCGACTTTGCCAACTTCGTGATCGGGAAACACGACTGCCTGCCGATCCCGTCGGACGAGAAGAACAATAATCCCAATATCGAACAGAACCCCAACTATTAATACCCGGCTCCGTACTCTTCGTGAGGACGGGCCGTCAAAAAACATATGGATATGAAAGCAACCTATTTGAAATACTTGTGGCCGCTCCTTTTCGTCCTGCTGGCACTTTGCACGGCTTGTGACGATGACGAGAGCGACTTTGCCTTCCACACTCCCATTGCACTCTCCGATCCGTTTATTCTACTGCACGACGGGGTTTATTATGCCTACGGTGCTGCCGATGCCGATGGAATTGTGGTCTATCGTTCCTCCGATCTGAAACTCTGGAAAAAGGAGTCCACGCTGGCGCTTCATAAAGACAATTCTTATGGCGACCGCTGGTTCTGGGCCCCGCAGGTTCATTACAGCGAACAGTTGAAAAAGTTCTTCATGTACTATACCGTCAACGAGCACCTGGCTGTGGCAACATCGGATTCCCCGCTGGGGCCTTTTGTCCAGGAGGTCAAACAGCAGCTATTGAGTGAAAAAGCTATCGACAGTTCGTTTTTTCTCGACGACGACGGCAAGGCTTATCTCTATTACACCAAGTTCGACAACGGCAGCGAAATCTGGATCGCCGAACTCTACGACGACCTGCTTTATCTCAATACCGGGACGGCGCGCCGTTGTATCCGCGTTTCCCAGAGTTGGGAGGTTGAGCGAGGAACCGTTAATGAAGCTCCTTTCGTGGTCAAGCACGATGGCCGCTACTACATGACCTATTCGGCCAACGAGGATGAGAGCGCTTATTATGGAATCGGATATGCCGTAAGCGATTCACCTGCGGGGCCGTGGGTCAAGTTTGATGAAAATCCGATTCTGCAAAAACCCAACGGGATCGAGGGCGCGGGCCACTGCTCGATGTTCCGGGATGCCGGCGGTAGCCTCAAGGCCGTACTGCATGCCCACCATAGCCCCGGCAATTACGATACGCGTTACATGTATATCACCGATGTGACTTTTACTGATGGTGACCCTGCGCAACTGGTCCTGTCGAAGGAGTTCCAAACCCCCAGATTACAATATTGATTTAAAAAGATGAGAATAACGTTTGTAACTTTGATTTTCGGCTTGTTCACCATCGCTCCGCTTTTGGGGCAGGAAATGGTGCAGCGTATCAGCCTCAAATCGCCGGGCAATCCGGCCTGCACCTATGCGCTTTCTGACGATGGGCAGGGAGCGCTGCATGCCAAAACTCCACTGCCGGTGGAGATACGGCGGACTCAAAGTGCCCGCGGCGACGTGTCGGCAGTTGAAGTGGTGCTGACAGCCCGGGAGCGCATTTATTTCAGCTATGAAGAGGTGCTGAAACTCGGCTTCACACATGCGGAGTGCCAGTTCTTCATGCCCGGATTCTGGTATCGAAAGAACCTGCGGTCGCCGAAAGAGGCCCCCTCCTTCCACACCAGCGACAGTTGGCATGTGCGTGAGGATCGTTTGAGCACACCGCTCACAGGCGTTTTCTGCGAAACGACGGGCGATTATTGTACAGTGCTGCGCACCGACAGACACAATGCCGAAGCGCTGGCTGCGCACAACTACGGCGAGGCAATTCTCAGTGGCCCTACCTCGCTGGGATTTACCGGGTTTCGTAACTCAGACGGAGCAGCTTCATTGGTCTATGGTTTCCCTTATAGTGAGGGACCGAAGAGTTATGTCCGCAAACTGACCCTTGCACCTCCTGTACAAGCTTTCCAGAAACTGGAACCGGGCGAGAGTGTTTCCCTGCATTGGGAGATTCGCAAGGGCCACGCTGTGGATTTCTCGCATTTCGTCGCCGACGTATGGACCTCTTCGTTCGACGCCTTCCGGCCTCGGCCGGTGGAGACCTCTTATACGACGGATAAGGCGAAGAGCGTGCTGGCCAACTTTTTCCGCGAGAGCTACGTAGATAAATACGACCTGAAATACTATTCGAGTGTGCATATGCGGACGGCTGACTGTGCCAATACCGGTCGTGTCGAAATCGGGTTTGTCGGGCGTGTACTGCTGAATGCTTACAATGCGCTGGAATACGGTGAGGCGCATGGCGACGAAACGTTGGTCCGCAATGCGCAGGCTATCTTCGAAAGTTTCCTTCAGCACGGATTCACCTCCAACGGTTTTTTCCGTGAGTCGGTGAATTTCGATAAGGCCGAAGAAACTTCGGTGTATAGTATTCGCCGCCAATCGGAGGGGGCCTATGCCGTATTGAACTACCTGCGCTACGAGCAACGGAAAGGGCGCCCGCATCCGGAATGGGAACAGCGGATACACCGTCTGTTGGATAACTTCTTGCAACTCCAGACTTCCGACGGAAGTTTCCCGCGGAAGTTTGACAATGATTTCACAGTCATTGACCCGACGGGCGGAAGTACTCCTTCGGCTACATTGCCGCTGACAATGGCCTATACTTATTTCCGGGATCGGCGCTATCTCGCTTCGGCAAAGCATACGGCTCTTTACCTTGAAAAAGAACTGATTTCTAAGGCCGACTATTTCTCTTCGACGCTCGATGCCAACTGCGAGGATAAAGAGGCTTCACTCTATGCTTCGACGGCGATGTATTACCTGACATTCGTCACCAAAGGCCACGAGCGTCAGCATTATGCCGACCTCTGCCGCCGGAGTGCTTACTTCACCCTTTCGTGGTACTATTTGTGGGATGTTCCTTTTGCGCAGGGGCAAATGCTCGGCGATGTGGGTTTCAAATCGCGCGGTTGGGGTAATGTATCGGTGGAGAATAACCATGTCGACGTTTTTATCTTCGAGTTTGCTGCGATTCTGGATTGGCTGGCTGTCGAATATGGCGAGAATCGTTTCTCGGAGTTTTCTCGGGTGATCAAAACCTCGATGTTGCAGTTGATGCCGGTTGAAGGTAAAATGTTCGACATTGCCCGTGTGGGGTACTATCCCGAGGTGGTGCAGCATACGGCGTGGGATTACGGCAAGAACGGCAAAGGTTTCTACAACGACATCTTCGCACCGGGCTGGACAGTAGCTTCGCTGTGGCAAATGCTCTGTCCTGAACGAAATTTAGCCTATTTTGAGACGATCCTGACTGAAAACAAGGAAAAATGAGCTATATTCGTACGATCAAAACTACCCAACTAAAATGAAAAAAATACTACTTCTAATCCTGGGGGCCTGCACCGTTGTCGGAGCACAGGCTCAATGGCAAACACTTTTCAATGGCAGGAACCTGAACGGCTGGAAGACGGTCGCCGGTACGGCAGAGTATCGGATCGTCGACGGAGCTATCGAGGGCATCAGCAAGACGGGCACGCCGAACACCTTCCTGCGTACTGACAAGGAATACGGCGACTTCATCCTGGAGATGCTGTTCCGGGTCGACGAGGGACTGAATTCGGGTATCCAGCTGCGCAGCCACCTGACGGATGGGCGCGTGCGTGGCTACCAGTACGAGATCGACCCGTCGGCGCGTGCCTGGTCTGGCGGCATCTACGACGAGGCGCGCCTCGGATGGCTCTACCCGCTGACGACGAATCCCGCGGCGCAGCAGGCTTTCCGCCACGGCGACTGGAACAAGGTTCGCGTGGAGGCGGTCGGTAACCGCATCCGGACGTGGATCAACGGCGTTCCGGCGGCGGATGTGCTCGACGCGCAGGACGCTTCGGGTTTTATCGCCCTGCAGGTGCATGCCATCGGCAACCCTGAGTTGGCCGGCAAAAAAGTTTGCTGGAAAGATATCCGCATCCTGACCTCGGGACTGGAGTACGAACTGTCTCCCGAAACAGGCATTGCACAGCACAACTGCATTCCCAATACGATCTCCGAGCGCGAGAAGGCCGAAGGGTGGAAACTGCTGTGGGATGGTAAGACGACCAATGGCTGGCGCAGCCACAAGGGCCCGCAGTTCCCCGACAAGGGCTGGCATGTCAAAGACGGCATCCTGACGGTCGAGAAGGCCAACGGAGCCGAATCGGGCAACGGCGGCGACATCATCACCACCGAAAAATACCGGAATTTCATCCTGACGGTCGATTTCAAAATCACCGAAGGAGCCAACAGCGGCATCAAATACTTTGTCAATCCCGACGTCAACAGCGCCAAGGGCGGTTCGGCCATCGGCTGCGAATACCAGGTGCTGGACGATGCGAAGCATCCCGACGCTAAGTTGGGCGTGAACGGCAACCGCAAGCTGGGTTCGCTCTACGACCTGATCCCCGCCCCGGTGGTCAAGCCCTTCCGCAAGGGATTTTTCAACAAGGCGACCATCGTCGTGCGCGGCAACCACGTCGAGCACTGGCTCAATGATGTCAAAATCATCGAGTACGAGCGCAACAACGCAATGTGGGATGCACTGGTCGATTACAGCAAATATAAGGACTGGGTGAACTTCGGCAACTTCGAACGCGGCCACATCCTGTTGCAGGACCATGGCGACGAGGTTTACTACAAGAACATCAAGATCAAAGAACTGGAATAAAGCCCCATCCGGAGCGTAACCGTAAAAAATAAGAGAACGATGTCAGACAAGAAGATGTCGCGCAGGAGTTTCCTGCAGAATACGGCCCTCATCGGAGGCGCCGCGATGGTTCCCTCGCTGCTCATGGGCGGCAGTATCGGGGATAGAGCCGCAGGTAAAAAAGTCGCCCCGCCGAAGGCGGTGGGAGCTAACGAAAAGGTCGACATTGCGTTGATCGGAATCGGCAATCGCGGTGCCGAAGTGTCGAAGGAACTTCATAAGACGGGCCTTTGCAACGTTGTGGCTCTCTGCGACGTGGACATGGGTGCGAAGCATACGCAGGAGATCGAGGCGATGTTCCCCGGGGTGCCGAAATACCGCGATTTCCGGAAGTTGTTCAGCGAGATGGCCGGTAAGATCGACGCCGTAATGGTGGCGACGCCCGACCACAGCCACTTCCCGATCTGTATGGCCGCTATGCGCGAAGGTATCCACGTTTATGTGGAGAAGCCGCTGGCCCGCACATTCTACGAGTGCGAACTGCTGATGGAGGCCGAGAAGAAATACGGTGTCGTGACCCAGATGGGTAACCAGGGGCACTCGGAGGCTAACTATTTCCAGTTCAAGGCGTGGAAGGACGCCGGGATTATCAAGGATGTGACCGCTGTTACGGCCCACATGAACAACCCGCGCCGCTGGCACGGCTGGGACCCGAAGATGGCGAGCTATCCCAAGGGCGAACCCGTTCCGGGAACGCTGGACTGGGAGACGTGGCTCTGCGCGGCGCACGAGCACGCTTACAACCACGACTATCACAAGGGGCAGTGGCGCTGCTGGTACGATTTCGGTATGGGCGTCCTCGGCGACTGGGGCGCGCACATCCTCGACACGGTGCACGAATTCCTCGAACTGGGCCTTCCCACGGAGGTCAATCCTACGTACCTCAAGGGACACAATCCCTTCTTCTATCCCATGTCGTCGACGCTGGTCTTCCATTTCCCCGAACGTAAGCAGATGCCCGCGCTGGACATCACGTGGTACGACGGTCTGGATAACATTCCTTCGGTGCCCGACGGCTACGGAGTGTCGGAGATCGACCCGAACATCCCGACGGTCGCCGGCGGCAAGATCCAGCCTGCGAAACTCAACCCCGGCAAGGAGATTTACTCCGAGACGCTGACCTTCAAGGGAGGTTCGCATGCGAGCACGCTTTCGATCATTCCCGAAGAGCGGGCGAAGGAGATGGCGGGGCGTCTTCCCGAGGTTCCCAAAACCACGTCGAACCACTATGCCAACTTCTTGTTGTCGGTCATGGGTAAGGAGCATACCCGCTCGCCTTTCTCCGTTTCGGGGCCGCTGAGTCAGGTTTTCTGCCTGGGTGTCGTCAGCCAATGGACCGGGCAGAAGATCGTTTTCGACCGCGAAACGAAACAGATCACCAACAATCCGCTGGCCAACCAACTGCTCTGGGGAGCTGTTCCCCGCCGCGGCTGGGAGGAGTTCTACGAACTGTAACCGGTTGCGCCACCCGGCTGTTTCGACGGTCGGGTGGCGTTCGGTTTAAATCAAGCTATCAATGAAAGATACGGTAATAACGGCGCGGGCGAAACGACTGGAACTCGGCCTGATCCTCGGCTGTTTCGTGGCCGCCTGCCTGATCAACGTCTACGCCATCGTCCGCTACCACACGCATTGGTCCGAGCTGTTTTCTCAGATCGGTTATGTCGTGTGCATTACCGCCGTGCTCTACCTGCTCGTGTGGCTGGTCCGGCTCGTGGTGCGGTTGTTCCGGCGCAGGAGGTAGGCCATGGAGTTCGTTTACAGCGCCAAAAATCCGCAGGTTCCGGTGGCTTATGCCACGTTCGATGTGATGCACACCGTTCTGGAAACGGTGCTGACGGGTGTCGGCGAATCCGAGGCCCGGCGACTGTCGGAGGAAGTCGAAGGGCTGGTGCGGACGCTCGACGGGACGCTGAACCGGCACGACGACGGGAGCCTCTTTGCGAAGATCAACGCTTCGCAGGGGCGGGAAGCGGTCACACTGAACGAGGAAGCGTTCGTCATCCTGCAACTCTGCGAGGTGTTCCGCCAGAGCACAGGAGGCTATTTCGACATCGCAGTCCTTTCGGAGCGCCGGATCATCCCGGCCTACCGCCTCGACCCTGCGACGCGGAGCGTTACGCTGGCCGGGGAGGGCGTCGTGCTCGACGCGGGCGGCTTCGGCAAGGGCTATGCGCTCGACCGGGTGAAGAAACTGCTGGCCGACGCCGGCGTTGTGAATGCCCTCGTCAACTTCGGGGACAGTTCCGTGACGGCTCTCGGCACGCATCCTTTCGGGGATTGCTGGCCGGTTGCAGCGACAGCCGGCGGGGCGCCGTTCCGCCTGAAAGGGGCTTCGCTCTCGTTCTCGGGGCTGAGGCCCGACGGGCAGGCGCATATCGTCGATCCGAACAGCCGCCGGATGGTGTCGGAGGGCGGCATTATCGCGGTGGAAGGCCGCTCGGCCTTGGTCTGCGAAATACTCTCCACGGCACTTTATGCCGCACCCCGTGAGGCCCGACAGGGGATAGCCGCGGAATTTGAAGGGTATCGCTATACAGAAATAAAGCAAGATACGGAATCATGGACAGAAGAGAATTTATGAAACGAATCGGCACGCTGGGGGCTGCCGGAATTGCGCTGTCGGCTGTTCCCTGGCTGAAGGGGTGCACCGCTGCGGGGCAGGAGGAGATCAAGGGCGGCCGCGTGCGGTTCGGCATCATCGGCACCGGGTCGCGCGGGCAGTACCACATGCACAACCTGTTGTCGGTCGTCAATGCCGAGATCACGGCCCTCTGCGACAACTATCCGCACAACCTCGATCAGGCGTCGGGGATCGCTCCCGGGGCAAAACGTTATGACGACTACCGCCGCTTGCTGGAGGATGCAGAGGTCGATGCCGTCATCATCGCCGTGCCGCTGCACCTGCATTATCGGGTGACGCTCGATGCCTTCGGAGCGGGAAAACACGTGCTCTGCGAAAAGGCCATGGCTTATACCATGGAGGAGTGCCTCGACATGTACCGGCAGGGCCGGGCGTCGGGCAAAATCTTCTTCGTGGGGCAGCAGCGGTTGTTCGACCCCAAGTACATCCGGATCATGGAGTCCATCCGCAAGGGCGAACTGGGTCCGGTGGTGAATGTGCGCAACTACTGGTTCCGCAACAACGACTGGCGCCGGACGGTCCCTTCGCCCGAGTTGGAACGGCATATCAACTGGCGGCTCTACCGCGAGTATTCCCGCGGACTGATGACCGAGCTGGCTTGCCACCAGTTGCAGAACGGAACGTGGGCCATGGGGATGCTCCCCACACAGGTCATGGGTACGGGCAACATCGTCTACTGGAAGGACGGCCGCGAGGTGTTCGACAGCGTGAGCACGATCTATACCTTCCCCAACGGGGTCAACATGACCTTCGAATCGGTGATTGCCAACAAGCACTTCGGCATGGGCGAGCAGATCCTCTGCAAGGAGGGAACCGTCGACCTGGCCAACGGGCGCCTCTATGCCGAAAATCCCCGCAAGCGGAGTGGCATCCGCCAGTTGCTCGGAGAGATTGAGCAGGGCGTTTTCAGCAATTCGGTCTTTGCGGGCACGAGTTGGTCGGCGGAGAGCGCTTCGGCCGATCCGGGTGTTGCAATTATGCCCGAGGCGGTCGGAGGCGACGGCTCGGTTGAGATGCTCCAGGCCTTCTGCCATAGTGTCCTTACGAATACACAGCCGCCCAATGTCCTCGAAGAGGCTTACTATGCGTCGATCTTCTGCCTGCTGGGCGACGAGGCGATCCTGCAAAACAAGATTCTGGCATTGCCCGAGGAGGTTAAGATCGATTACATTTAAACCTTCCGGCCGGTGACGGCGTTACCCGGTCGTACCGGATTGCTCCAACAAAAACCACCCCAAAACCAGATATGGTTTTGGGGTGGTTTGCTCAATTCCGATGCAAAAAATAAGGAGTTGCATTTGTTCTGCAACTCCTCGATTCAATGGGTGGAGAATACCAGGGTCGAACTGGTGACCTCTTGCATGCCATGCAAGCGCTCTAGCCAACTGAGCTAATCCCCCTTGTTGTGGGTGCAAAGATAATCGGATTTTTTTATTTCCACAATTTTTAGCCCCGAAAATCTGTTTTGTTATTGAATTTTTTTCGAAAAAGCCACCCAGAAACATCTTGTGTCGGCTCCGCGAGAGCGCCCCGGAATGCCGCAAAGGGCGGCAAAGGAAATATTGCCAATCTTTCCGGCGGTTTGGCTATTTTCTGAATAGCATTCGGTCACGATCTTTGCACTGTACAAAAACCGACACGATTATGAAAAAGAGAAAAGACCCGAATCCCGGAATGCCGAATCCCTGGCGACCGTGAAAACTGCCGTTCTCGCGGCTGCCGTACTGATTGCCCTGCCCGTTGCCGCACAATGCTCCGACGACACTCAAAAACCGAAAAATATGAAAGCTATCGAACTGACGACCGCGGAGTTCAAGACGCAGATCTTCGACTTTTCCGCAAACGAAACATGGAAGTACAAAGGCGATCTGCCCGCCGTCATTGATTTTTACGCCACGTGGTGCGGCCCCTGCAAGATGATGTCCCCGGTTATGGAGACGCTGGCCGGGGAATACGAAGGCCGCGTAAGGGTCTATAAAGTGGATGTCGACAAGGAAAAGCGCCTCGCCGCGTTGTTTAAGGTCCGCAGTATCCCGACCTTCGTCTTTATCCCGATGAACGGCGAGCCGCAGCATGCCAACGGCGCCATGGACATCGAAGAGATGCGCAGGATTATCGACCGCACGCTGCTCGACAAAAAGTAGCGACCTGGCTGCCAAAGTGTAATGCCACTGCCCGCAATACGAAAAAAGCGTCGGAGCCCGAAGGTTCCGACGCTTTTTTCATCGACGTATCGGGTGTTTATTCCACCTCCCACGTAGCTCCCGAACGGAGCAGGTCGTCCACACAGTGAATCTTGCTGACCGCCTTGACCTCCTCGACCTGCTTTTCCACAGCGCGGTCGTAAACCGTGTCGTCCTCGACAGCGCGAATCACGCCCAGGGCCACCGGATAGTCGGGGTATTTCATGGCCGCAAGCATCGTGTGCAGCGTCGTGTCACGCTCGTGGGCGTCGTGCGTCAGCACGTTGTCCAGCATGTAGCCGTCCTGGCCTACGGTCACGACCTTGAGTTTCATGTTCTCGAAGACGATTCCCTTCTCGTTGTTGGCTCCGAACAGCATCTTCTCGCCGTGGCGCAGCGTCACGGTGTGCTCCGCGCGCGTAGCCTTGTCGGCCGCGAATGCGTAGTGGGTCTTGTCGTTGAAGATCACGCAGTTTTGCAGGACCTCGATCACCGACATGCCTTTGTGCCTGGCCGCAGCGACCATGCACTCTTTCGACAGCCCGACCTCCATGTCGATCGACCGGGCGAAGAACGTGCCTTTCGAACCGATCACCAGCTCGCCGGGATTGAACGGCTTTTCGACCGTTCCGTACGGTGAAGTCTTCGTGATCTTGCCCAGCTTCGACGTGGGCGAATACTGGCCTTTGGTGAGTCCGTAAATCTCGTTGTTGAACAGGATGACGTTGAGGTCCACGTTGCGGCGGATGGCATGGATGAAGTGGTTGCCGCCGATGGCCAGCGAGTCGCCGTCGCCCGTCGTTACCCAGACGCTCAGGCGCGGGTTTGCAGTCTTGACGCCCGTCGCTATGGCATTGGCGCGTCCGTGCACGGAGTGGAACCCGTAGGTCTTCATGTAGTAGATGAAACGCGATGAGCATCCGATGCCCGACACGAACGTAAACAGGTTGTGGGGCGTGTCGAGCGCGTCGGCTATTTCGGGCAGCGCGCGCTGCACGGCGCTCAGGATGGCGTGGTCGCCGCATCCGGGGCACCAGCGTACCTCCTGGTCGCTCTTGAAATCCGCAGGGGTGTATTTGTAGTCTGCCATGGTTACTTCAGTAAGGATTCGAATTTCTTTTTAAGCTCTACAACCGTGAAGGGCAGTCCCTCGCACTTGTTGTATTGTTCGTAGCGGAACTCCTGGAAGTTCTGGCGCAGGTAGTTGGCGAACTGGCCTTCGTTCAGCTCGCAAACCACGATCTTCCCGAATTTCGCGAAAATCTCGCGCACGCCCTTCGGCAGTGGGTTGATGTAGTTGAAGTGGCACAACGAAACTTTCTTGCCTTCCTTGCGCATCTCGTCCACGGCGTTCTGCAGGTGGCCGCGCGTGCCTCCCCAGCCTACGACCAGCAGGTCGCCCTCCGCATCGCCCCAGACGCCCTGTGCGGGAATGTCCTCGGCGACTTTGGCTACCTTGGCGGAACGGTTGTCGGTCATCTTCTGGTGGTTGGCCGGATCGTGCGAAATACAGCCCTTCACGCAGTCCTTCTCCAGACCGCCGACGCGGTGCTCAAGCCCCTTCTTGCCGGGGAACGCCCAGCCGCGGGCCAGTTTTTCGTTGCGCACGTAGGGCATGAATCCGCCTTCGGGAGCTTCGTCGACGATCGGCGGGCAGATGGCGGGGTAGTCCTTCATCTGCGGAATGCGCCACGGCTCCGAACCGTTGGCGATGAATCCGTCGGTCAGCAGGATGACGGGCGTCATGTGCTCCATGGCGAGGCGTCCGGCTTCGAATGCGTAGTGGAAGCAGTCGCTGGGCGACGATGCCGCCACGACGATCACCGGGCATTCGCCGTTACGGCCGTAGAGCGCCTGCGAGAGGTCGCTCTGCTCGGTTTTGGTCGGCAGACCCGTCGAGGGGCCTCCGCGCTGTACGTCGACCACGACCAGCGGCAGCTCGGTCATCACGGCCAGACCCAGCGCCTCGCTCTTGAGCGACAGTCCGGGGCCCGAAGTGGTCGTCACGGCGAAATTGCCCGCAAACGCCGCACCGATGGCGGTGCAGATGCCGGCGATCTCGTCCTCGGCCTGCACGGTTTTCACTCCGAGGTCCTTGCGCTTGGCGAGTTCTTCGAGGATCACCGTGGCCGGAGTGATGGGGTACGAACCGCAGAAGAGCGGCAGCCCCGCTTTCTCGGCGGCGGCGCACAGTCCCCACGCCGTGGCTACGTTGCCGTTGATCGAACGGTACGTGCCCTTCTCCCGCGGAGCCGGGGCTACGGTGTAGTTGTTGGCGAACTGGTGGGTGTTGGCCGCGTAATTATAGCCCGCCTGGATGGCCAGCTTGTTGGCTTCGGCCACGACGGGATTTTTCTTTGCGAATTTACTTTCGAGGTATTTGAGGGCGTAATCCTCCGGACGGTCGAACAGC
>JAEZTA010000105.1 GCA_023443765.1 Bacteroidota bacterium | reverse complement strand
GTATAATTTCAGTTTTATTCTTTATCTACAAACCCCGTCGGGAAACTTTTGAGGGGGGGGGGCTATCAGTCGATAGTCGGATGGGGTGAGATATACAAAAAATTATCAAGTATCAGAAATGCCATTCTTTCAATCAATTCGTCCTATTTTGAATGATTGATTAGTTGTGTGCACAGATAATTGCTAATCAATTGTTGGGAAATCTTCCAATACGTTGAAAAATCTTTAATACAAAATATAATCTTCAAATTTAACAAAAACTGAATTAGGCATTGGGTAAATTTAGCCATTGTTCAACCCCCAAAAGCCTAATCGGACGCATACATTTTTTGTGATTTTTTTAACTAAAAACGATCAATGAAATATCTATTAGTTGTAGCTCATCCGGATGATGAAGTTTTGGGAGCCGGGGCATCGATATATAAGTGGGCGCATAATGGTGACGTGGTTGATGTCGCAATCATGTGTACCGAAGCTAAAGCTCGAGCATTTCGCCCTGATGATAAGGAGCTTGATGATGATCTTAATGCATCAGCTAAATTCCTGGGTATTAATAAAAAGTATGAGGCGACTTTTCCTAATATCGAGATGAACACTGTACCTCATATCCAACTTGTACAATTCATTGAGTCGGCTATCAGGGAAAGCAAACCGGACATTGTGATAACTCACCATCCTGCCGATACCAACAACGACCATCTTCAGACATCGATGGCGTGTCAGGAGGCAATACGGCTTTTTCAACGACGTCCGGAAATAAAACGTATAAAGGAGTTTTGGTATATGGAAGTCCCGTCATGTACGGAATGGGCTGTGAACAATGCAATGAGCCTGTTTCGTCCAAACTGTTTCGTGGAAGTGGGCGCGGATGCTGTTGAGGCCAAAATCAAAGCTTTGAGTATGTATAGAGGTGTTATGCGTCCATATCCTCATCCGAGAAGCGAGGAATATATATTTGGATTGGCTGCAATGCGTGGTGGCCAATGGGGACAG
Source organism: Bacteroidota bacterium (assembly GCA_023443765.1). Taxonomy (GTDB): domain Bacteria; phylum Bacteroidota; class Bacteroidia; order Bacteroidales; family Rikenellaceae; genus Alistipes. The sequence goes on along the minus strand of JAEZTA010000105.1, from coordinate 31,165 downwards.
AATTACAGTGAAAGTTTTGAAATCGCCCTGAGGGCAGAATAAGTGTAGATGTACCGTCATTTCTTTAAAAGATTTATTGACACCACTTTGGCTGTCTGCGGTCTGTTGGTGTGTGCTGTTCCTATGGGTATTATTGCCATCGCTATTAAGCGTGATAGTAAAGGCCCCGTGTTGTTCAAACAAGTACGGCTTGGCAAGGGAACAAAACCCTTTACTGTTTACAAGTTTAGAACTATGTGTGAACACGCATATGAAATGGGAGGAATAGTAAAGAACTCAAAGGATTCTCGTATAACAAAAGTTGGAGCTTTCCTTAGACGGACAAGCCTTGATGAGCTTCCACAAATGTTCAATATCATTAATGGTACAATGTCGATTATTGGACCCCGTCCGATACTTGATTGGGAATTTGAACCATATAAAGGTAATTTGAGATATTGTAAAAGATATGATGTCCGTCCGGGAATGTTCTGTACTGTCGATGTAAAATATAGAGCTTCCGCTGATAGAGATTTACAATTTAGGATGGATACAGAATATGCCGATTCAATATCATTTTTTAATGATTGCCAGGTTTTCTTGTCGGTAATTAAAACAGTTGTAAAAGGAGATAACGTATATACTGAAAAATAATAAATATATCATTAATGAGCAATAATTACAACGGGCATATCTGCATAGTATTTGCATTGGAACATTATAATCCACTCGGTCAAATACGAAGTTTGGGAGAGATGGGAATTAACCCCGTTTATATTTCAGTAAAGCGGAGGTATGAAGTGGCGACTAAAAGTAAATACATATCCAAGCTTCATCAAGTTGACTCTGTCGAGGAAGGATATCAGTTGCTTATGAGAGAGTATGGCGATTACAACAATAATCATCGTCCTTTCATTGTCTTTTCTGATGACAAAAGCGTTGGTTTTTTCGATCTTCGCTATGATGAGTGGAAAGACAAATTCATTGCCTTTAATGCTGGGGAAATCGGGCGCATCAATGAATATATGGATAAATATGAAATCCAGCAGTTAGCCAAGAAACATGGGTTCAATATCCTTGATTCATATGTTATTTCCAAAACCGATGAAATTCCCCAAGAGTTGTGGTATCCGGTTATAACTAAAGACATCTCTCCAAATTCCGGTAATTGGAAGAGTGATGTCTTTATCTGTAAGAATGAGACTGAGTTACGTTGTGCAATAGGGGAAATTGCCAGCCCAACCATCATGATCCAGCATTTTGTTGATAAACAAAATGAGATGGCTCTTGAAGGTTATACCGTCAATCGAGGTCGCGATATGCAGATTGTAACACAGATGACCTGGAAATATCTTATTCAAGGTTATTATAGTCCATATCATAATGTAACAATGTTCAAGAATCCAGATATGGAAAAGAGACTTCAAGCGATGTTTGAAGAAATTGGTTTTGAAGGCATCTTCGAGGCGGAATTCCTGATTGACAAAGATGGAACATTGTACTTTATGGAAATAAATTTCCGGGCATCAGCGTGGAATCCTACGGGGCTTGTAGCCGGAATGCCATTGGCCTATTTATGGGTTAAAGGTATGAGTAATGGATATATTGACCCATCTGACCGTAAAGAATTTGAAGATTTCACTTCTATGTCCGAAATTATAGACTATAGTAAAAGGGTTGAAGGAGGTCTGGTGACATTGCCTGAATGGCTTCGCGATTTCAAGGAAGCGAAATGTACATATATTTATAATAAAAAAGACCGGGCTCCATGGGAAGAAGCTTGCCTTAATTGGGAAAAATTTAAATAATCAATATGAAGTCTCTTCTATTTACGGGTGGAACTGGATTTCTCGGAAGAAATGCTAAGCCAATCTTAGACAAAACCTATATGGTTACAACAATTGGGATTTCTGATAACGATGAAATCAAGGCTAATTTAGCAACAGAAATACCTTCATTGCCTAACAGATTCGATGTCATACTTCATGCTGCGGGTAAAGCGCACGTATATCCAACAACGGAAGAAGAAAAAAAATCATTTTATGATATAAATCTTCAGGGTACAATTAATCTTTGTAGCGCTCTTGAACATGTTGGTTTGCCAGAGTCTTTGATTTTCATTTCTACAATGAATGTCTATGGAGAAACACCAGGGAATATGGATACGGAAACCACAAGAAAATTGATTGGAGACTCTCCGTATTCAGATAGTAAAATTAAAGCGGAAAAGTATCTTACTGACTGGTGTAAGACTAATGGTGTAATTTTAGGCATACTAAGACCTGGATTGTTGGTCGGATCTAATGCCCCTGGTAATTTGGGTGCTATGGTAACCGGCATAAAAACTGGCAGATACTTGAACATTGATGGTGGCAAAGCTCGTAAAAGCATGTTAATGGCTGAAGATATTGGTAATTTAGTACCTCTTATAGCAATGAAAGGAGGTGTATTTAATGTATGTGATGATTACAATCCTTCCTTTGGTGAATTATCCAAGGTTATTGCTAGGCAGTTAGGTAAGCGCGAGCCGATTTCGATCCCATATTGGATTGCAAAATGTCTTGCCAAAATAGGAGACTATATTCAAATGTTCCCGATAAATTCTTCCAGACTGTCAAAAATAATAACTTCTGATACATGGAGTAATGCTAAAGCCAAAGATGAATTAGGATGGCAACCTATGGACGTTTTAACAAACTTCAAAATATAATTGTATTTATTTAAAATGTGATAGATACGCATCTTTTTGACGAAATAACAGCACAGGCAGAGGCCTCCTTGCGGTTGCGGATGAATTATAATATTCATGAATCGTTGAAGGCGCCATGTCAGCGGTTGATTAATGTTTTGTTACCAGTGCATCGTCATCGAAATACAGCTGAGATATATGGATTACGAGATGCAATGATTGATGATGAGATGGGTATGAGATGTAAAATCGCTGACACTTCTTCACCGCTTGAGTGTACGGAGAAACTATATTGCGAAGATAGCCTATGCAAAACTATGGGAGCAAAAGGTTTGGATAAAATTTTTAAGAGTTTTTCTGGAACTCAGATTACCAAGGAATGGAGTAATTTTTATATATACGCTCAGTCCGATTTTGATCGTTATTTTTGTTTGGCTCCATTTCGCCAATAGGGGTGTCGGCGTATTTTTTCCTGCAGGAACGTCCCGGGAAAACTACGAATCATTAAATTCAACACCATGGTTGACGAACGGGATGCAAGCGGTAATCTGTTGGCTGATGTACAACATCTGTCGAAAATTGGAAAATTTATGCGGTCCACATCCATCAATAAGTTGCCGTAGCTAATAAATGTTCTAAAAGGAGATATGGCTCTCATTGGCCCGCGTCCAAAGTTTTACCTTCTGCGCCTCTTCGCATCCTGTGACTTACCTCGGCGCCACGCCCGTCTTCGTCGATTCGGAGTCCGAAACCTGGAACATAGATCCCGAACTGCTTGGAAAGGCTATCGAAGAACGTGTTGCCAAGACCGGCCGGAAACCGAAGGCGATTGTCCCGGTTGCCTTATACGGTATGCCTTACAAAATCGACGAGATTATGGCCGTTGCCGACGATCATATTGCCCACCATAAGCATGTTTGCCAACTCTACAAGGAATTGTTGGTTGGAATCGAGGGTATTGACCTGCATGAGAACACGTCATCACGTTACGACAGTAACTATTGGCTTTGTACGATCCGACTCAACCCATACTTACACGTAAAAGGAGAAGAACACGCCTATAAAACAGCCGTCCAAGGTGTAGTCGGCGGGACGGCCGGAGTAACTATGTCCCCGGGGTGTTCCATACGGCCTGCGAATCGAACACGAACGTTGAGGCGATGCGTATAGCACTGGATGCCGCAGGCATCGAATCCCGGCCATTGTGGAACCGATGTATCTGCAACCGGTATATGCCAAAAATCCGGTTTATGTGAACGGCGTGAGCGAATCGTTGTTCAAACGCGGCCTGTGCCTGCCCAGCGGTTCTTGCGTCTCGGACGAAGACGTGCAATATATTATCAGTTAGATCAAGGGAAATATCCTTGGATAAAGGCTGTGGAAATCCCTAAGCACCATCAATTATCTCCGACAAATTTCCTATTGGAAATATCAAAAATAAATCGTATTTTTGTTTTTAAGCATAGAGATGCATTGAAGCGCAAAACAATCGCTGCAACATGTTGATACATATGGGACAATGGCAATAGGTTTGAGCCCCGTTTTTCGACGAAAGAAGGTCGATGTTTTTTTAATTATGAACCTTCTTTATTGATAGTGAGATGAATAAATATCCCTTGTAATTTGTAGTAATACAAATTACAAGGGATATTCGTTTTACGGGCACGGCTTGGGAATCGGGGAGGGGCTATCTGGATTGCCGTTTGTCGAACTCGCGGATTTCGATCACGCGGCGCGTCATGCGTGGATGCGAAGAGAAAATCTTGTGGATGAAGCCCATGAAGTCGGGAATTTCGTGCTCCTGTGCCTCGAACTGTTCGATGTCGATCTCGTCGGCAAGGCTCTGAGCGCCGAGGGCAATGGCGATCAGGCTGTTTTGGGCAGCTTTGCAGTTGCCCGAAAGCGCATAGCCGATGCGGTCGGCTGTCAGTTCGCAGGCGCGGCCATAGGCGGCTCCGACGAAGGGAATGATGCGTCCGGGGGCGATGAGCAGGTTGCGGAAGAATGCCGTATGGCCTGCTGCGTGGTGGGCGAGTTCGTGGCCGATGATGACGGCGAGTTCGTCCATCCGGCCGCGCTTGAGCATCAGGTCGACCAGGTCGGATTTCAGAATGACGTATTTCTTCGACAGCATTTTCACGGCAAAGGCATTGACCGTTCCGTTGCCGTTCTCGACGAAGACCATCGGCGTGCGGCTCAGCCCCAGTTCGCGGCAGTAATCGGAGACGATCTTGTTGATCGCAGGGAACTGGCGTTCGTTGACCTGGATGCTGTTGCCGAAGATGACAGCCTTGAAATACTGGCTCGACAGCCAGGAGATGAACACACCGATCAGGATGAAGGGCAGCAGCGCGAGGATCGCCATCAGGAGTCCGATGAGCAGGAACAGCCAGACGATGGCGCTGATGACCAGCATGAACGTGAAATAGGTTTTCTCCTTTTCGTGGCGGAGGGAATTGATGTCTTTCATTGTTTAAGTTTTTTGGGGTGTTGAGGTTCTGTTATTTGTAGGTGATTTTGTAGGACTCCGTGTAGTCGCTCTCTGGCCCGGTGGAGGTGAAGGCGCGGGTGAATTCGGTCACATAGCCCTCGGCGTCGAACTTGTAGGACCACGTGTGAACGTCGGTGCCGATCGAGGCTTTCCGGGTGACGGTCTCCCGGGCAATGAGGTTGCGGCTGCTTTTCCCGAAGACGCCGTTGTTGAGTATCAGCAGTTCCGTCATGCTGCCGCCCATCATCAGGTCAATGGTGGCGAAGCCGTTTTTGTAGTCGGTATACGCGTACTCTGTTTTGGAGTCGTACTCGCCGTCCTGCCACTCTTCGTACTGGGTTTTCATGTTTTCACCCGCCCAGACGATCCGGCTCATCACGATTTTTGCGGCGCCTGAAGCCGTTTTGCCGGTCACGGGGCCGGGGTTTACCTCGGCTGTAATTATAGCCCCCGAGGGATAGTCGGTCAGGTAACCGTCCGGATCGTAGGTGTAGGCGCTTTTGAAGGTTTTACCCTCGACGACCTCCTCTTTGGATGTGGCCCGGCCGTTTGCATCGAGCGCGAACAGAATGGTCTCGTTGTTGGTATAGCTGCCGTCTTTGCTATACGTTTCCATCCTGATCTGCCCGGTCGTGTAGGTCATGTCGGCCTTGTAGGTCAGCACATCGCCTTCGTCGTAGATGCAACAGCGTTTCGTGCGGCCCTGCGCATCGTAGTCGAAGGTGATGTAACCGCTCGGACTGCCGTCTTCGAAACTGTCCATGCGGCTGATGACTCTGGCCTTTGCGGGGACCTCGGGACTCGGTTCGTTGCCACCTCCCGAGGTGGCTTTCTGTTCGACGGTGACCGTGATGGTCGCCTCGCCGCAGGCGATGGTGATTTCCGCCTTGCGATCGGCGCCCGTGAGGTTGGGCGAGAGGGTGATCTTCAGCGTTACCGTGCCGGGGCCGCCCTGCGCCGGGTCGAGCCTGATCCAGGCGTCTGTCGAGCGCGTCACGTCCCTAACCTGCGTCGTCCAGCTTTCCGAAGCGGTGAACGTGAAATTGCCCTCGGTCTGGTCGGCATAGAGGATTTGGGCGAGTTGTTTCCGGTCGTAGCCGGAGATCGGCGAATCGTCGCCGCCCTTGTCGCATCCTGCGATCGTCGCAATCGCAAGGAGCATGAACAGGATTTTTTTCATCCTGGATTACTGGTTATAAGTGATTTTATAGGTAGTCGTGTATTGTACCTGGTCATTGACCGGGTCGTGGCTGACGGCGTGAATTTTTATCGGATAACCCATGTCGTCAAATTCGTAGGTGTAGGTCGTCGGGCTGAGATTCTGGCCGGTCCAGGTTTCCGTCACCTTCGTCGCCAGGTTTGCACTGCGCTTGCCGGTGTAGCCGCAGAGTGCGAAAATCTTGTCCTGCGCACCGAACGAGAAGTCGAAGCCCTCGCTGTCGAGCACGAAAAACGCATTCAGGTCGAGGTTCGCGTTGTTCTTGTAAGCCGTGTTCCCATAGACAGCCTCGTCGATACCCGAGCCGCCGCCCCACACCACTTTGGTGTAGTTGCCGCCCAGCCAGGTCGAATAGAAATTGTCCTCGTCGTTGTCCGTTTCGACACGTACGCATCCGGCGAGGTATCCCGCGGCATCGTAGGAGAGTGTAAAGCGGTCGCTCCATGCCTTGCCCTCCTCGATCTTGTCGTAGTCGACACCGTTCCGGGTGCAGGAGGTCACGCGCCCGTTTTCGAGTTGGGCGATGGCTTCGACCAGCATCCGTCCGGCTTTCCCGTCGACGCTCTCCACAGTCGTGACCGAAATGGCGGCTCCGCCTCCCGGCTGGACTACTTCGTCGATCGAGGTCGTCGTAACCCACGTGTGTTGCAGTGTGCCTTTATAAACCTCGGTTTCGGTGGTTTTCAGTTCGACGACCATGTCGTCCTCGTAGCGGAAAGTCGTGTATTCTTCACCGCTGTAATCGTTGATATAGTCGTTCTCCACGTCGATGCGGACGATTTTCCGGCTTGCCGGCTCCGGTTCCCCGCCGCCGCTTTCGGTGGTGCCTTTCTGTTCGACGGTGATCGTGAGGGTCGTTTCGCCGCAGGCGATGGTGATCTGGGCCTTGCGGTCGGCGCCCGTGAGGTTGGGCGAAAGGGTGATCTTCATATGCACCGTGCCGGGGCCGCCCTGCGCCGGGTCGAGCGTGATCCAGGTATCGGAGGCCGTGGAACGCGTCACGTCCCGGACCTGCGTCGACCAGCTTTCGGCAGCCGTGAAAGTGAAGTCGCCCGGGCCGCTCGTCTGGTCGGCATAGAGTGTTTGGTGGAGTTGGTCGGGGTCGTAACCCGTGATGGAGGAGGGCGCATCATTGCCCTTGTCGCATCCGGCAAGCGAAACCGCTGCCAGCAACAGGAAAAACAGTCGTTTCATGCAAATAGTATTTTAAGCGTTAAAAGTTGTCCTAAAGCCCCGGTATGCGGATTCGGGCTGGCACACAAAAAAGAAACGTGAGCCGTAAACTTATTTTATCGTGAAGGCTCTGGTAAACCTGTGGACTAAAATAAGCAACAGCCCACGCCATAATTGAGATTATGGTGGGGGAAGTCAACTTATTCTCGTCCGAAGAAAATTTACCAGATTTTACACGAGAGAATAAATCTCTGCGATTCCGCATCGCATTCAATATGTCTTGCAAGACAAATATAGACAATTTTTGCGGAATTGCAACCTCCTTCCTGCGGGCTGCTGCCATTTTTTGTGCCATTGCTGTGTCCGTTGTTTTCCACTTAATACCGAAAAGGGGCAAAAGGTCACAGGTGATCGGCGTTTTTTTTCTACTTTTGTGAAAACCCGTATCGCCTGACCCGTGAAACTATTCTTTGCAATCGCCCTCTGCTGCCTTCCGTTCGTTCCGCTCTGCGGACAGACCTCGCGTGCGCTGGTGGTTGCTGTCGGGGACTATCCCGCGGGGAGCGGATGGAACGCGATTCATGCGGAGAACGATCTGCGGCTCGTTGTGCCGATGCTCGGGCGAGAAGGTTTCCGCGCGACGAACGTCGTCTGCCTCTCCGGAGCCGATGCGACGAAAGCGGCCATCGTCGGCGAACTGGAACGCCTGGGCCGGAAGACGAAAGCGGGCGACTGCATCTACATCCATTTCTCGTGTCACGGGCAGCTGATGGCCGACGACGACGGCGACGAGCCGGATGGTTACGACGAGGCATTAATTCCCTACGACGCTCCGCGGCGTTATTCGAAGGGCGTTTACGAGGGTGCGCGCCATCTGTGCGACGACGAGTTGCGGCTTTACCTCGACGACATTCGCCGCAAGGCGGGGCCTGCGGGCAACGTGGTTGCGGTCTTCGACGCCTGCCACAGCGGGAGCGCCGACCGCGACGGCAACGACGACGAATATGTCCGGGGTACGACCTATGTGTTTGCGCCCGAGGGGTATGACCCTCCGGAGATCGATCCCGACAAGGTCGTGTGGCGGATGAGCACCGGCCCGGAATTGGCTCCGCTGACGGTCCTGAGCGCCTGCCGCCCCGATGAACTGAACTACGAATACAAAGCCCCCGACGGCAACTACTACGGGATGCTGACCTATGCGCTCTGCGCGGAGCCGGAACCCCGGGCGGAAATTACCGTCGCCGGGTTTTTCGGCCTGCTGAAAGCCCGTGTAGCCCGGCTTTCGGAAGGGCGCAGGAGGAAGCAAACCCCCGATCTGCAAACCACGCATGAAGATAAAACCTTTGGCATCGGCCGCTGAGGCCCCCGGCAGGGTGCTGCCCGCCCCGGAAGACGAGGCCGAAATAGCGCGCCTCTACCTGATGTACCGGGAGCAGTTCATTGCCTTCGTGACCCGGTATTTCGGGTGCGGCGCGACTACCGCCGCCGACATCTACCAGGAGAGTTTTCTGGCCATGTTCCAGAACCTGAAAGAGGGGCGCATCGCCCCGCAGTCGGCCTCGCTCAAAACCTACCTTTTCCAGATCGGGCGGTTCAAGGCCCTGAACCTTTCACGGCAACGCCAGGGCAGGCCGGAGGTTGACCTCTATGGCATCGGGGATATGGAGGCTGCGCAGTCCGAAGTGCGGATGCGCCTGCGGGAGATTGCCCGTGAGGAGGTTGCGGCGATGCAGGAGCCTTGCAGCAGCGTTCTGTCGCTTTACTACTGGGAGCACATGGGCATGGCCGAAATCGCCCGGCGGATGAATTATAAGAACGAACGGGTCGCCATAAACCGTAAGTCGCTGTGCCTGAAAAAACTGCGGGAACTGATCAGCGGGCGGCTGAAAAAAGAGGAGCTGGACTACTATGACAACGAATGAAATGAAGGAGCGGATCGAACCTTACCTGCTCGGCGAGCTCGACGTGGAGCAGACGCTCGAATTCGAGCGGGCCGTTGCGGGCGATCCGGCGCTTGCCCGCGAGGTGGAGCGGATGCGAAGCATCGTCGAGGCGTTCGAATACCGGGGGGAGGCCCCTGCTCGCGAAGCCCTCGGGCGGGTCGGGTCGGCCGAAGAACTCCGGGCGATCATCGTCCGGGCGGAACCGAAGCGGCCGGACCGGAGGCGGATCGTCCGCATCGGGGCATGGTGCGCTGCTGCTGCGTCGATTGCCGCAATGGTCGTGGCGGTGGGCCGGATGCCCGAATACTCCTCCGAAGCGTTGTACAATACTTATTTTACGGCTGGGCAGCATTTCGAACTGCCGCCTTCGCGGGGTGGGGATGAATTTCCGGACGACATGCGCCTGAACCGCGCCGTGGAACTTTTGGAGGCCGGAGAGAGCGGGGAGGCGATCGCGCTGTTGCGCCCCCTGGCCGGGGACGACGAATCGGAGTTGCAGGATGCGGCCCGCTGGAACCTGGCCCTGGCCCTGCTCCGGGAGGGGCAGCGCGACGAAGCGGCGGCCCTGCTCGACCTGCTGGTAAATGAAGAAAGTGAATTTGCCGCCCGGGCTGCCCGGTTGAAATCCCAGATAAAGCAAAGAAGATGGTTCTGAGAATTGCGTGGAGTTGCATTGTGACGTTGCTGGTGCTGTCGGCGGCGGCACAATCCCCCGAAAGTGTCGCGGCGTTGAACGACCGGGGGTATGAACTGCTCGGTAAGGGCAAATACAGGGAGGCGCGGGTTGTTTTCCGCCGTGCGCTGGACGCCTTTGCGGACCGGCAGCCCGACATGGAGCAGGCCCGGAGCCTTGCGGGGTATGCCGAGGCTGTATCGGCCTCGGATTTCCGCATGGCCGATTCGCTTTACAGCCGGGCTTTGGGAATTGCGGCTTCGCGGTCGGTCAAAAGCCCGGAGTATGCCGGGATCTTGCAGGGGCTGGCCGAAGTTCGCATTCAGCAGCAGCGGTTCGACGGCGTGGAGCAGATGCTGGACCGTGTCGTGGCGATTCGCAGGCGTCACGGCGGGGAGCGAAGCATGGCTTATGCCGATGCGTTGGGCGTACAGGGATGGTATTACGCCCAGAAGGCCGATTTCGTACGATCGGAGGAGGCGCTGAACCATGCCGCGCAGATTGCCTCCCGCGTCGCTCCCGAATCCTACGGACAGGCAAAAATACTGCACAAAGCCTTCTTCCTCCATTACTACAAACAGGACAAAGCCACGGCGGACAGTTGCTGCCGGCGGGCGATTGCGATTTACGGAAAGACGGCGGCCCCGGCGGACCGCAGGCTCGTCGAAATCCGGGGCAATCAGGCCATCGGTTATATTCCGGCGCGGATCGGCGAGGCCGAGGAGATAATTGTCGGGCTGCTGCCGCTCATCGAAAGCCATTACGGGAAGGAGGATTATACCTACCCGGCGCTGTTATCGACGCTCGCTTCGATTTACGCATTCCGCGGGCAGGCCGAACGGGCGCTTCCGCTTTTTGAAGAGTCGTCGGAGATTCTCCGGCAGTTGTTCGGCGAGCGGCATGAAAGCTACTACAACGCGCTCAACAATCAGGCGATGATTTACATGCGCACGGAGCGTTTTGCCGAGTCGGAGGCGTTGCTGCTCAGGTCGCTGCAAATCCGCAGGGAACTGACGGGAACGGAAAATCCGGCCTATGTCAAGGCGCTCAACAACCTGGCGGTGATGTATCTCAATATGGGGAGTTACGGGTGTGCGGCGGAGCGGTTCCGGCAGGTGGCGGAGTCATCGGAGCGGTTGTTGGGCGAAGCGTCCAAAAGCCACTTGCTCGCGCTGGCAAACCTCGGGGTCTGTTACATGCGCTCAGGGCAGTTGGCCGAGGCTGTCGAAGTTGCGGATAAGGGCGAAGCGTTGCTCGCCCGGCGCAACCTTACTGGAAACCGCGATTTCGCGGAGATACACGCCCTTAATCTGCTGGCTGCGATGCATGGCGAGAAGCGTGATCCGGACCTCGGAAGCCGAATCGCCGAAAGCGCCGCCGCGCTGAAAGCCCTCTACGGCGAACGGCACACGACTTACCAGAACCTGATCAACGGACTGGCGGGTTACTACCTGAAAACCGGCGATTACGACCAGGCGTTGGCGTATGCTTCGTCGGATGCCGAAACCGTTGCCAAATACAGGGGTAAAACGACCTCGGTCTACATGAAGGCGCTGAGCAACAAAGCAGTGGCATATTATCATCTGCATCGCTGGCAGGAGGCCGAAACGGCCCTTGCGGAGTGTCTCGACGTGGCGCGGCAGTTGGCGGCGGGGAATCTGGCGTTCATGTCCGACCGCGAACGGGAGGATTACTGGCGCTCGGTCCGGCAGCCGCTGGACCATATTTCGGGATTGGCCCGGGCGGCTTTTGCTGCCAATTACGACAGCCCGGCCCTGTGCGGGTTGCTTTACGACAGGAGCCTGCTCGCCAAGTCGCTGTTGCTGAACTATTCGGCCAATATCCGGGAGGCTGTTTTTGCAAGCGGCGACGAGGAGTTGATTGCGGTCTGGGAACAACTTAAAAAACTGAAAGGGAGTCCGAAGCCAGATGCCGCCAGGGTCGAAGAGTTGAAAAAACAACTGTCCCTGCGTTCGGCGGTCTACCGCACCCAGCGGGACGATTTTTCGGTGACGTGGCGGGAGGTGCAGGCGCGGCTTGCCGGGGACGAGGCCGCCGTGGAGATCACGACGATTACCGGCGACGGAGCGCAGCCGCAGTATGCCGGATTGGTGTTAAGGGCCGGGGACAAGGCCCCGCAATGCGTCCGGTTATGCGGTGAGGAGGCTATTGCAACGGGGCTGCAAACTTCGGCGGACCTCACGGCTGTTTTGTTTACGCCGCTGGAAAAGCATCTCCGGGGTGTCGGACGAATCTATCTGTCCGTAAGCGGATTGGCCGGCAGGGTCGCTTTTGCGGGGATGAAAGACCGCCGGGGTTATCTGTCCGACCGCTATTCTGTGTGCAACCTGCTGACTACGAAAGATATTGCGCGGTCGAAGCAGGGCCGGGCATTCTCCGAAACACCTGCCGTTGCGCTTTTCGGCGGTGCGGATTTCGGGCTTCCGGCCGCTGAACTGAACGGCGCGGTCGACCTGCTGCGCGGACAGGGATTCGACTACCTGCCCGGGTCGAAAAAGGAGGTGACCGGGATCGGGCGGATGCTTGCAGCAAACGGTTGGCAGAGTGCTGTATACACCGACCGTGAGATGACGGAATCCCGTTTCAAGGCGTTGTCCTCCGCTTCCCCCGATGTGATACACGTCTCGACGCACGGCTACTATTTCCCGCTTGCCGAAGCCGGTGCCGGGGCGGACCAGTTGTTCCGTACTGCCGATGATCCGTTGCTCCGCTCGGGATTGCTTTTCTCCGGGGCCAACGAAGCCTGGAACGGCCGGGCAAAAGATATTTCGTCGGACGACGGAATCCTTACCGGGCGTGAAATCGCGCTGATGAACCTCGGCGGCACCCGGCTTGTCGTGCTGTCCGCGTGCAGTACGGCGCTCGGCGACATCGACTATTCCGAAGGTATTTATGGTTTACAGCGTGCGTTTCGCATCGCCGGGGCGGATGCCATACTGGTTACGCTGTGGGAGGTTCCCGACCGGGAAACGACTGTTTTCATGACGCAGTTTTACGAGCGTCTGGCCGCAGGGGCTCCGATTCGGGACGCTTTCGATGCGACGCAGCGGAGCGTGCGCCGGAAATATCCGGCTAAGCCCGCGGCATGGGCCGGATTCATGCTCCTGGAGTAATCCGAAGGGTTGGGGGGGGAATGTAAATTTTGGAAGGGATATAAAAGAGCAGCCGTTAACCTTTATGGTTAGCGGCTGCTCTTTTGCATGTTTATTTGTAAATCAGTTTGTTACGAGTGTCTGCGTCTCCGGTCGATCAGCGAGAACGGCAGGCTGAGGAGGAATGCCGCGAGTATGCAGACCGTAAGCGGCACGACGAGCAGCAGGCGGATGGAAACGCCGAGGCTTTTCCGGGCCCGGGCCGGAATCGGCATAGGTCGGAGGTCTTTTACCGGATGGGGCTGCTCGGACATAGGTTTCAACGTTATTCAGCAGGTTAGATTTCTTGCAGGGCTGTATACCACGATAATCGGTGGTAGGCTTCGTTCAGGGCGGGGAAATCCTCCTGTTCGACATAGGTCGTAAGGCCCGAATAGCGGCGTATAGTAAACCCGTTCTGGCCTTCCATAAATGTTTCGGTCGACGCTTTCCACACTACCGTGTGGTCGAGTTGCGTCCGGAAATCCGTATATCTCTCCGGAGTGAGGCGCATTTCGGCCCATTCGTCCAGATCGAAGTAGCGCGGCAGCGCCGGAGAATCCCCATAGCTGCCCGGACGATCGAAATGTTGAAGACGGGTTAGATCGGACGCTCCGACGGGACAGCCAGGAAGCGTACCGTACATCCGGACAGCTAATAGGGATATTTCTTGGGTGTCGATCAGGCTCAGTGTCGCCGAACGACGGGCTCCCGTATAATTCGTTGAAACATAATTCATATAAGTTTGTCCGAAGGCCCTGAGGGCTGTCGGTACGTCCTCCGCTGTGTTGCACAGCAGCCGCAGCGCCGAGGGATAAACAGGCGTAAAGCCCGGCGATACAATCTCCGCAGAGGAGGCCAGCAGGTAATCCGTTTTGCCGCGCAGTTCGCAGGCGACCTCGACTCCTGCCGTCAGGCAGGTCTCGAAGACGATGAAGTCGAACATCCCGTCCGGAATCGCCGCGGCGAAGTCAGCAAGCTCCATCTCGGTGCGGCCTGTTCCGCCGTCGTCCACTCCGATCGAGCGGGAGCGGTTCTGTGGCTTTTGCAGCGTTCCCGACGGCAGCCAGCCGCTGGCGTGCGAGAAGAAGATCAGTCCGTAGCTGTCGGCGGGGTATTCCAGTGCGACCTCGCGTAACACGCGGGCAAAGGTTTCGGCCGAGGCCGAATTCTCGGCACCGTACTCCCGCACGGTCTCCACATAGGGCGTCGGCGTCGTTTGGCAGCCCCCGCGCAGGCGCAGCAGGCGTGCTCCGTCGCGCGAATCCTGGTAGACGAGGCATTTGTTGCCCGTGAACGTCCATCCCTGCCGCAATGCCTCAATCTTCCGGGTCGTTTCGTCCGAAAGGTTGTTGTCGCCGCCCAGCCAGACAATGATCGTCCGCGTGGGCAGGTCCGGGTCGGGCCCCACGTACTCCTCCTGGATGCAGGAGCCGAAAAGGATGGCCGCCAATAGGGCGGTGAGTATATGACGTGTTTTTTTCATGATGAAACTTTGGATAACCCGTGTTTCCCGGCGATCAGTGCCGACCGGGAAACACGGATGATTCCTATTCCCGCACTTCCCGTACCGGGCGGACCGGAACAGCCGCCGAACGGGTCAAACGAGACACACTTACAGTTCCCGAGGAAATGCTCTGGACATATCCACCGGTTAACTCGCTTGCGGTACTTGCCCAATAGGCCCCGGAATCACCGAGATAAGCTGCGGCGCCATTGCCTACAAGGCGGTAGCCTGTAGCAGGGAAAAATACCGTATCGCCTTTCTTGCCCGGCAGGCAATAGAAGTTCCATCCATAATCGAATGTTCCTTTTACGTTGAACTGCGAGGGCGTGGAGGAGGTGGTTCCCGTTGACGTGAACCCGCTCCATGCACCTATGGGTGCAACCATAAATCCTACGGGCGAGGGGTCGTAAATGGTCTTGACACCCGTATTATAGACGAACGTAGATGTCGTGTTACTCTCTGCGCTCCATAGATTATTATAATTTTCCAAACTCCAGTTCAGAAAGCCGGAACTCGCTTGTTTATAATAGATGTACGGCGTCTGGATTGACGTTCCAAAGGATACCGGACCGTTTGTGGTCTTGTCGAACTCGTACTCCCCGGGGTAATACACCTTGTCAGATATAACCTTGGATTGGTTGATCACACCCGGCAGTATCGGGTCTTTGCGCCCCCACTGATAATAGGTATTATTTCCGTAACTGATGATCGTGGCAGCCAACTGGTTCAGCGTAAAGGTCCTGGTTCTGCCGGTTTCCGTCTGCGTAATACGGACCATCGCATTGCGTGCGGGATAAGTTGCCGAGAGGTACTCGCACCACCCGATATTGATCGGCATGGCTGTAAATTTATGTCCGCTGTAATTGGTTACCTCTTTGTCGTCGCTGCCCAGCTCGTAATCCGTTACCCAGATATGCCAGCTCCACATGATACGCTGCGCAGCATCGCGCACGGCGACAATGGCATTGCCCTGCCGGATCGTGAGCCGGTCGACGGTGAAACTGATATATGTTCCGTCCGGGCTGAGGTCGACGGAGGTAAGCAGGTCGTCCGAATCTTGCCAGACTATGACGGCATCCACAGGCGTGCAACCTGCATTTCTGTAAATGTAGGGATCGGAGATCGTTGCATCCAGGTGGTTGACGAAATTTCTCAGTATATACAAATCGGTGGATGCCGCCGTATAGGCATTCGGATTGGGATTGCCCTCGAAATACGCATTGCCGTAGACCAGCGGGAATTTATAATCTCCCGGTGCATTGACGATATAGCAGTTGGCCGTACTCATCGGTTCCGTATCGCCCTGGGTCGACAGGTCGTAAGTGCCAGTAACGGCCGTAGCGGTCCTGAGCGCCGTGTTGTGCGGGCAGTCGTCGATCCCGATCTGCGCCTTGACATCGAACAGGTACTCGGTCGGATAGGCCGAAAGGTCGTTCGGGTTGGATCCGGCGCCCTCCATCGGGAATTTCGGAACCATCCGGGGACGTTCCGCCGTCCAGGTCGTACCGCCGTCGGTAGAATATTCTGCCGTCCAGCCACACGGAGTATACTCGTTTGCCTGGACATCGTAATAGTGGCTCTGTACTCGCAGGACGTTGTTCTTTTTCCCCGTATAGGTAAATGTCGTCGTGGGGATCGTCAGATCGAATGTAACCGGCAAGAGCGGCACATAATGCTCGATATTGCCGTAGCGGATCTTGGCATAGGCCGCTTCGGTAGGCAGCGTGCTGCCTGACTTGTATTTAAGCTGATAACCCCCGGCAGAGATCGTCTCGCCCGAAAAATCGAACGTATTGTTCGCTACGGGCGTGCCGTCGCTCTTACAAAGCTGGAGCTTCGATGTCGGAATAACGGTCTTTTTGTCTGCGCCCACGAGTGTTACGGTACACATGTCGATCGACCCCGGGAGTTCGCTGCCCGGTTTCTGTCCGGCATCCGGCATCTGGCAGGAGAATTTCGCGAGATTTAACGCGGTTGTGGCTTCCGTCACGACGAGCGCTTTATCCTGGTCGGTTTTGACCATGTATTGGCCGTTGCTCGTGGAGCTTTGCCATTCGTTGCCCGATATGGTGACCGTGTATTCGATATTGCTGCCGGGGTTCTGCCACGCTTCGGCGGCGGAGGTGTAACCGCCGCTTTTTACGCCTGCGATGTGGAAGGCATAGTGCGTATTGGTGACGATGTCGAGGTATTCGTTCGACGCGTCGCCCGTGATGGTCGTGGAGGAGAGCTGCCGGGAGAAATCGAGCCGGTAGTATTCCTTTGTGTCCGATGCGTCGGTGGCGCACAGAATCAGCGCCGAGCGGCGTTTGTCGAACGTGTTCTTGTCGACCGTCGCCCCGCCTGCATCCATCGAGATCGGGTAGGGTGCGCAGTAGATTGCGGTTGACAGAGGGATTATATTGTCTATATCGGCGTTGGTGTCCCACGCTTCGGCGATCCCGATGACATTTGGAATTTCATAGTTTCCCAAGATCGTATTGTAAACGACCTCCAGGCTCGTTTTCTTCGGAACGCCCGTCAGCAGGTAGGTGATGGTTTTCCCGGCGAAAAGAGCGGAGTTGTCCAATGTGATCGAGATTTTGGCCCGTGAACGCACCAGCGTGCAGACGTTCGAACCGGCCGACCAGGTGACCGAGCCGTACATCGGCTGTATTTCCGAACCGGGCGTCACCCGGCTGTTCACGGGGTTGTCATAGATGAGCATGGCCGATAATGCGCTTTCGGCGGCGCCTGTGGAGAGCCCCTCGATCGAGAGCCCGACCGATGCGGAGTAGTTTGCCAGGACGTAGACTTTGTCGCCTGTTTTGAGCTTGTAGTCCGTTTCCACGGCGGGCTGAGCCGTCCCGTTCCCGGTGACGGCCGCCGCTGCGAATAGTTGTTTGTGAACGAGCGCATTGCTGCGGTAGACCAGCAGCCAGAGTTTGCTGATCCGGCACTCCGCCGTCGTGGCGGCGCGGGTGACCGAAACCTCCTGCGCGTCGGGCATTTGAAGGACCAGTTTGTTGCCGGAGCATCCGCCGGGCGTCACAGCATCGTCCTTGATGCAGCCGGTCGACAGTGCGGCGACCGTCAGCAGGTAAAAACCGTATATCAGTATCTTTTTCATAGTTCCGTAGTTCTGAATGATTATTGTTCCCGTATCGGGCGCACCGGTCTGGCGTTTCCGCGCGAGCCGGTGAGTCTCACGCTGATCACATGTTCCGCAAAGGTCATCCCCCAGACATAACTTGTACTGCTGCCGTACGGAGCCCCCGTATGGTAGCTTCCGCTCTGCCAGCTTCCATTCAGACCTCCCGATAGATATTCACGGTAACCCACTCCCTGGAAGAAAATCGTACCGCCGTTGGGGTCGAAGAGACCTTCTCCGGGCATCGGGTTGCAATAGAGCACGAAGCCTTTCTTCTCATTGAATTCGGCCGGTGAGAGATACGGAGAGTTGAAACGTAAACCGTAATATTCTACCCTGTATGCTTCGTATCCGTCGTATGCAAAACCGGTGAATATGTTTGACGGAGGAAGACAATAGCCGGCGGGCGACGGGTCGTAAATCGTTTTGACGATCGGACCGTTGTCGTTTGTCGTCGTCGAATATTCAGCGTTCCACAGGTTGTAATATTTCGCATCCATATCGGATCTGTTATTGAAACAATGCGGATTTTTGATATATTCAAATATGTCTTTGGTGCTCATGCTTTTGCCCTTGAACCCGTAGTCGGGTTTGTCGCTGTCGGTATACAGTATTTTGTTGACCAGACTCGTAGTGCCGGCTTTGGGGATTCCTGCTGGCATTGGGTCTTTGCGGCCGAACTGGTAATAGGTGCTGTTGCCGGCGCCAATGTCCGTGTATGTCGGTTGGTCGAGCGTAAGGAGCGTGCTTTCTTCCGTTATTCCCTGCCTGATCCTTACCTGTATACGGCGACCGTCATAAATGGTAGTGATGCCGTCGCACCAGCCCAGGTTGATGGGCATGATGTTGTATGTATTATGCTGGAAATTCGTAAGCGCTTTCACGTCAGTTCCCAGTACGTAATCCGTCACCCAGATATGCCAGCTCCACATGATCGTCCCCGCCGAATCGCGCACGGCGATAATGGCGTTGCCCTGCCGGATCGTCGAATGCGGTACGGAGAACGAGATGTTCTTTTTGTCGGCGGTGAGGGCTACGTTCTGCACCAGTCCTTCGGCGTCCTGCCAGACGAGGCAGGCGTCGTAGGGTGCACAATCCGTATTGTTATAGATATACGGATCGCTGATCCCGTTCCCCAGGTGGTTGAGGAATGTGGTCAGGATGCCTGTTCCGGTCTTTGTCGAGGTATATGCCGAATCGTTGGGCGCGCCGCCCTTGAAGGCGTTGCCGTAAACCAGCGGAAACCGGTATGTTCCCGATGCGTTGACCAGGTAGCAGTTGGCCGTAGTGCGGCTGCCGCTGACCATCGAAAGGTCGAGGTTGTTAGCCGGCGTCGCCGACTGCAGGGTGGCTCTGGGTGCGGGGTATTCGGTGCTGGGCGCTACCGGGACCACGGCATTGTACGAAACGGGAGTGATGCTGCCTGCGGCCGAGCCGGTAAACTGCGTCAGCCACGAAGGTTTCGACGTGGACCAGGTCTGGCCGTTGTCGGTCGAAAACTCCGTCGTCCAGGATAGGGGAATCTTCGTCCCGGCATCGTCGCCGAGGTCGATGTAACTCGTTACCTGATAGGGCTTGGTTTCGCCTGCATAGCCGAACGTGATGACCTCGTCGGCCACCTCCAGTACGGGGGTTCCGTCGACCCGGAGCAGGGCGTTGCGCCGGATGTTGCCCGCGCTGACCGCTATGTTGTATTCCGTGCCTACGGGATAAGCTGCAGGACCCGTTACGGGGATTTCGGCTTTGCCGTCCGTGACGGCAATTTCCAGGATTCCGTCCGCTTCGGCGCCGGTCAGTGTGTAGCCTGCCGTTACGGCCGCGTCGGAGAGTTTCGCCTGAATCCGGTCTGCTTTGCTGAGGACGGGAATCAGCGTTTCACGCCCTGCACGGGCGAAAACGACCGAGTCCAGAACCAGCGACGAACCCTGAATGTCGCCGTTTACTTCCTCTTCGTCCCATTCGAGGATATTCATTGAGACTGTAATATTCTGTTTGGAAAGCGTCACGTTGACCTTGTATATTTTATTCGCCGTGATGTCCAGCGGCAGGTTTTCGTTGTTGGCCGAGCTGCCTCCGAGCGCCCCGCTGTTGATGTAGACGGGCAGGGTGTAATCCTTGCCGTCGATACTGAATGCCACGTCGAGGCAGGCAGCCTTGGCGGCTCCTGTGCGCGGCAGGGTGTAGAACGAGGTGACGGCGGTGTAATCCGTCGTGCTTGCACCGATGGTGACATCGCCGTGGTTGTTGAGGTACACGATGTCCGCACCCGTGCTTTCAGTCACGGGGGCGAAGGCGTGGGCCATCTCGCGGCGGTTTTTGAGCGTCGTGTTTTTGGCGACGACCGCTGCTCCGGCAAGTTCGGCCTTGCGGCGCAGTTGCAGGTCGATGCGCGCATAACGACGCGCCACGGGAACCGTCACCACTGACATGGAGGTCGAGACCATCACATCCAGTTTTCCGCTCATCAGCATGCCGGCGCTCCCCGCAGCCGGAAAATCCGCTGCGAAGTTGGCAGGATCGGTCATGAGCGTTTCCAGCTCCGCTTTCGAATAAGGGTTATAGGTGGCGAGGTCTACCGCCGTATTGTTGCGCAGGATGTGTCCGGCATTGAGCAGGACGTAGATGTCCTTCCGGCCCACGGTGACGCGCCACGTGCGGTTGAGCCTGTCGGATGCATCGGTGGCTTCGCCCGAGGGTGTCAGGGGCACACTGGTTTGTCCGGGGTTTTCGAGTGCGCCGTTTTCATTGAAAATATAGACCCATGCCGATTTGACTGCTGTCTCGTTCGCCGAGGCGTTCGGATCGGTATTGCCCGCATAGGTATCCAGCGAGAGCGCCATGTCCACCGTCTTGTTGCTGTCGGCCGAAGCATCGTCGCGGATGCAACCGCCCAGACCTGCCGTCAGCAGGAGCGCAAAGACCCATTTTCCGAATATGTTATATTTTTTCATCGCTCAATTGCTCTTTATTATTTTCAAATCAAACCGGTGTCCTAAATTTCAGGCTCCGTACCGGTTGCGCTCCAGTCGGGAATCGTTATCGTAATGCCGAGGTCGGTAAATTCGATCAGCATGCGTACGGCGGCTTCGTGTTTGCCGTCGATGGAGATGCTGTTGTCGGCCATGTATTCGCGCAGGTCGATGGTCGCTTTCACGGTGTTGTCGGGAGCGGGTTCACGCACGGTGACCGTCACCGGATTGTCGTCGGCGAAGCGCAGCACCTGGAAAACGGAGGCCGAGACCTTCTTTTCGGTGTTCCACGCCACGGCCGGGTGGTAAGTTGTGTTGAAAGGCTGTGCAGCGTTCATCTGCATGTCGTATTGAGGCATCAGGTTCCCGATCTCAAGCACCGGCCACGTAGCCGGGTCGGAGGGCTGCCCGAAGTTCTTTACGTAGATTTCCATGTCGACGTGCGCGCCCCGGAAGGGGATGTTGCCCGTCACTTTGTCCGGCATGTTGTCGGCTGCCGGGATCGTTATGTCGTAATCCCCGTGATAGAGGTGGTCGTTCGTGGGGATTTTGGTTTGTGCGCCGTAGGCAGGGGCATGTATGCGGCCCTGGGACAGCGAACTGAAAAGTATTTCCGTGTCGGCGAAGGCATTGCCCCAGCAGACGATCCGGTAGTCGCCTTGAGGCAGGTAGAGTTCCGTCCCCTGGAATCGGTTCAGGTCGGCTTTGCCGATTGTTTTTTGCAGGATTTGTTGTCCGCCCGTCCTGTCGAAAACAAAAAGCGTCACCCCGTCGATCATCCGGGCGAACATCGCCGGATCCTGGCTGTCGCCCGCATAGCTGAACGTGAGCTCCGTGTTGAACGGGGGCGGACAGTCGCTCATATCCTCGTTAATACAGCCTGCGGACAGGACGAACGCGGCTACGGCAAAAAGGGTTTTCGACAAAATTTTCATGGATAACGTTTTTGGGTAAAACCGGAGGGAAAAACGGGTCTCCCCTCCGGGGTGATTCGATAAAACTTAAATTTCGGGAGTAATATTCACGGTCGTCCAGTTGGCGATCGTAATGGCGACAGTCAGGTCGATCTTGGTCTTTTCGGGCCTGTCGGTGATCTTGTCGGGAGTGATTTCGATACCGCCGTCCTCCAGGCCCATCTTGTAGATCTTGTGGGGCTGGGTGACTGAGATCAGCGTACCGCTTTCGCGGAAGCCTTTCACGGTGATGTATTTGCCGGTGAAGGGCGTAGCGGTGTTCTCATCTCCCGTACCGTCGGAGAGCTTATAGCCGGCCGAAACCGTTCCGCCCACCTTGTAAATGATATGGGGAACGACATTGCCGCTGAATACCTGATAAGCGTAAGCTTTCGTGCCGGCTGCGGAAGTCACGGCGGCGTTGTAGCCGTCGGTCGCCCATGCGGGAGTAAACGTTGCGGGCCAGGTGATTTCGGTAAAGTTCTGGACGGTGCTGTTGTAGATGCCGCCGTTGAAGTTCAGGAAATTGTTGACGTAAACAGCCTCGACGGTCAGTGCGTCCAGTCCTGTCCCTTTTTTCACGGTTCCTATCTCAAAGCGGGATACGATCGAGCTGAGTTCCACGGCGGCTTTCTTCAGCGTGTGGCCGTCGTCTGTCGTTTCCGTCGTGAAGACGGACTGATCACCGACGAGCATCACCTGCTGCGCGGAGCTGTAAGTGCCGGCCGCATTGCCTTTGGCATCCGCAACTGCAAGGGTCCTGGCAATCTGGTTCTGGTCTGCCACGCTGCTTTTCATCATTGCGGCCGTGATCACGCTGACCGGAATGGTTCCGGTCGGCAGGATGACGCTTCCCGTATTCACGATAACGAACACTTGTGTCGGTTCCGTAACCTGCTCGAAACGCTTCTGCTTCGCCTTGATTTCGGCGTCGGTCCATGGGTAGTACGTCGCATTGCCGCCGGCATCCAGCAGGTAAACCGCAACGTCATTATAGAACGGCGTGATAGCGCCTGCGGCCTGGGGGTCCTCGACTGCGTAGGTCTCCAAAGCTCCCGGGAGGGACACCTCGAAATTGGTCTTGCCGCCGGTGGCGGGCGTACCGCCCGGTTCGGCATCTTTGCTACAAGCTGCCAGTAGTACCAGTGCGGTCAGAGCGCAAAGGCTTGCAGATAATTTTTTCATAAATTATTCGATAAAAAAACTGAGGAGAGGAGTCCCCTCCCCAGGGTGATTCGGTAAAATTTAAATCTCGGGAACGACGTTCGACACCGTCCAGTCGGCGACTGTGATGGCCACGATCAGGTCGATCTTCGATTTCTCGGGTTTATCAGTGATCTTCTCAGGCGTGATTTCGATGCCGCCATTTTCCAGTCCCATTTTATAAATCCGATGGGAATCGACGCGTTCGACGGGTGTTACCGTCTTAAATCCCTTTACCGTGATGTATTTGCCCGTAAAGGGGGTCGGGTTGCTCAGGTCGCCCGTACCGTCGGCGAGTTTATAACCGGCCGAAACCGTGCCGCTCACCTTGTAGATGATATGGGGCACCAGGTCGCTTTCAAATACCTGGTAGGCGTAAGCCTTCGTTCCCGACGCCGAAGTTACGGCCGCATTGTAAGTGTCGGTCGCCCATGCGGGGGTGTATGTCGCGGGCCAGGTCAGTTCGGTGAATTTCTGGCTGGACCATCCTTGTCCGCTGCCGTATACGCCGTCGTAGTTATATTGGAAGTAATTGATGTAAACGGCCTCGACGGTCAGTGCATCCAGTCCCGTGCCGGCCTTTACGGTTCCGACCTCGAAACGTCCCGTCAGCGAACGGAGCTTTATGGCGGCTTTTTTCAGCGTATGGCCGTCGTCGGAAGTCGCAGTCGTGAAGACGGACGTGTGGCCGAAGAGTGCTACCTGCTGCACGGAGAGATAATTCCCGGCGGCGTTGCCTTTGGCATCGGCTGCGGCAAGGGTTTTGACCGGCTTGTTCTGATCGGCTATAGTCAGCTCATCCAGCTTGGTGTAAAAAGCGGATTGCGTGGTTTGCCCGATCGGCATGGACACGCTGCCCGTGTTCACACAGACAAAGGCCCTGGTAGGCTCCGTGATCTGCTCGAAACGCTTCTGCTTTGCCTTGATTTCGGCGTCGGTCCAGGCATAGCCGACCATGTTTCTGCCGGCATCCATCAGATAAATGATCACATTTTCGTAATGGGGTGTAATCTGACCTGCGGCCTGCGGGTCCTCGACCGCGTAGGTTTCCAAAGCACCGGGGAGAGATACCTCGAAATTGGTCTTGCCGCCGACCGCCGCACCGCCTGGTTCTGCATCTTTGTTACAAGCTGCCAGTAAGACCAGTGCGGTCAGGGCGCAAAGGCTTTTATACATTTTTTTCATAGATCATTCAGTAAAACCCAGGGGAGGGGATTCCTTCCCCTGGGTAATTCGATAAAATTTAAAACTCGGGGGTGACGTTCGAGGTTGTCCAGTCGGCAACCGTGATGGCCACGATCAGGTCGATCTTGTTCTTCTCGGGCTTGTCGGTGATCTTGTCCGGGGTAATCTCGATGCCGCCGGCGTCCAGTCCCATCTTGTAGATCTTGTTGTTCTCCAACCATCCGACCAGCGAACCGTTCTCGCGGAAACCTTTCACGGTGATGTACTTGCCGGTGAAGGGCGTAGCGCTGTTCTCATCTCCGGTGCCGTCGGAGAGCTTATAGCCTGCCGAAACCGTTCCGCTCACCTTGTAAATGACATGAGGCATAAGCGTACTGCCAAAAGCGAAAATCTGATAAGCATAGGCTTTGGTTCCCGTTTCGGAAGTCACGGCTGCATTGTAATCGTCGGTAGCCCATGCGGGGGTGAACGTCGAGGGCCAAGTGCCCTCGGTAAAACTCTGAACCGAAGCCTCAAAGAAAGCATTAAGGTAGAAATTATTGACATAGACCGCCTCGACAGTCAGTGCATCCAATCCGGCACCCGCTTTGACGGTACCCAGCTCCAAACGCGATACCAGCGACGAGAGTTCTACGGCAGCCTTCTTTGTCGTATAGCCGTTGACAACGCTCTCCGTCGTGAACGTCGTCTGCGTGCCATAGAGCGTCACCTGCTGGATGGGACCGTAAGTCCCGGCAGCGTTGCCTTTCGAATCCTCGGCCGCAAGAGTTTTGACCGCCTTGTTCTGATCGGCAGCCGCGATGGCATAAATAACGTCCTGGAACTCGTACTTCGAAAGTGCCCCAGTCGGCATCGTAGCACTGCCAGAGTTTACGATAACCGCTACGGCTACCGGCTCAGTAATCTGCTCGAAAAGCTTCTGCTTCGCCTTGATCTCTGCATCGGTCCAGGCATAGCCCACAAAATTCTCACCGGCATCCGCCAGATAGATCGTAACGTCGTTGTAAAGCGGCACGATAGCGCCTGCGGCCTGCGGGTCCTCGACCGCGTAGGTTTCCAAAGCACCGGGGAGAGATACGGCGAAATTGGTCTTGCCGCCGACCGCTGCGCCCGGTTCTGCATCTTTGTTACAAGCAGCCAGTAATACCAGCGCAGTCAGTGCACAAAGGCTTTTATACATTTTTTTCATAGATCATTCAGTAAAACCCAGGGGAGGGGATTCCTTCCCCCGGGTAATTCGATAAAATTTAAAACTCGGGAGTAACGTTTGCCGTCGTCCAGTCGGCGACCGTAATGGCTACGATCAGGTCGATCTTGGTCTTCTCGGGTTTGTCGGTGATCTTGTCCGGGGTAATCTCGATGCCGCCGCTGTCGAGGCCCATCTTGTAGATCTTGTGGGCGTCGATGCTCGTGAGCAGCGTGCCGCTTTCGCGGAAGCCTTTCACGGTGATGTACTTGCCGGTGAAGGGCGTAGCGCTGTTCTCATCTCCCGTGCCGTCGGAGAGCTTATAGCCTGCCGAAACCGTTCCGCTCACTTTATAAATGATGTGGGGAATCTTGCTGCCGTAGATAACCTGATAAGCATAAGCCTTGGTTCCGGCATTGGAGTTTACGGCTGCATTGTAAGCGTCGGTAGCCCATGCAGGGGTGAACGTTGCGGGCCACGTAATTTCGGTGAATGCCTGCGAGGTCGTAGTGCCGATTTCGTTGTAGAAATTGTTGACGTAAACAGCCTCGACAGTCAGGGCGTCCAGACCAGTTCCTTTTTTCACGGTTCCCACCTCGAAGCGCGACACGAGCGACTTGAGCTCTACGGCGGCTTTCTTCACCGTATGGCCGTCGGTCGGGGTTTCCGTCGTGAACGTCGTCTGCTCGCCATAGAGCGTCACCTGCTGTACGGGCGAATAGCTGCCGGCTGCATTGCCTTTGGCATCCTCGGTCGCAAGGGTCTTGGCGGCCTTATTCTGCTCGGCCACGGTGATGGCGAAAAGGCTGTTCTGGTAATTGGTAAGCGAAACGGAGCCGGTAGGCATCGTAACGTTGCCGGAGTTCACTACAACCATTACCATGGTCGGTTCGACGATCTGTTCGAAACGCTTCTGCTTCGCCTTGATCTCGGCGTCGGTCCAGGCATAGCCGACCAGATTGTAGCCGGCATCCATCAGGTAAACCGTAACGTTATCGTAGAACGGCGTGATAGCGCCGGCAGCCTGCGGGTCCTCGACCGCGTAGGTCTCCAAAGCACCCGGGAGGGATACCTCGAAATTGGTCTTGCCGCCGGTGGCGGGCGTACCGCCCGGTTCGGCATCTTTGCTGCAGGCCGCCAGTAATACCAGCGCAGTCAGAGCGCAAAGGCTTGTAAATTTTTTCATAGAATATTCGATAAAAAGACCTGGGGAGAGGAGTTCCCTCCCCAGGGTGGTTCGTTAAAACTTAAAACTCGGGAGTAACATTCGAGGTCGTCCAGTCGGCAACCGTGATAGCCACGATCAGGTCGATCTTGTTCTTCTCGGGCTTGTCGGTGATCTTGTCCGGGGTAATTTCGATACCGCCGCCGTCGAGCCCCATCTTGTAGATCTTGTGACCCTCGATAGTCGTAAGCAGCGAACCGTTCTCACGGAAACCTTTCACGGTGATGTACTTGTCGGTGAAGGGCGTAGCGGTGTTCTCATCTCCTGTGCCGTCGGAGAGCTTATAGCCTGCCGTAACCGTACCGCTCACCTTGTAGATGATGTGGGGAATCTTATTGCCGAGGAGGACCTGATAAGCGTAGACCTTGGTTCCGGCGTTGGACGTTACGGCTGCATTGTAGCCGTCGGTAGCCCATGCGGGGGTGAACACCGTCGGCCAAGTGGCTTCGGTGAACTCCTGAGCGGTAAGGCGTCCGTGGTCGAGGTGGAAGTTGTTGAGATAAACGGCCTCGACGGTCAGTGCGTCCAGACCGGTGCCCGGCTTCACGGTACCCACTTCGAAACGCGCCGCCAGCGATTTGAGTTCTATGGCAGCCTTTTTCAGCGTGTGGCCGTCAGTGGGAGTTTCCGTCGTGAACGTTTCCTGCTGACCGTAAAGTATTACCTGCTGTATGGGACCGTAAGTCCCGGCAGCGTTGCCTTTCGAATCCTCGGCCGCAAGGGTCTTGACGGCCTTGTTCTGATCGGCAACCGTGATGGCGTCGATACTGCTATTAAGTGCGGCAAGCGAAAGCGAACCGGTCGGCAGCACAGCGCTGCCCGAGTTCACGATAACCAATACGGCTACCGGTTCGGTGATCTGCTCGAAACGCTTCTCCCGCGCCTTGATCTCGGCATCGGTCCAGGCGTAGCCCACCACATTCTCACCGGCGTCGGCCAGATAAACCATTACATTGTCGTAATACGGCGTGATAGCACCCGCCTGCGGGTCCTCGACCGCGTAGGTATCCAGTGCGCCCGGGAGCGACACGGCGAAATTGGTCTTGCCGCCGTTCCCGGCAGGGGTTCCACCCGATTCGCCGTCCTTGTTGCAGGCGGCGAGTGTCATCGTTGCCAGAGCGGCAACCCAAAAAGTTCTCATTTTCATAGTACTGAATTGTGTTTGATAAAAAAGATGATTATTGATTGAAGGTCACTAAATTGCCTAATGTTTCTTTTTAAGTTCGGCCTCTTTGATCTGGTCGAGATTCTGCCTCAGGCGTGCGATTTCTTCGAGGTTCTGCTGCGCGGCTTCCAGTCCTGCGGCGCGGGCCGCTTCGAAATACCGGGAGGCATCGTCGTAGTTCTGGTCGCGGAGCATCAGCAGGAGTCCCCGGGCGTTGTTGTATTCGGGAATGGCCTCGCCGTTCTTCACGTTCCGGAGCTGCCGCTCGGCGCCGACGAAGTCCCGGCGTTGCAGGGCCACAACCGCGGCGTTGATATTCGCCGTCGTATTCTCGGGATAGAGCCGCACGGCGGTTTCGAACAGGTCGTTAAAATTTTCCGAACCGGGTTCGTAGGTGTTGGCTACCAAGTACATTTCATTGAGGCTCAGGTTTTGCGGGCGGGTTTTCACGACCTCTTTCGCCTCCTCGACATCGAAGTTCTTGATGTCGTAATCTACGGCGACAGTCACCTTGCGCAAGGCCGGGAACATCTCTTTGAGCATGTAGCGCCACGGCGTGCCGCCTTTCAGGGCCATCAGCTTCGACTCGCGGCCCTCGTTGATCGAATAGCGGTCGATCAGGTCGAGCACGGCCTGCTTGTCGGGCATGTCGGAGGTTTGGAGGACCTTGACCAGGTCGTCCCAGTTCTCGCCGCCGAAATGGACCGCGTAAAGCGATCTCGGAATGTCGGGGTAACGGCTTTGCAGATAACTGCGGAGCGCATTGGCACGGCCTTCGGAGAGACGTTCGTTCATGGCGAGCGACCCCTCGGGCGACGCGTAACCTGCGATTGCGATGCGGTTGATCGTGACATCCTTGTCGTCGTGCACGAGCCCGATCATCTTGCGGATTTTTTCCAGCTCGGTCGCGTTGCGGCCGAAATCGGGGTTGATGGCGGTCTTCCCGACGGCGAAGTCGAGGAATGCTTCGCCCTGCTCGGCACGGCGTTTCACCGCTTCGGCTTCGGGTTGTACGTAGGCCAGGTGAGGTTCGATGCGGTAGCGCTCAATGATGATCACCTCTTCCAGTGCTACGCGGTTGGCCAGTATCCGCACGTCGGTGACGTTGGATTGGCCGCATCCGCAGTCGCTTTTCTGGAGATTGAGGCGCGCCGAGGACATCCACGACTCGTAAGGTATCGCGAGGCGGTAGTCGATCTGCCGGCCGCCCTTGTAGTCGGGCACGACGAGGTAAGGCGCTGCCGAAGCATAGGCCCGGCGCTCCTTTTGGCTCATCAGCGCCTGCGAGCGGCGGAAGTTCTTATAGTTGTTGCGGCCCTTGATTTCGATCCCGGGCAGGGCGAGCGACTGTCCGTCGGCGACGAGCACCGGGGTGAAATCCGCGCTCATGCGCGAGGGCACGTTGCGCCCCTCGGTCGTCACGGACATGTCGACGTAGAGCGAATCGCCGCGCTGGGCGAGTTCGTTCATCTGTACGATGATGCTGCCCTGGCGGACCGGACTGTTCTGAGCCACACTTTCCAACGCCGGCCCTGTGAGGGCCAGGCTAAGCGGAAATAAAATCGTATATATTCTCTTCATAGCGTAGTCTCGGTTATTATTTGATCATGAATATCAGGGTGATGCCCGCTTTGGTGGGGCCGAAATAGTGCTTCGATTCGCTGCCGATCTTCCGGCCGCATTTCGCACACGGGTATTTGTCGTAATCGAGGTATGCGTAACCGACGCCCACGGTGGCTTCGAGCCCCCAGCGGTTGCCCAGCACCCAGTGGTAGCCGTAGCTGACGCCGGCGCCCACGAGCCAGCCTTCGTAGCGGTGGTTCTGGATGTTTTCGTTTTTGACCGACCCGAACATCTTACCCGAGTTGAATCCCCAGGGCAGCATCCCGCCCCAGTTGTAGCCGCCGCCGAGAGCGTGCAGGCCCAGGAAATGGCCCGAGAAACGGGTGCAACTCCACCAGCGGACCTCGGGCTGCACGAGCCAGTGCTTCATCTTGCGGTTCTCCGAAAAAGTCCACGGATTGTAGTTGCCCGATACGTCGAGCGTCCAGTTCCGGCTGAGACCAACCTCCGCGCCCAGGTTGAACGTCGAAGTCGCGTCGTAGAGCAGGTTGGTCTTCACGGCTACCTTTTGAGCGTACGAACCCGGTATTCCGAGACATATCGTCATAAGAATCAGCGTAAATGCTTTTTTCATCTTTTTCAGTTTAGTTGTTCTGTCCTCTGTGGCAGACTTTTCCCAACCGGACCGGTCGCCCGAAAGGCCCGGCCCGCTGCAAAGGGGAATATTATTCCCGAATGCCCGTTTCGAGCCGGCAGCGCAATACGGCGTATTGCGTTACTTTCGTTGTAAACCGCCGCAATGGTCCTGATAAATGCGGCATAACGGTCGTATGATAATTCGTTGAGAGTTGCGTCTTCGTAGTAATAGAGATGCGGTATTTGATTTTGTCCCAAGAAATTCCGGATATTTTTTTAATTTCCGCTCCGGAATGGCCTATTTCAGGATATAGACCAGGGATATTCCCGCTTTGGTGGGGCCGAAATAGTGCTTTGTTTCGCTGCCGATCTTCCGGCCGCACCGCGCGCACGGGTATTTGTCGTAGTCGAGGTAGACGTATCCCACGCCCACGGTGGCTTCGAGTCCCCAGCGGTTGCCCAGCACCCAGTGGTAGCCGTAGCTGACGCCCGCACCGGCAAACCAGCCCTGGTAACGGTGGCTTTGTATGTTTTTATTTTCAACCGATCCGAACATCCGGCCCGAGTTGAATCCCCAGGGCAGCATTCCTCCCCAGTTGTAACCCCCGGCATGCGCATGGACGCCTACGAAATGGCCCGAGAAACGCGTGCAGCTCCACCAACGGGCTTCGGGCTGCACGAACCAGTGTTTCATTTTTCGGTTTTCGGAGAAGGTCCACGGGTTGTAGTTGCCCGATACGTCGAGCGTCCATTTCCGGCCGACGGCGAACTCCGTGCCCAGGTTGAACGTCGCGGTGGCGTCGTAGAGCAGGTTGGTTTTTACGGCCCATTTTGCAACGGGCAGGGGTGTTGGGAGGATATTGGTCCGCACGGGAATCCGGATGGGCTCCGGCCGTACGAAAGGGACTTCCGGCAGGCCGGAGGAGAGTGTGACGGGAGTGGTCAGAACGGATGCGTGGGGCGTCGTAAGCACTGCCGGGGCAGGGTCAGGCACGGGTATGGGCGTGGGGGCCGGTTGTTTCACTGCGGGCTGAGGCCCGGGGGCGGTGGTTACCGGCGGTTTCGGCGCGCGGTAGATATAGTAATTCCCCTCCAGGTCTTTGTACCGGAGGTCGGTCCCTGCG
>JAEZTA010000088.1 GCA_023443765.1 Bacteroidota bacterium | reverse complement strand
TTTTGATTTTAGAGAAGCCGGTTTGTGCTTAAACGAAGCGTAGCACGGATGGGTAGTACCGAAGTACGTCCCATTCGTGCTACGCAAGAGCAAGTGCAAAGATGCACTCTAAAATCGAAAACTATTCGCCCAGCGCGAAACGCTTGTAAGCAATAACCGTAGCTTCCTTGTCAGCCTTGTGAATCAACTCGGCGATCGTTTCCTTCTCGCCTACCACCGGCTGAGCCAGCAGCGTGTTCTCCTCGAAGAACTTACGCATCTTACCCTCGGCGATCTTCTCAAGGATAGCATCGGGCTTGTTGGCGTTCTTGGGGTCCTGCTTCATGGCCTCAATGGCGATCTTACGCTCGTGCTCAACGACCTCTGCGGGGCAGTCAGCCTCCGAGATCGAGACGGGAGCCATAGCCGTAGCCTGCATGGTTACGGTGTGGGCAACCTCGGCGGGAATCTCCTTGTTGAAACCCAGGATCGTGCCGAGCTTCTTGTTGAAGTGCACGTAGGCAGCGCAGTAGGGAGCCTCGATACGGGCATAGTAAGCCAGTTCGATCTTCTCACCCGTCTGGCCCGATTTCTCGGTCACCATCTCCTCGACGGTGCGGCCTTCGGCGTTCTTCGAAGCCATCAGCGCGTCGAAATCGGCAGCGTCGTTCTTCACGGCAACCTCCAGCATAGCCTCAGCCGAAGCAGTATACTCGGCGTTCTGAGCTACGAAGTCGGTCTCGCAAGCCAGGCAGAGGATGTAAGCCTTCTGGCCTACGATCTTCGTTACGACAACACCCTCGGTAGCGGTGCGGTCGGCGCGCTTGGCGACGATGAGCTTACCCTTCTCGCGGATAATGTCCTGAGCACGTGCGAAATCACCTTCGGCCTCGATGAGGGCATTCTTGCAGTCCATCATACCAGCACCGGTCATCTTGCGGAGCTTCATTACATCAGCAGCTTTGATTTCCATAATTTTGTCCTTTCTCTTAAAGTAAATACAATTATTCTGCCGTTTTCTCAGCTACCTCAGCAACTGCTTCGGCTACCTCTGCCACCTCGGCAGCGGGCTCCTCAAACGGAGTCTCGACAGCGGCTACAACCTCTGCCACGGCAGCTTCCTGAGCATCAACCGAAGCCCTCACGGCTTTCTTGATGCGGGGCTTGCCCTCCTTCTTAACGGCTGCACCTTCGGCGTCTGCCTCCTGTGCTTCTTTCTCCTTCTCAAGCTTGCGCTCCTCGGTTCCTTCCGTGATAGCGGCGCACATGGCATCAAGAACCACAGCGATCGACTTGGTAGCATCGTCATTTGCAGGGATAACGTAATCAATGTCGGTCGGATCACAACAAGTGTCTACCATTGCAAATACGGGGATGCTGAGGCGCTTGGCCTCTTTCACGGCGTTGGACTCCTTCTGAACGTCTACGACAAACAGGGCAGCCGGAAGACGCGTCAGGTCGGCAATCGAGCCGAGGTTCTTCTCCAGTTTCGCACGCTGGCGGGAAATCTGGAGTTTCTCACGCTTGGAGAAATTATCGAACGTACCGTCGGTCGCCATCTTGTCGATGGTTGACATTTTCTTGACGGCTTTACGTATGGTGGGGAAGTTTGTCAGCATACCGCCGGCCCAACGCTCAGTGACGTAAGGCATACCGACGGATGCCACCTTTTCGGCAACAATATCCTTGGCTTGTTTCTTGGTGGCTACGAACAGCACGCGGCGACCGCTCTTGGCGATCTGCTTGATGGCTGCAGCAGCCTCATCGATCTTCAGCACGGTTTTGTGCAGGTCGATGATGTGGATGCCGTTCTTCTCCATGAAGATGTAAGGAGCCATTTTAGGGTTCCATTTGCGCTTCAGGTGACCGAAGTGCGCACCGGCTTCCAGTAATGTATTAAAATCTGTACGTGACATTTTAATTCAATTCGTTGATTAATTTTAATTCTCTTTCCTTCAACTTTCCGGGTAGCGGCCTGGCCGGTCCCGGGAAGTTTTCCGCGGCGTGGCAACCGGGCGGTAATACGCGATATATAATATATAGGTAGTCCGCTGGGTTTGTAAACCGACGCCGTGCGTTGCCGAAATTCCGGTCGTGCGTATTAACGCTTGCTGAACTGGAACTTGCGACGTGCTCCGGGCTGACCGGGCTTCTTACGCTCAACCTCGCGGGAATCGCGCGTGAGGAATCCAGCCTTCTTCAGCACCGGACGCATCTCCGCGTCGATTTCGCACAGTGCGCGTGCGATGCCCAGACGAGCGGCCGAAGCCTGTCCCGTGATGCCACCGCCATCGAGGTTGATGACGATGTCGTAATTCTCAGCGGTGTTGGTAGCCAGCAGGGGCTGCTTCACCTGGTACTGAAGAATTTCGAGCGGGAAGTAAACTTCAAGCGCTTTGCGGTTGATTGTAATCTGACCCTTGCCCGGCTTCACGTATACGCGAGCCACAGCGGCCTTACGACGACCTACGGTGTTTACAACTTCCATAACTCTTACTTAATCTCGTTTAATTTAATAGTCTTCGGGTTCTGTGCGGCGTGGGGATGCTCTGCGCCGGCATAGACCTTCAGGTTCGACAGCAGCTTGTCGCCCAGACGGGTCTTGGGCAGCATGCCTTTGACGGCCTTCTCGATGAGGAAGGTCGGTTTCTTCGCCAGATAGTCGGCAGGCGTAGCGAAACGCTGGCCGCCGGGGTATCCGGTGTGACGCGTGTAGACCTTGTCGGTCATTTTGTTGCCCGTGAGCTTCACCTTCTCCGCGTTGATGACGATGACGTAGTCACCACAGTCGACGTGGGGTGTGTAGCTGGGCTTGTTCTTGCCTCGGAGGATCTTCGCGA
>JAEZTA010000007.1 GCA_023443765.1 Bacteroidota bacterium | reverse complement strand
ATATTATTTTCTTTCAAAAATTCTTTCTTAAATCTTATTAACTTTGCAGTCATGGAATCCAAAGAATCTCCGATATTACAGGGTTTGAACCCCGCCCAGCGGGATGCCGTGGTCAATTACGACTCGCCGTCGCTCATCATCGCCGGCGCCGGGTCGGGCAAGACGCGCGTGCTGACCTCCCGCATTGCATATATGATCGAACAGGGCATAAAGCCCTGGAACATTCTGGCGCTGACCTTTACGAACAAGGCCGCCGAGCAGATGCGTGAGCGCATCGCGCAAATGCTGCCTGACAACCGCAGCCGTTATATCCGTATGGGTACGTTTCACTCGGTGTTTTCGCGCATCCTGCGGGAGAACGCCCAGCTGATCGGCTTCACCGACTCGTTCACGATCTACGAACCCAATGACTGCAAGAACCTGATCAAGACGATCGTCCGCGAACTGAACCTTCCGGACGAGAAGTACAAGCCCAACGTGCTGGCTTCGCGTATCTCCTACGCCAAGAACTGCCTCGTGACGCCGGGCGCCTACCTGGCCAATTCGACCTGTGCCGCCGAGGACCGGCAGGCGCAGATTCCCGAGTTCGGCAACATCTACAACATCTACTGCATGCGCTGCAAGCGCAACGGCGCGATGGACTTCGACGATCTGCTGTTGCAGACCAACATCCTGCTGAGGGATTGCCCCGAGGTGCTGGCCCGCTATCAGGAGCAATTCAAATACATCCTCGTCGACGAGTATCAGGACACCAACTATGCGCAGTACACGATCATCCGCCGTCTGTCGCAGACGCACTCGAAGGTCTGCGTCGTGGGCGACGATGCGCAGTCGATCTACTCGTTCCGCGGGGCCAAGATCGAGAATATTCTCTCCTTCAAGAAGGATTATCCCGATGCGATGGTCTTCAAACTGGAACAGAACTACCGTTCGACGCGTACGATTGTCGACGCGGCCAACTCGGTGATCGTCCGCAACTCGAAGCGCATGGAGAAGCATTGCTTTTCGGAGGGCGACGTGGGCGACAAAATCCGCATCCTGAAGGCTTATACCGACCGCGAGGAGGCTGAGATGGTCGTTACGGACCTGCGCGACAAAGTCCGTGCGGCGGACGACCTGTGGTCGGAGGTGGTGATCCTTTACCGGACGAACAACCAGTCGGCCGTGCTGGAGGACAACCTCCGCCGCCGGGGCATTCCCTACCGGATTTACAAAGGTTCGTCGTTCTACGACCACAAGGAGATCCGCGACATGATGGCGTATATCCGGCTGGTGATCAATCCCCGCGACGACGAGGCGTTCAAGCGTATTGTGAACTATCCTGCGCGCGGTATCGGTGACACGACCGTGCAGCGCATCGCGCAGCTGGCGGCCGAGCGGGGCGTTTCGATGTGGGAGGCGGTCGATACGCTGGTCGCCGAACCGACGACGGATCCCATACAGAAGACCATCGCCCGCAAGGTGACGGATTTCGTGGCGATGATCCGTGCGATGTCGCTGGCCCGCAGCGACAAGGGACTTTACGACTTCGGACTGGAGATCGCTTCGCGATCGGGCATCATTGCGGCCTACCGGGCTGAAAATACGCCCGAAGCTACTTCGGCGCTGGACAATATCGAGGAGCTCCTGAACTCGATGCAGCTGTTCAAGGAGCAGCGCGACGCGGAAATCCGCAACGGCGAACGTCCCGAAGAGGAGGAGGCTTCGATCGAGGAGTGGTTGCAGAACGTGATGCTGATGACCGACATGGACAAGGACGATCCCGAGGACAAGAACAAGGTGACGTTGATGACGGTTCATTCGGCCAAGGGGCTTGAATATAAATATGTATATATCGTGGGCCTGGAGGAGAACCTCTTCCCCTCGCAGCGGGCCTCCGAGTCGCCCGACGGCATCGAGGAGGAGCGGCGCCTGTTCTACGTGGCCCTGACCCGCGCCAAGGTTTCGGCGACGATCTCCTATGCCGAGATGCGTTTCAAGTGGGGCAACATGGAGTTTTCGCGTCCGAGTTGCTTCCTGCGCGAGATCGACCCCAGGTACATCGAGTCGGACAGCGACTTTGCCGAGGAGCGTCCGCGGCGCCAGACCGACGGAGGCGAAGGCGCTTCGGCCATCGACGAACTGCGCCGTCGCTTCGACTACCGCTTCCAGCAGAAACAGCAGGGTGGGGGACGCTTCGGCGGCAGCGGAAATTCGGGCGGTTATGGAGGCCGCAGCGGTTCCGGTAACGGTGGTAATTTCGGCCGCCCGGCAGACGGTGAATCGGGCCCTGCGCGTCGTTTTGCGCGGGCTACCCAGCCCCAGCGCCCGGCGGGGGCTCCCGATCCGGCAATTGTGCAGACGCCGCGTCCCTCGACCGACGGCATGCGCCGTGTGGGCGTACGGCAGGTGATGGACGGGGGACTTGCCTCCGGAAATCCGGCTCCCGTGAGCGGCGAGTACGTCGTGGGGCAGCGCGTCGAGCACCCGATGTTCGGCGTGGGCATCGTGCAGCGCATCGAAACCCTCGCCACGGACCACAAACTGGTGGTGGCCTTCGACAATGCGGGCGAAAAGACGCTGCTGGCCAAATTTGCCAAACTGACAAAACTATAAACATATGACGAATCCTTCGCCGCTGGTGTCGGTCTGCATAACGGCCTACAACCAGGAAGAATATATCGCGCAGGCGATCGAAAGCGTATTGGCGCAGCAGACTTCGTTCGATGTGGAACTGGTAGTGGGCGAGGATTGCAGCAAAGACCGCACGAGGGAGATTTGTCAGCGTTATGTGGAGAAATATCCCGGTCGTGTCCGGCTGATAACCTCACCGGAGAATGTCGGTATGCGGGCCAACTATAAGCGGATCATCGAAGCATGTCGAGGCCGCTATATTGCGATGTGCGACGGTGACGACTGGTGGATAAACACGCGGAAGTTGGAAACGCAGGTGGGCATTCTGGAATCGGACCCCGGTTGTGGGATGTGTTACAGCCGATCGCTTTTCTGGCTTGAGACGGAGCATCGGGTGAAAGAGCTTTTCCCGGCAGGTGAGGCACACGTGACTTTTGATGAACTGATGCAGTACAACACGGTCCCGAATTGTACGGCGCTGGTGCGTGCCGATTTGGTGAAGAGTTATTACTCCGAAATCCGCCCGCTCGAAAAAAACTGGCCGCTGGACGATTACACCATGTGGTTCTGGTGTGCGGCGCACGCCCGGATTCATTTTACGGATTGTGTGTTTGCGGGTTATCGAGCATTGAACGATAGCAGCAGTCACTTCTCGGATATTCAGGCTAAAGTGCGTTATGAGGATCAGGTGGCTGACATCCGGAGGTGGTTCGATGACGCTTTCAGCCATCGTTCTCACTACTGGGAACTGGCGAAATGGCAGCTTCTGTTCGGATTGGAACTGCTGAAATCGCTCGGGTTTCGCGCCACGCTGGGATACTGGGCGCGCACGGTTGCGGCC
>JAEZTA010000053.1 GCA_023443765.1 Bacteroidota bacterium | reverse complement strand
CATCGCCGACTGTGCGGTTTGCTACACGGTCGATCCAAAATACCCCGAACTGGGCTTCTGGGCCAAGCTGACGGGCAAGTCGAATCCCAAGCCGGTCTTCACCGACGCCTACTTCCTCGACAAGGCCAGGCAGATGGCTGATCTGGGTGCCGATATGATCACCATCAAGGACATGTCGGGCCTCATTCCGCCGCGCCGCGTGGCTACGCTCGTGCGCCTGCTGAAAAAGAACATTTCGATTCCTGTCGATTTCCATACCCACTGCACCCCGGGCTACGGACTGGCATCGGTGCTTTCAGCCATCATCGCCGGAGCCGATGTTGTGGATACCAACTGCTGGTATTTCGCCGAAGGTACGGGAGCTCCGGCCATCGAGCTGATCCACATTTTCTGCAAGAAACTGGGCATCGACATGGGCGTGAATATGGAGGCTGTCGCCAAGATCAATACCCAGCTGCGCGACATCCGCAGGGAACTGAACATTTCGGTCTTCGGGGCCGACAAACCCGAACCGAAGGCGTTCAATCCGCTGACCGATACGCTGCCCGCTGAGACCGACGCCCTGTTCGACAAGGCGATCGCCGCTGCCCAGCGCGACGACGAGGCTGGCACGATCGACGCCTGCCGTAAGATCGAAGCCTACTTCGGCTTCCCGGCCCCGAACGAACTGGTCCAGAAGGCCGAAATCCCGGGCGGTATGTACTCGAACATGGTCGCCCAGCTCAAGCAGCTCAAGGCCGAGGAGATTCTGCCCCGCGCCATGGAGTTGATTCCTTCGGTGCGCCTCTCCGCAGGTTTGCCGCCGCTGGTGACGCCCACCTCGCAGATCGTGGGTGCGCAGGCTGTCAACTGCGCCCTCGACGAGAAGGCCGGACGCCCGATGTACACCAATAAGAGTTCGCAGTTCGTGGGCCTCGTGAAGGGCGAGTACGGCAAAACGCCTGTGAAGATCGACCCCGAATTCCGTTTCAAGATTTGCGGCGTGCGCGAGGAAACTCCCTACGATACCTCGAAATACCAGATGCAGCCCAATCCCGAGTTGCCCGAGGCCGGAGGCGTGAAACTTGCCGCCAACGAGAAAGAAGTGCTGTTGCTGGAACTTTTCCCGGCGGTTGCCAAGACGTTCCTCACCGATATGAAGGTGAAGGCATACGAGGCTTCGAAGCCCGCTGAACCCGCTGTGAAAGTCGAGGATAAGCCCGTTGAAGAGGCAAAGGCCGTGATCACGGGCAATACCGTGACGGCTCCGCTGCCGGGCCGCGTTATCGAGTTCAAGGTGAAGGTCGGCGACCAGGTCAAGGTCGGCGACGAGGTTGCGATCCTCGAAGCGATGAAGATGGAAAATGCCATTACGACCGATTTTGCCGGTAAGGTAAAGCAAATCCTGGTTCATCCCGGAGAAACCGTCGCCACCGACGCTGTCCTGGTGGAGATCGAATAGCACGATACATCGTCAACGAATCCGATTCCGTCCGCAGCGCCTGAACGTGCTGCGGACGGAACTTTTTATTCGGGGGTGTGGCACCGATCTTGAACCTCCCCGTCCGAAAAATCCAAACCTTCGAAAAATCCAAACATTATGGGAAAGAAAGTAGCCGATCAACTGGTCGAAACGATTTGCCGGGCGGGCATCCGCCATATCTATGCCGTTACGGGCGACAGCCTGAACGAAGTCAACGACGCCGTGCGCCGTGCCGGAACCGTCCGGTGGATCCATATGCGCCACGAGGAGAGCGGGGCCTTCGCCGCCGCTGCCGAGGCCGAACTCAACGGCATCGCCTGCTGTGCAGGCAGCAGCGGCCCGGGGCACGTCCACCTGATCAACGGGCTCTATGACGCCCACCGGAGCAACTGCTCGGTGCTGGCCATCGCCTCGACCTGTCCTTCCGACCAGTTCGGCACGGGCTATTTCCAGGAGACCAGCCCGATCCGCCTCTTCGATGATTGCAGCGGTTATAATCAGATGGCCGTCACTTCGGCTCAGTTTGCGCGAATGCTGCCTGCCGCGTTGCAGCACGCCGTCCACAAGCGCGAAGTCGCTGTGGTGGGTCTCCCGGGCGACGTGGCCGCCAGCCCCTGCGTCGAAAGCCCCGGAGCCTCCGGACCCCTCCCGTCGCACAGCATCTACCGCCCGCTCGACGGCGAACTCCGCCAACTGGCCGAAATGATCGGCTCGGCCGAACGCATCACGATCTTCTGCGGCATCGGCGCCCGCGAAGCCCACGACGAGGTCGTGCGGCTCGCCGCGCTGCTCAAAGCCCCTGTAGCCTATACGTTCAAGGCGAAAATGGAGGTGCAGTACGACAATCCCTACGAGATCGGCATGACCGGTCTGCTGGGCCTTCCTTCGGCCTATACCGCCATGCACGAATCGGATTTACTGCTGTTGCTGGGTACGGATTTCCCCTACGACTGTTTCCTGCCGCAGGAGTGCCGCATCGCGCAGGTCGACCTTCGTCCCGAGCGCATCGGCCGCCGGGCCCGCGTCGAACTGGGGCTGGCCGGCGATGTGAAGGACACCCTGCAAGCCCTGATCCCGATGTTGCAGGAGCATTCCGACAGTTCGTTCCTCGACCGTCAACTGAAAACTTACCGCGCCTTGTGCGATACGATGGCCGTCGTGGCCTCAAAGCGGGGTAGTGAGGGGAATATCGCTCCCGAATACGTGGCGACGCTGATCGACTCGCTGGCCTCCGACAGCGCAATCTTCACGGTCGACACGGGGATGTGCTGTGTCTGGGGAGCGCGCTACCTGCGCGCCACGGGGCGCCGCCGGATGTTGGGGTCGTTCAACCACGGCTCAATGGCCAATGCCCTCCCGATGGCTATTGGTGCAGCCCTCGCACGCCCCGGCCAGGAGGTCGTGGCGTTGTGTGGCGACGGGGGACTTACGATGTTGCTGGGCGACCTGGCGACGATCGTGGAGTATAAACTGCCGGTGAAGATCGTCGTCTTCAACAACCGTTCGCTGGGCATGGTAAAACTGGAAATGGAGGTCGCCGGGCTTCCCGACTGGCAGACCGATATGTGCAATCCCGATTTCGAGATGATTGCCCGGGCAATGGGCATCCGGGGATTTACGGTGGACGATCCCGACCGTGCGGAAGAGGTGCTGACCGAGGCTTTCGATACCCCGGGGCCAGTCCTGGTAAGTGTCCAGACAGATCCCAATGCACTGGCTATGCCCCCGAAGGTCGAGTTCGCGCAGATGAAGGGCTTTGCGCTGGCCATGACCCGGCTGATCCTTTCGGGCCGGGCCGACGAGGTCGTCGCTACGGCTAAAAGCAACCTGAAACACCTCCGCGAACTGGTCTGATATGTCGCCCGGTTACTCCTCTTGCATAGGCTCTCCCTCCATCCGGTCGATGTAGAGAACGCCGTCCAGATGGTCCGCTTCGTGCTGGAAGATGACGGCGGTGAATCCGCTGATCGTCTCCGTCTTTTCGGCAAACTGTTCGTCGCGGTAGCGCAGGCTGATCTGCTGCGCCCGTTTTATGGTGCCGTATAGTCCCGGAATGGAGAGGCATCCCTCCCGTCCCGGGGCGGTTTCGGCTGAGTATTCGACGATCTCCGGGTTGATGTAAAATTCGAACGGCTCGCCGGGTTTGTCGAACCGCTGTACGGCAATTATCCGCCGGAGAATACCCACCTGCGGGGCGGCAATCCCCACACCCGTATTCAGCGTGTCCTGCACCGTCGCGAGCATCCTGCGCCGCAGGGTTGCATAGTCGTCCGTTCGGAGCATCTCCGCCGTCATCGGTGCGGCGTTCCGGCGCAGGACCAGCGAATCGGCCTCATTTCCGATGGTCAGCACGCGCATAATATCCCCGCCTCCGGTATTGATGATCTCCTTCTCTGCAGTGCTGAATCCTTCGGAACAGCCTGTGAGAACCAGTGTTGCGGCAGCTGTGGCGCAAGCTGCCAGTATTGTTTTTGTTTCCATACTCAGTGCATTTTTTGTAACTATACATTTTAGCCAGATCCCCGGAAATAAAAAAACGGAGATCGAAAGACCTCCGTTTTGAATTGGTAGCGGGTCCGAGACTTGAACTCGGGACCTCATGATTATGAATCATGCGCTCTAACCAGCTGAGCTAACCCGCCATTGCTAAAAGCGAGTGCAAAGGTAATAGAAATTTTCAATCGTGCAAAATCTTTCGGCAAAAAATCGTTGTAAAATTTATCCTCCCGGGCTGTGGCATTGATTTTGAACGCGCTACGGAAAAACAGAAATCTATGTCCCTTTCCGAACCGGCACGCGCCGGAATCCGCAATACGCTCGGCGTCATCAAACTCATTGCCGGACTGGTGCTCATCACGGCTGTTTCGTGGGAGATCATCGCGGGCGACCACATCCACATCTCTTCCGCCTACCTCACCATCCAGTTCATCGTCTGCGTGATTTTCCTGTGCGATTTTTTCGTCCGCTGGGCCGCTGCCGAACGCCGCAACCGTTTCTTCTGGCACAACCTGCCCTTCCTGCTGATTTCCATTCCTTACCTCAATATCCTGGCGTGGAGCGGCGCCGACATGACCCACGACTGGGGTATACTCGTGGGCCTGATGCCGCTGCTGCGGGCTTTTCTGGCCATGGTGATCGTCGTGCGATGGCTGGTCTCGAAAAACAAAATGCGGAGGCTCTTTGTGGCCTATATCTTCACCGTCGTGGTCTTCACCTATATTTCCGGACTTGTTTTCTACGACTACGAAGTGCTTGTCAATCCCAAACTCCATGGCTTCGGCAATGCGCTTTGGTGGGCATGGATGAACGTCACGACCGTCGGAGCCGAGATTTTCCCCGTAACGGCCGTCGGCAAGGTCTTCTGCGTGCTGCTCCCGTCACTGGGTATGATGTTCTTCCCGATTTTCACCACCTATGTCCTGCAGGAATATACCCACAAAAAGGAGTAGTGCTATAATAAAAAGTCCGACCAACAAGGCCGGACTTTTCGTTTCGTGTGTTACCCCGCTTATTTCTTCTGCTCTTTCAGCAGGTCGCGGATTTCCATGAGCAGCAACTCTTCCTTGGTCGGTACGGGCGGTTCGGGAGCCGGGGCCGGAGCTACTTCCTTCTTTTGCATCAGCCGGTTCATCAGCTTGACCATCAGGAATACGCAGAGGGCCAGAATCGTGAAATCTACACACTGCTGGATGAATGCACCATAGTTCCAGTAGATCGGTTCTGCTGCGGCAGCCTGCGTCGTACTGCCTCCGGCTACCATACCTTCGACGGATTGCATGGCGCTCGACGTAACATCGCGAACTTTCGAAATGTCGAGTTTCAGCTGCGAAAAGTCGGTATTACCGATCAGTGCGCCGATCGGCGGCATCAGGATGTCGTTCACGAGCGACGATACGATTTTGCCGAACGCACCGCCGATGATCACACCGACGGCCATGTCCATTACGTTGCCTTTGAGGGCGAACTCCTTGAATTCTTTGAAAAATGCCATATCGTTAGGGTTTATTGTTTTAGTTAAGAACAAAATTAGCTATTTTTTCCAGAAATCCAATAAAACATACAATCTTCCGTATCCCGGTTTCGGGTTTATAAAATCCTGCCTAGCTCGCCGCGGTGTCTATCTTTTTTGTACCTTTGACTTCGTCGAAGATATTTTCGCTCGGCAAAAGCAAGCTTGCTTTTGCCCTCGTTTATTCGTATCTTTGTAAATTGAATCCAAATACGCATCCATGACTCCTGCTGCCGTTATCGTTACTGTTCTGGGCTATATAGCCGTCCTGTTCGCTGTCGCGTGGGCCTCGGGCCGCCGTGCCGACAATGCCGGCTTCTTCACTGGCAACCGCCGTACCCCGTGGTATATGGCAGCCTTCGCCATGATCGGCGCCGCGATGTCGGGCGTCACCTTCATCTCGGTTCCCGGTTCGGTCGCCGTCGACTCGTTTTCCTACATGCAGATGGTCGCAGGCTTTACAGTAGGGCAGATGATCGTGGCTTTCGTCTTGATCCCCATGTTCTACCGCCTGAAGGTGGTTTCGCTCTACGAATACCTCGACGACCGCTTCGGCGTCTCGTCCCACCGCACCGGGGCGTGGTTCTTTT
This sequence comes from Bacteroidota bacterium, assembly GCA_023443765.1. Lineage (GTDB taxonomy): Bacteria > Bacteroidota > Bacteroidia > Bacteroidales > Rikenellaceae > Alistipes. The sequence goes on along the minus strand of JAEZTA010000053.1, from coordinate 7,473 downwards.
TCATCTCGAAGATGCTGGGCGCTGCGCTGCGTATCTATGTGGTCTGCGCCGTGATGCAACTGCTGGTCTTCTCGCACTACGGATTCCCGTTCTGGGCCAATGCCCTGATAACGATGCTTTTCGTGTGGCTTTACACGCAGCAGGGCGGCGTCAAGTCGCTCATCTGGACCGACACGCTCAAGACCTTCTGCCTCGTCGCGAGCCTTGTTTTGTCGATCGTCTTCATCATGCAGGGGCTGAACCTTTCGTTTGTCGAGACGGCGCGTGAGGTCTCCGCTTCGCCCATGTCGCAGATTTTCTTCTTCGACGACCCTGCCTCGGACCGCTATTTCTGGAAGATGTTCGCCGCGGGCATCGTCCTGCTGGTCTCCATGACCGGACTCGACCAGGATATGATGCAGCGCAACCTGAGTTGCGCTACGCCGCGTGATTCGCAGAAGAACATCGTGCTGACTGCCGTCAGCCAGATTTTCGTGATCTTCCTGTTCCTCGTGCTGGGTGTGCTGCTGTACCTCTACATGGAACGCAACGGGATGACCCTGCCCGCCAAGAGCGATCAGGTCTTTTCGCTCGTCGCCGTCGAAGGAGAATTGCCGCTTATCGTTGGAATCCTGTTTATTGTGGGACTTATCTCAAGTACTTATTCAGCTGCCGGATCGGCCTTGACCGCCCTGACGACCTCCTTCACGGTGGACATCCTCGAAGGGACGAAACGTTATGGCGATACCCGCCTCACGCATATCCGCAAAGGGGTTCACATCGTGATGGCCCTCCTTATGGCGGGTGTCATCCTGGCTTTCGAATACTGGGCCAACGACAGCATTATCAACCTGGTCTACAAGGTCGCCAGCTATACCTACGGCCCGATTCTGGGCATGTTCGCCTTCGGTATGTTCACGCGCCTGAAGGTCCGCGACCGGTGGATACCGCTGGTGGCCGTCGCGGCCCCGGCGTTGAGTGCGCTGGTGCAGTGGTGGGCGCTGGAAGCCTGGGGCTACCAGATCGGATTCGAACTCCTGATTTACAATGCCGCCTTTACGATGATCGGCATGCTATTGTTTGCTAAACGAAATGAAAAATAGACTGTTATACCTTGTTATCTTACTCTTTGCTGTAAGTACTGTTTCCGCTGCCGAAATCGGCTCCGCGACGCGCGCCGAGATCGGGCGGACCCTTTCGCGCATCGTCGCCCGCGAAGTTTCGGGCGGCTATGTGAAAATACAGGCCATCAAAGCCTCGCGCGGCCGGGTGCGGATTTATACCTCGGTGGGATTGTCCTACTATCCTTTCCGCGAGGATAACCTGCGGGCTATGCGCGACTCGGTGCGGGCCTTGCTGCCGCGTGATTTCCGCAAGGCGGACATCGAACTTTACACCGACAACCGCGAGGCCGCCGAACTCGTCCCGCTGGCCTGTCGCAATGCCACGCAGTTGCGTAAACTCGTCGACAAGAAGAAGATAACCCTCTTTACCAACCGCTCCGCGCGGCCTTTGGTTACGCGCCTTTCCGCCGCTGCAACCCCTGCGCAGGGCCTTTCCGGTCGTCATATCGCTTTGTGGCAGAGCCACGGACGCTATTTCGACCAGTCCGAAAACCGCTGGAAGTGGCAGCGTTCGATGCTCTGGCAGACCTGCGAGGACCTCTATACGCAGAGCTACGTGCTGCCGTACCTGGTCCCGATGCTTGAAAACGCCGGAGCCAATGTGATGTTGCCGCGCGAACGCGACGTGCAGAAACACGAAGTGCTGGCCGACAACGATAATGCGGAACAGTATGCCGAACAAGGGACCTGGGAGCCGGGTGGCGCGGGTTTCGCCCACTTCCGGCAGGTCTATCATACGGGCGAAAATCCTTTCCGCGAGGGTACGACGCGTCGTGCGCGCACCGTTGCCGAGGGTGACACGAGCCGCGCCGGATGGCTTGCTGAGATTCCCGAACGGGGCGAATATGCGGTTTATGTGAGTTACGAGTCGACTCCGGAAAGTGCCGACGATGCCCGCTATACGGTCCGCCACCTCGGCGGCGAAACCGAATTTGCCGTCAATCAAACGATGGGAGGCAGCACGTGGATTTACCTGGGGCGTTTTCCGTTCGCGGCGGGCCGGCAGGAGGTCGTGAGCCTCTCCAACCGTTCGCGGCGGGCCGGACGCATCGTTTCGGCCGATGCCGTGAAGATCGGCGGTGGTTATGGCAACGTCGCCCGCACGCCCTGCGACTCGCTGCGCCGCTCCGATGTGGAATACGTCGAGGAGACCAGCGGTTATCCCCGCTTCTGCGAGGGCGCGCGCTACTGGCTCCAATGGGCTGGTTTCGGCGAACAGGTCTACACTCCGAAGGCCAACAAGGACGATTACAAGGACGACTACATGTCGCGTGCCCACTGGGTCAATGCCTTGATGGGCGGTTCGGAGCGGCTGCCCGACTCCACGGGACTGCATATTCCGGTCGATATGGCATTGGCGTTCCACTCCGATGCGGGTGTACGCGACGGCGACGGCATCATCGGCACACTGGGCATCTTCTATACCCGCGAGAACAAGGGTAAATTCCAGGGTGGGGCCGACCGCTACCGTTCGCGCGACCTGACGGACCTCGTGATGACGCAAATCGTCTCGGACATACGCCGCGCCTACGAACCCGACTGGAACCGCCGCGGACTGTGGAACCGGGCCTATTACGAAGCGCGTGTCCCAAGTGTTCCGACGATGCTGCTCGAACTGCTGTCGCACCAGAATTTCGCCGACATGCGCTACGGCAGCGACCCGCGGTTCAAGTTCTTCGTGAGCCGTGCGATTTATAAAGGTATCTTGCGCTATATCAGCTCGCAATACGATTTACCTTATGTAGTACAACCGCTGCCTGTGGAGTCTTTTGCCGTGGAATTTGCCGACGGCGACAACGTTGCGCTCTCGTGGACGCCCGTGATGGATTCGCTGGAGATGACCGCCGCGCCGACGGGCTATGTGGTCTACACGCGTATTGACGGCAGCGGTTTCGACAACGGCCGCTATGTCGACGAACCCCGCCTGCTGACTGCGCAGGAGCCGGGGCGCATTTACAGCTACAAGGTTACAGCCGTTAACGAGGGCGGCGAGAGTTTTCCGGGTGAAACCCTGTCCGCCTGCCGGATGCATGACGAGAAGGGGCGCGTGCTGATTGTCAACGGTTTTGACCGGGTGAGCGGCCCGCTTTCGGAGCGGACCGATTCGCTGGCCGGGTTCCGCACGGACCTCGACGGCGGCGTTCCCGACCGGCAGGACATCTCGTTCATCGGCGCACAGCATGTCTTCGATCTGGCGCAGGCGCGCTGCAATGTCGACAGCCTAGCTCTGGGAGCCTGTGCCTGCGACTACGAGACGGACGTGATCGGCGGCAATACCTTCGACTATCCGGCCCTGCATGGTCGTTCCATCGCAGCGGCGGGGTATTCCTTCTGTTCGGCATCGGCCAAAGCCGTGGAGCGCGGCGAAGTCCCGCTCGAAAACTACCCGGCTGTCGACCTGATCCTGGGCAAGCAGCGCACGACGACGATGGGCCGCGGGGTCTTTGAGCCGGCTTTCCGGGCCTTCCCGAAGGAGTTGCAGAATGTTCTGAGACGTTACCTTGCCGACGGCGGAACGCTCTTTGCGTCGGGCAGCTACGTGGCGTCCGACCTCTGGGCCGAAGGCGCTTCGGACGAGGACCGTGCCTTTGCCCGCGAGGTGATGCACCTTGATTCCGACGGCGGACATGCTTCCGGCCGCGGACGGGTGCGGGTTATGGCTTCGCATCCCGACTTTTCGCGCGGCGAATACCGGTTCAATACCGAATACAGCCGCGACCGTTATATCGTCGAGCAGGCCGATGCCTTGAAACCCGTGGGCGTGGGAGCTTTCGCCGTGATGCGTTACGACGACAACGGTCGTACGGCAGGCGTGGCCTGCGATTCCGCAGGGCGGACTTTCGTGACGGGCTTCCCGTTCGAGTCGATCCCCGACGGGGTGCAGCGTGACCGGCTGATGCGCGACGTACTGCGTTTTTTGTTAACTGGAAAATAAGTTGTTAAAGATGGATATAAAACTGAGAGCCGAACAGCCTGCCGATTACCGTGAAACGGAAAACGTTACGCGGGAAGCGTTCTGGAACCATTTCTCGCCTGGCTGCAACGAGCACTACCTGTTGCATGTCATGCGCGACAGCCCGGCTTTCGTGCCCGAACTGGACATCGTGGCCGAATGCGACGGGCGTATCGTCGGCAATGTCGTTTGTATGAAAGCGGTCATCGAGGGTGACGACGGCGTGAAGTACGAAGTCCTGACACTCGGTCCTATTTCAGTCCTGCCGGAGTACCAGCGCAAGGGCATTGGCGGCAAACTGATCGAACGCGTCCGCGAAGTGGCCCGGGAGATGGAATTCCGCGCTGTGCTGCTCTGCGGCGATCCCGACTACTATCTGTACCAGGGCTTCGTCCCGGCCGAATTGTTGGGTATTCGCACTGCGGACGACATGTACGCCATGGCGCTGCATGTCTGCGAACTGAGCGAAGGCGCTCTTTCCGGTGTCCGGGGCCGTTATGTCGAGGACGCGGCTTACGAGATCGAAGAATCCGCCGCCGAGGCTTTCGACCGCGGGTTTCCTGCGAAGGAAAAGGTTAGCGGTACGGCATCGCAGGCGCGTTTCGACGAGATTGTCGTGGCGCGCAGACCTGCAAATTGAAAATGGGTTTAATCTTAATTAAATAAATTGATTATGTCGTTGGAACAACAGATTTCGAAAGGAATCATGGAGGCCATGAAGGCCAAGGACGCCGTGCGCCTGAGCGCACTGCGCAATGCGAAAAAATACATCATCGAGGCGAAGACCGCAGGTCCGGAGATCGCAGAACTGCCCGATGCCGACGTGCTGAAGATCATCTCGAAACTCGCCAAGCAGGGGACTGATTCGGCGACGATTTTCACCGAGCAGAACCGTCCCGACCTGGCATCCGAAGAACTGGCCCAGGTGGCTGTTTTTCAGGAGTTCCTGCCTAAGCAGCTGAGTGCCGACGAACTTGCCGCCGAGGTGAAAGCCATCATCGCAGAGGCTGGTGCTACGTCGATGAAGGAGATGGGTAAGGTGATGGGCATCGCTTCGAAGAAACTCGCTGGCCGCGCCGACGGCAAGGATATTTCGGCCAAGGTCAAGGAGTTGCTGTCCTGAAATGCATCTGCTGGAGCACCTGCACCGCAATGTGAAGACCGTCGCTATGCCGTCGGCCATGATCGTTGGTGCGTTATTGTGCCGCCCGATTACGGCGCTGGAGGAGTGGACGGGGCAGATGATCACCCCGACGCTGATCTTCCTGATGCTATTCGTCACCTTCTGCCGCGTGAAACCCAGCCAGATGAAGCCTTCGATGCTCCACCTGTGGCTGCTGCTGGTTCAGGTTGTGGCCTGCATCGGGATTTTCCTTCTCCTGCGGCCGTTGAATGACATTCTGGCGCAGGGGGCGATGGTCTGCGTGTTAGCCCCCGTGGCGATGGCGGCGGTGGTTATCGGCGGCATGCTGGGGGCCAATGTCGCCACGATGGCCACTTACAGCCTCCTTTGCAACATGGCTATTGCGCTGCTGGCCCCTGTGATCCTGACCTTCACGGGGACCGGTGCATGCACCTTTGCGCAGATTCTGGCCCGCATCGCGCCGTTGTTAGTGATGCCGTTCGCTGCGGCGCAGTTCTGCCGCCTGGTCATTCCGAAGGCTGCGAAATGGGTCGGTGACCACAGCCAGATTTCGTTTTACATGTGGCTGGCTTCGCTGCTGGTTATCATCGGCCGCACGACGGCCTTTATTATCGACCTGCACGACGCTTCGCTTTCGACCGAATTGTGGCTGGCCTTTGCTGCGTTGGTTATCTGCCTCGCGCAGTTCAAAGTGGGGCGCATGCTGGGCCGCCGTTATGGCGACGCTCCGGCGGGCGGCCAGTCACTGGGACAGAAAAACACGGTCCTGGCGGTGTGGATGGCCCAGTCGTTCCTCGACCCGATCGCCTCGATCGCACCAACTGCCTACATTGTCTGGCAGAACATTGTGAATAGCTATCAACTTTGGAAAAAAGATAGGTAAAGTCGCGTATTTTATACTTGTCGCGCTGTTTTTTTCATTCATTTCCTGCACAAGCCGATTCATTCCCCGAAGTAACGCAAAACAGCGGTAGAGGATTCGGTTTATAATTGATGAACAACCCTGTGGGTTTTTGAGATTGATATGTATCTCGAAAGCCCACGGGGTTGTTCGTGTTTTCTTGAATTCTCTCAAAAACAACCCAATCCTGTATCTTAAAATTCCCTTTTAATCCTTGAAAGTTTTCGTTAATGTTTTTATTTCAAATATTGTTGATTATCAGTGATTTATATTCTGTGGTGAAAGGTGTGACCGTTGTCGAACGGATAAAATAATAGGTTATCTTTGGTTAAGAAGCTAACTCACTCTGCTTCATGTTAGTTTACACTCCCATGTTAACTGATATGTCGTATCTGTAAAATTCTTGACCTATGAGGAAAATCGCCGTTTTTATCGGTCTCTGCCTGACAGGCACGGGGGCTTATTCTCAATCGGGGGCTTTTGCGCCTACCGTGATTCCGCCCACGACGGCGGAAATCATCAAGTTCATTGACCATCCGGTCGATCTGGCCTATGGTCTTGTAGGGGTAGAGATTCCCCTGTATACAATCAAGCAGGGGGATGTTGAAATTCCCCTTTTGATAAAATATCACGGCGAAGGACTAAAGGTGAATGAGTTGAACAACGGAATAGGCTCGGGTTGGAGCCTGGACTTCGGACCGTCGCTGGGCCGCAAGATAAACAATATGCCTGATGATCATTATTATATGAATAATGGCGGTTGGAAGAAGTACCGCGACCGCCTTGCCTATCTGAGGTATCTTGCCGAAGGAGGCGAAGATGAGTATCCGGACGTATATTATTACAAACTGTTGTCGAATTCGGGGAAATTCGTCTTCAACCGGGGCTCTTCATCGGATTATAAAGACCCGGTCATCGAGACGATTCCCTTTGACCCCGTGAAAATAACGACCTCCAATAACAATACCGATCTTTCTGCTTTCAATATCTGGGATGATAAAGGTTATTTTTACCGGTTCGGGGTATCGTTGAAAGGTTCGGGTATTTATGCCTACGACCGGAACGCTTCGTCTTATAATACCTCCTGGAAAATCATGGAGGTGGTTTCTCCGAATAAGATTGACACCGTTTCGTTCAGATATACCACGGAGGATTTCAACATATACTTACCGTCGAATGACGATTATGTTACCGTGGAAGATATATACAGGGCAAAACCGGGAACTATATGGTTTGAAAGGGCTGTTCAATACTATAATATTCAGGATTTAAAATATCCTTTTATGACCGAGCGGACCGGAACTTCAATGGCGAAGGTGTACAATATCCTGGAAGACGAAAAAAACGAAGTGAGTTGCTATTCGCCTCCCGA